>CAMYWO010000008.1:0-60875 GCA_947302815.1 uncultured Clostridia bacterium | reverse complement strand
TGCTTTCCATATAGAAAACCGCTGCCCCCGGCACAAGTGCTTTTCGCATAGAAAACGGCTGCCACGGCACAAGTGCTTTTCGCATAGAAAAAAGGACTGTCCCCGAAGGAACAGTCCCTTTAATTCGTGTTAACTTAAGAACTCTTAAGCAGTGCGGTTATTAGCCGAGCTCTGCGAAGTACTTGATTGTACGAACCATCTGAGATGTGTAGGAGTTCTCGTTGTCGTACCAGGATACTACCTGAACGAGGTTGTCAGCGCCAACCATTGTCTGTGTAGCATCGAAGATAGAACCGTATGTAGAACCAACGATATCAGAAGAAACGATCTCGTCCTCGTTGTAACCGAAGGACTCGTTGGAAGCAGCCTTCATAGCAGCGTTGATCTCTTCCTTAGTAACGGACTTCTCAACTGTAGCTACGAGAATTGTTGTAGAACCTGTCGGTGTCGGAACACGCTGAGCGGAACCGATGAGCTTACCGTTGAGCTCCGGGATAACCAGGCCGATAGCCTTAGCAGCACCTGTGGAGTTCGGAACGATGTTGATAGCACCGGCACGGGATCTTCTGAGGTCACCCTTACGCTGCGGGCCGTCGAGGATCATCTGGTCGCCTGTGTAAGCGTGGATGGTGCTCATGATACCGGACTTGATGCCAGCGAGATCATTGAGAGCCTTAGCCATCGGAGCCAGGCAGTTAGTTGTGCAGGAAGCAGCAGAGATGATCTTGTCATCAGCTGTCAGAGTTGTGTGGTTTACATTGTAAACGATTGTCGGGAGATCGTTACCAGCCGGAGCGGAGATAACAACCTTCTTAGCACCGGCATTGATGTGAGCCTGTGCCTTCTCCTTAGATGTGTAGAAACCGGAGCACTCGAGAACTACGTCAACACCGAGCTCGCCCCAAGGACAATTGTTAGCATCCGGCTCTTTGTAGATCTTCAGTGTCTTACCGTTAACTGTGATGGAATCTTCACCAGCGGAAACGGTGTCCTTCAGAGCGTAGGAACCCTGAGCGGAGTCATACTTCAGAAGATGAGCAAGCATCTTCGGGGATGTGAGGTCGTTGATAGCAACTACTTCGTAACCCTCAGCGCCAAACATCTGACGGAAAGCGAGACGGCCGATACGACCAAAACCATTGATTGCAACTTTAACTGCCATGTTAAAATCCTCCTATATTTTCCCCACACGGGGATTGTTAATGAGATTGTGCACATATTCGCACCAGTTAAAATTCTACAACAGAATCCCCTTTATTACAATCAAATTTCATGGTGAAAACGACAAAAGTGACGTTTTTCTTCTCATTTCCTGCAAAAATCAAATCAAATGATTTTCATATGATTAGGCGGACTACTGGTATAATGAGATCATCAATGACATCAGGAGAAACCTTCTACATCATGGCCGGCCGACTTAAACACATCTCGAAAAGCACTCTCCCCCTTCTTCTTTCGATCAGTCTCCTTTTCGGGACCTCCTGCCGGAAGAAAACGGCGGAGAATGCGGATCCCTTTGAGAAGATCACGCTCGGGGAAAACCGGACCTGGACCAACGAGGATCCGAAATGCGAAGATCTCATCAAGACGCTCCGCGTCGGCTCCATCGATAAATCCTCTTATAAAGGAAGTTACCTGATCGCAAACGATGACGCGGTCCTGTTTCTTTACTGTGAAGATGCACTCGAGATCGACGGGAAGACCTCCGTCAATCCATATACGACATACGACATCGGATCGACTTCGAAGACGATCACGGCGGTTTCCGTGATGCAGATCATCGAAAAGGGCAAGATCTCCCTTCATGACACGATCGACAAATTCTTCCCGGACTACCAGGAAGGAAAGAACATCACCGTCTATCACCTTCTTCACATGCAGTCCGGGATCCCGGATTACCTGAATACGCCGGAAAAGTTCTGGGGCTTTACCGGAGAGTGGAAGCAAAAGGATGATCTTCTCTCGGACCGCATCACGGATGAGGAATTCTTATCCGCCCTGTATGCAGCGCCGCTCGATTTTACGCCCGGATCGAAAATGATGTACTGTAACACGAACTACCAGCTTCTGGCCATGATCGTGGAGAAGATTTCAGGGCAGCGCTTCTGCGATTATCTGAAGGAGAATATTTTTGATCCGTGCGGCATGAAGCACACCACCTCCATGGTACAGGGAAATGAGACCGCTGTCCCGCTGAGTTTTAAGCCCTACTATGACAGCGGCATGGTCGATGAGAAAGGTCACTCGAAGCAGTGCATCCGCGAGCGCGGCGACGGCGGGATCCACACCTGCGTTGCCGATCTTCTGGCATTCGACCGGGCGCTTTTCGGCGGGAAACTTATAAACTCCGACTCTCTTGCGGAGATGATGAACTTCGATCACGGATACGGCTGCGGCCTGATGCCCGTAGGATCCTCCGGATGCGGACACGCGGGAAATGCATTTACCTACACCGCCGAAAACAGGATCACCCCGCTCGATGGTGGAAAAGACCATCTCTACGTGATCATCCTGGAGCATCACTGATCTGCGGGATCTATTTTGCCCGCAAATCGCCCGAATCAAAACATTTTCACTTGCCTGAATCAACCATTCGGCTAGCCGATAGGATTAAAACTTGGTCGAAACGTTTTTTGATCCTATCGCATAGGGGGTATCCAGTGCTTTTCGAGCAGGAACCTCATCTTTTCGGTGATACATCAGAAGCAAAAGTAGGACCAAAACCTTTTTTTCTTCGTTTTGATCCTATCAAGCCCCTGAAAAAGTCAGACTAAAATGCCATTTTTCGCAATTTGATCCTATCGGGAAAGGCGATATACCCCCCGGGGGTATGCATTTTAAGTGGATTCATCGCGAAAAGCACTCGCCCACGACATACGCTTACTCATCCCTAGTGATATTCTTGACCCACTTGTACTTCTTGTAGTGGAAGTAGACCGCGGGGATCTTCACGAATTCGTCGAGCGTCAGGATGGCGGCGACGGCAATGACCGGGAGATTCCAGACGAAGGCGGCGAGGGCGCCGAGCGGAACGACTACGAGCCACAGCGTGATGCAGTCACAGATCATACCGAACTTCGTATCGCCGCCGGCGGGGAAGATTCCGCCGATGACCGTGGAGTTCAGGGAGTTTCCGATGATGTAATAGGTCGCAAGGAAGAGCATCCACTTGAGGTATCCGTGAGCCACCGGTGTCATGTCGGTCGGCATCATGAGCACGAGCGGGATACCCGCCATGATCACAAGACCCGAGACCGCACCGATCACGAGCGACAGGCGCACGAAACGGCCTCCGGTCTTCTTCGCCATCTCCAGCTCCCCTGCCCCGAGCATCTTTCCGATGATGATCGATGCTCCCGTTGCGAGCGCCCAGCAGACACTGGCGATCAGGGAACGGACGATACTGGCGATCGAGTTTGCCGCTGTGGCATCGGAGCCGAGGTGTCCCATGATGACGGAATACATCGTCATACCGCCGCCCCAGCCGAACTGGTTGATCATAACGGGAAGCGAGTACTTCCAGAAATCCGAATGGATGAATTTCTTACTCAGCGTGACGAGTTTTCTTACGCGGAGCTTGACACAGTCGGTCTTAAGCACGGCAAATGCTACGATCACGAGCTCGATCACTCTCGACAGAACCGTCGCGAGCGCCGCACCCTCGATCCCCATCTTCGGGAACGGGCCGAGGCCGAAGATCAGAAGTGCGTTGAGGATGATGTTGATCACGACGCCGATCGACGAAATGATCGTGCTCATCATGGTCTTCTCACAGATCTTCATGAAGCACAGGTACGAGTCGACAAAGCCCATGATGAAGTATCCGACTGCCACCATGCGCAGGTACTTAACGCCGCCCTCGATGAGTTCGGGATCACGGGTGAACACGCGCATCAGAAGGCCCGGGCAGAAGACCGCCGCCAGCGTGAATGTCATGCCTATGATCATGACGTAGCGCATGGTCACGCCGAGTACGTCCTCGAGAGTGGTGTATTCTTTCTTGCCCCAGTACTGGGCGCCGAGCACCATCGCACCGGTCAGGAACGTGTTGATGAAAAGATAGTACACGAAGGCCACCTGCCCCGCGAGCGATACGGCGGACAGGGATGTCTGGTCCAGAAATCCCAGCATAAATGCATCGGACGCGGAAACCAGCGCCGACATGAAGTACTGGAAGACGATCGGCAGGACCAGCTTGCAGAGCATCTTATAGAAAGCCTTCCGGTCATTGAACGCCGGGAAGGTGTTTTCAGTTTTTACAGAATTCATTTTCCTTTTTTCCGTTTTCTTCTCAGGTAATAGTTGGGGCGCATACGCCTCTTTCTCATCCGGATTCACTTCCAAATCCGAAACCGGATCGGGAGAGAGTTCCCTTCAGAGTTTAACTACGACTACGGAGTCGATCCCCCTTGTGGCGATTTCCTTGGCAAAAGCACTGCCGCAGGCCTTCTCGCCGACGGGATTTCCGTAGTGGGTCGGAATGACATATTTCGGGCTGAGGTATCCGGTGAACTCGGCCGCTTCCTTATAGTCCATCGTGTAGGTACCTCCGCACGGGACAAGAAGCACATCGCACTTCACCGCTTTTCCTTCTTCGGTGATGTCCATGTCGCCGCAGACATAGTAGCGGAGTCCGCCGACGGTAACGACGAAGCCTACCCAGCCCTGCGCCTGCGGATGGAATTTCTTGTTCGGATTATAGGATGCGACGGCTTCTACCGGGATGCCGAGGACCTCAGTCGCATCGCCCGGTGCGACAACTACGATCCGCTCATCCGGAACTGCGAAGGTCTTACGGATCAGCGCCGCTGTTGAAGCAGGCGCGACGAAGACGGTGTCATCCTTCATGATCTTCGAAATATCCTCGGGAGAGAAATGATCGTAGTGATCATGGGTCACGAAAATAACATCTGCGTCAGAAGTGCTTTCGGCAATGCGGAATGGATCGAAATAGAGAACTTTCCCATCTTCGATACGGATACTGCTATGGAGATTGATCGTGACCTGTTCGAGCATTTCTTTTCCCTCACTTTATATCTTTTTTACAGTTTGATTATATCACTCCCATGTGCTTTTTTACGTGCTATTCTTATACCATAGGTAAATAGAATTTATCGTGAGGAGGTTTTATTATGGATTCTTTAAGAAAGTATCTTGCTGAGATCATCGGTACTTTTGTACTGGTAGTCTTCGGCTGCGGAACCGCAATCGTTACCGGATGCGGCGCTGAAGGCGGAATGGGTGCTTATGCACTTACTGCTCTTGCTTTCGGTCTCGTTATCGTTGCGATGGCTTATTCTATCGGCAACATCTCCGGATGCCACATCAACCCGGCAGTATCCCTGGCGATGTTCATCAACAAGAAGATGTCCCTTACCGACATGCTCCTTTACTGGGCTTCCCAGGTCGTAGGTGCCTGCGCAGGTGCATTCCTGCTGAGCGCATTCTTCAATCCTGAGGAGAGCGGATTCGGTACAAACGGTCTTTTCCAGGATGAGGTTGCAAAGTCCTTCCTGATCGAGGGCGTGCTGACATTCGTATTTATCCTGGCGATCCTCGGTGTTACTTCGAAGATCGAGAACGGCAACATCGCCGGTCTCGTTATCGGTCTGACACTGACTCTGGTCCACATTCTCGGTATCGGCTTCACAGGAACTTCCGTTAACCCGGCAAGATCCATCGGACCGGCTCTCTTCAAGGGCGGCGAAGCTCTGGAGAACGTCTGGATCTTCATCGTGGCTCCGCTCGTAGGCGCAGCGTTTGCCGCGATCATCTACCGCTTCCTCGATCCTTCTTCCGTAACATCCGAGAAGAAGGCCGCTAAGAAGGAAGAAAAGAAAGAAGCAGCCTGATTGCTGCTTCACAAAACCGGATCGCATGCGGCGACACGATCATCAACCGTAATGTGATCCTCACTCGGTAACGATAATAAAATTATCCCTTCCGGGCTTTTTGGGTGTCTGTGCATTATTCCTTTGAATAAATGCCAGGCACCCGTTTTTATCCATCGGACGTGCGTAATAGAAACCCTGGATCTGGTCGGGACTGCAGTCCTCGATCCACTTCGACTGCGCCGTTGTCTCCGCGCCGACCACGACAGAGCGGATCTCCATCTTCTTTAAGACATCGATCGTATTCTCGAAAAGGATACGGCTTCGGGCCGACGTCTCGACTTCTTCAAGAACGGATCTGTCCAGCTTCACGATCGAGAACGGAAGCACCGCGAGTTTCGCGATATCTCCCTTACCGAGCGTCAGGTTATCCAGTGCGAATCCGAATCCCAGAGAAGCAAGTTCCTGAAGGTTTTCGAGTATCAGGATGAGCGATGTCATCAGAGCCTGCTCGGTGATCTCGAACACGATCTTCCGGTACGGGATGCCGTACTCGTCAAGGATCGCGCACACTTTCTTCGGGAACGACGAATTCGCCAGTTCCGTCACCGAAACATTCACGCTTACATAATCCAGTTCCACATCGATATTACTCTTCAGAAGTTCGCACGATTTTCTCAGGACGAACTCATCGATCTGTGCGACCAGTCCCCGCTTCTCCGCGATCGGGATGAACTCCGAAGCCTGGATGTCTCCCCACTCATCGTGGGTGAATCTCGCGAGCGCTTCGACCGTCGTATATCGTCCCGTCGAGGTGTTGAGGACGGGCTGGAAACGGACATCCAGAGTCTCTTCGGCGAGTGCTTTTTCCAGAGAATTTTCGAGAAGGATGTGGCGCTCGATCTTGGCGAGTTCTCTCTCGCTGACCGTTACGGTGTCGCCCTTCGGTACAGCAGGGAGCACGATCTCGACGACCTTGTAGAGGTCCGATCCCGCTTCAAAAGCACCTGTCTCGGTCATCTCTGCGATGGTCAGGAGAAGGTTGATCTCAAGGCCGCGGATGTTCCACGGATTCTCGAATCTCCGGTGCAGGAGATCGAGGATCTTCTCGTGCGTCTCTTCGCTGGTGCTGACGACGGCGAACTGGTTACTCATCAGACGGAACGCCCACGCAGGCGGGAGTGTCTTCTCCAGGCGGCGGGCATCGCCTACGGACTTCTTCAGCGCATCATCCGGCTCCGCATGCACACCCTCATAGTGGGAAAGATTCTTGCGCAGACGCGATCTCTCGCGCAGGTCCGGCGAGAAGACAGACAGGTAATCGGCGACATTCTTGAGCGTCAAGCTGCCGATGGTATAGCCGAAAATGGAGTTGATGCGGCGGATGTTCTCGACCTTCATGACGATCACATAGTAGCGCGACTCCCTGGCGATCAGCTCGTCGGTATAGGTCATCATGGCATCGAGATTCAGAAGGCCCGTCAGATGATCGATCATGGACTCGGGCTTCTGAAGAGAAAGATACGATATCAGCATGGCCGCGGAGATCGCAACGGAAGATACATTGCCCTTCGGCCAGGCGACCTCGACGAGGACCGAACCCGCACCGAGGATCGAAAATGCCGCGATGATCCGGAACGCTTTTTCACTGAGCTTTTTCCGGCGGACAAGCGCATAGCCGATCGAGAACACCGATGCAAAAAGCGTGACCGCAAAAAGGATCGGATAGAGATCGCCCTTAATATATTTCTCGTTTTCATACTTGAAGAAACTGCCCGTAAGCGGAGTCGCGAGGATGATCAGCGTCAGAACTGCAGACGGGATCACAAGAAGCAGGATCATCCAGAGGTTCTTCGCCTTCAGATCCTTCGTCAGAGAGATCGCGTGGAAGATCATGAGGATCGGGAACGACAGTCTCAGTATATAAAACATCATCAGAACGACATGTCCGAGGACCGGCGGCACCGAGGCGGAATTATTCACGACGACGGCGGAAAAAGTCTCGAGGATCACATCGGAACAGGCCAGCAGGATCGCCGCCGTAAACAGGCGGTTGCGCTGTACCGGAAGCTGGCGCTTGCTGAAGAAGTGCACCGTCAGGACAAAAAGTGAGATCATCGCGCAGAGCGGATATGCATATGAGATGACCAGCGATCCGTTCATAAGATGCGACGACCTTTCCTTCGGGGTAAAGAAGTGCCGGCGGGCATCCCGGCAGGCACTTCTTTTCTTTCTTTATTCTACACGATGGGCAGGTGAATTTCCATGCAATCATGGTAAAATACGAGTGGGGACAAGGAAAGGAAAGCACGGAGGAGAAGTGCTTTTGCAGAGGTAAAAACATGGCTACGATACTGGATTACACCAGGAATGAAAACCGTACATTTGACGAATTTCCGTTCAACAACATCGACGCGCTCGTGTTCGCGGAGATGACCTATTTTCAGTGGGAGTACCCGCTTCACAACATCTGGACGGCGGAGTGGCCGTATAAGTTTTCCGACTCCATGCTTCTGTCCGAAATGCCGTCATCCAAGGAGATGCCGCTGTTCGGCCAGTACGCGGCAGACACCCCGAACAACTTGAAGATGATCGACATCCTGCGCACAAGTCCGCGCTACAAGGATGTCAAAGTGTCGCACCTTTGCGCCAGAACGAGTGAAAAAGAACAGATCCAGTTTGCGGCGATGTGTTTCCAGCTTCCCTGCGACATCTGCTATATCGCCTTCCGCGGCACGGATGGCTCGCTGATCGGCTGGAAAGAAGACTTCCAGCTTTCCTATCAGTATCCGGTCCCCGCGCAGGAGGAGGCCACGCGCTACATCGGATATATCGCGCGTGAGATCCCGCCGCAGGTAAAGCTCTATATCGGAGGGCATTCCAAGGGCGGCAACCTCGCTATCCATGCGGCCACAAGCTGTGCGGATGCCATCAAGTCCAGGATCCTCGGCATCTATTCTTTTGACGGACCGGGCTTCCCATTTAACCTTCACGAGACAGACGAGTATAAGAAGATCGGAGATCTGGTGCACCATCTGGTCCCCTCCGCCTCCTTTGTCGGCATGCTCCTTCAGAGCGCACCCGGCACCAGATTCATCACGAACCGCGCCGTATGGCTCAAGCAGCACAGCCCATTCACCTGGGAGATCAAGAAAGACGACTTCTGCTATGAGCCCGGCTGGGACATCAACGCCAAGGCCAGGATCGACGCCGTCAACACGTGGCTTATCGACCAGTCTTACGAAGACCGTGAAAGCTTCACCGAGATGCTCTACCACATCGCCAGTTCCTCCGGAGCGAGCAACATTTTCCGTCCGGGTTCGAGCTGGGCCGTCAAGATGTCGCGCATCATCGAGGCGACCCGTCACGTCGACGCCCGCTCGCGTGCCCGCCTGATCGAGACACTCCGTCTGATGGTGCTCTTCTCATTCCGTACCCGCGGATAAACCGGCGATCAAGAAAGCTGCTTTTCTCCCCGAAAGAACCAAACTTGCGTGTTTTGTCGAGATTTGTCGTTTCTTTTACAAGAAATGCATCTTATCCCCATGCTATCCTTTTCCTACAACGTCATAAGAAACTCGCTCAAATAATTTAGTTTACAAGACAAGGAGGATATATGATAGCAGCTGAACTACATAACCAAGCAAGATATTTACGGAAACAACGTCTGCACCTTCTTTATAAGGAACGAGACAGGATACCGGAAGTTCATTACGGTCACCGATTGAAGAATGGCAATAAAATTCAAGTTGTACGCATTTATCCACATGACCCCTCATGTTCGAAAAAGAAAATGCAATATGATGTAGGAACACCACAAGCAGATGCTTTAGTTAAGGCTGCCGGACGCCGGGAAGAAATCCAAAATGAAATCTCCAGATTAAGATTCCGCGGCGAATTGGATTATGATTCTCCTCACGCCTGGCTTCATGAGTATATGGATTCAAGTTATCGAGAAGCCATCAAATCCGAAGGCTTCGACTTTTCCCGCGAAGCCTTCGACAAATTAGTAGAAAAGAACGATCAGGGTTTTAGCAAAGTATACCCCTTCGATGGTCGTTTGTTCCGTTCCAAATCGGAGATGATTACTGCCCAACTCCTTCGATCACTAGATTTGGATTACAAATACGAAGTTGAAGTTCACATAGGCAATCATATGTACTATGTTGATTTTGCCGTCTATTGCAAAGAAACCGGGCGGTATTTTTTTATCGAACACTTCGGCATGATGGACGATGAATCTTATCGAATCAAAACCTGGGGAAAAATCAGCACTTACCTTACAAATGGTTTTCGCGAAGGGTTGGACATTCTGTTTATTTACGAGAATTGGAATGCCGGTTTCTATCGGGATATCACATTTAGCAAGATCCTCGGAATTGTCATGAGTCAGAACATGCTGTTGTGACTAAAAACACGGATTGTCAAACACAAAAGATGTCTTCGCCTATCATTGCCTGTTTTGTTCGATAATCTACAGTTCAATCTCCAACAGATGAGGCAACGAAGCTCAAAATGAGAAGCGTTGCCTCTTTTGTTGTATTTTGCAGTCTCAAATATTCAACACTTGAGGCAATACCAGGTGTGGTCGCTTTCGTTGCCTCTTTGATTGTATTTTCGCAGTCTAAAAATCGAACAACAGCGCCAACGCACTTCTTTATCTAAAAATATAACTGCCCGCGGGCCGCTTTCACAGCCCACGGGCAGTTATCTTGTTGACAGTATGTCAGTTGCAGCTTAGTTCAGCTCGTCCTCGCTCATCGGAGAGTTCGGCGCCCAGATCGGTCCGTGGTTGTACGGAACAACCTGATCATTTGCAGGAGCTGCCGGGGCAGCCTGGGCAGGCGCCTCAGGTGCAGCCGCCGGAGCCGGGGCAGCAGGAGCTGCCTCAACCGGTGCTTTTGCAGCAGGAGCGGCTTCCTTCTTCGGAGCCTCGACTGCCTTCACTTCCTTCGCCTTGGAAGCAACGTTCTTAGCAGATGCGGCAGGAACTACCTTGCCGTCTTCTGTTGGGTCCATCTTCTTGCCGAGGAACTCAGGCAGCTGCATGCCGGCCATCTCGAAGATCTCGTTCATCGGCGGAACACTCTTCATGAGGCCCGAGATGAAGTTTGCTGTGGAGCTTTTTCCGTCGGCACCTGCGCCGCCGTTGCCGCTGTCCCAAACAGTTACCTTGTCGATCTTCAGGTCGCGGATCGCTTCTACCTGGATCTTCATGAGGTCTTCCATCTTGTCTGCGAGCATGAGCATCATTGCGTTCTTGGCATCACCGCCGGCAGCGGCAACGATCTTCTCGAAACCTGCGGCCTGCTTCTGGAGGATCTCCTGCATACCACGAGCCTGAGCTTCCATCTTCGCGTAGATAGCGTCAGCTTCACCGGCTGCACGTCTTCTGATCTTCTCAGCTTCTGCCTCGGCAGCGAGCTCGACTTCTCTCTTATTGATCTCAGCCTTAACGATAACGTCGGCTTCGAGGGTTGCCTTCTCACGGGCGGAACGGGAAAGCTCAGCTTCTTTCTCAGCAGCATACGCTTCTTCGAGTGCCTTAGCGGCCTGAACCTTCTCAGCTGCGATCGCCAGTCTCATCGCCTCAGCGGCTTTCTCACGGCGTACAGCCTCGGAATTGGCAACTTCGATCTTCGCATCGTTCTCACCGCGGATCGCCATGGAGTTTGCAGATGCAACCTGGATTCTCTGATCCTTCTGGGCGAGAGCCTCACCGATGGAACCGTCTCTTTCCTTCTCAGCAACGTTCTTCTTCGCGTCGTTGATAGCCTTAGCAGCAGCCTCTTTACCAAGAGCGCTGATGTATCCGGACTCATCGGAAATATCCGTTACGTTTACGTTGATCAGTCTAAGACCGATCTTCTTAAGCTCTGTCTCCACGTTTCTGGATACAGCCTCGAGGAACTTGTCACGGTCGGTGTTGATCTCCTCGATGTCCATCGTAGCGATAACCAGACGGAGCTGACCGAAGATGATGTCCTTCGCGAGTTCCTGGATCTCGGAGAGCTTCAGTCCGAGAAGACGCTCAGCAGCGTTCTGCATGACACCCGGCTCTGTGGAAATACCGACTGTAAAGATAGACGGTACGTCGATACGGATGTTCTGACGGGACAGTGCCGAACGAAGGTCAACAGAGATCGAGATCGGTGTCAGGTCCAGATACTGATACGACTGAATGATCGGCCAAACAAACGCAGCACCACCGTGAATACACTTGGATGAGCGTGCGGTGCCGTCCGCATTCTTACCAACCTTACCATAGATGACCATGATACGGTCAGACGGGCATTTTCTGTATCTTGAAAGAAAGATCAAGAACAGTGTGAATACCAGAAGAGCAATGACGACGAGTAAGCAGATCAGCTCAAATGGCATGGCAGCCAACAATACATTCATTAATTTCATTGGCATTTTCGTTTCCTCCTACTTCCTGTTAGTTATGTTTGGTCACAATCAGTGTTGTACCCTTTGTAATACCGATCACCGTTACGTGTGTTCCGGTGGGGATCTTCTCTTCTTCGTCCGTGACCGCTTCAAATTCCTGTAGCTGGTCCTGGACCTCTACCATGACTTTACCCGTGCCCCCGCGCTTTCCCGGAACCGGGATATAAATCTCACCCGTTTTCCCGAGCGCGTAGCGGATATTCAGGGTTCCGTCCGACTGGATCTTCTGCATGCCCCAGAGCGCAAGCCCCATAAGGAACATCGCCAGAAAGCCGCAGAGGAAAGCCAGCATGCCTGCTGCCCAGACCGGAACTCCGCCCTTCATGAACAGAAGACCTGTCCATCCGAAGATGCTGAAGAAGGCGATGAGCCCCTGCATCGTAAAGAGTCGGAATCCTGACCCGTGAAGCTTGTCGGCTCTGTCTACATATGTCCTTCCGTCCGGCAGATCCTGATCCGGAATGCCGACATCCGGTCCATGTACCATCAGGTCATGCGGAGCCTGATCCGCAAGGTAGATATCGCCGCTGTGGACATCTATGACCACACTTCCCTGTACTTCTGCAAAATCGTGCACGACTGCACCGACGTGTCCGGATCCTGCATCCATATCATGATTATAATCGTAGGAACCATCGTGTGTCACGTCAAATTCCGCATCCGCTCCGTCTGCTCCAAAAGCACCGTCATGGGATACATCCGCGTGTACTCCGCCGAAGTCTCCATGACCGAAGTCGTGTCCGATATCTGCGTGACCGCCATGACCGAAGTCATGACCTGCATGTCCGAAATCGTGTCCTACATCGTGACCGGTATCGAGGTCGTGGCCGTGACCGAAATCGTGTCCGTCACCGCCGCCCATATCGTGACCGTCCATGTCGCCCGCGTGGGACGCCGCACCTATCAGCAGAAGAATAAACTGGAAGATAAGAAGTACGGTGAACACGATGGCGATGCACGCGAAGATCTGCTCCGGCAGATTCAGTGCTTCAAACCAGTTCATCAGAAATTTCATCTTGATTTCTCCTTTCCGTTACGGGGAAGTTCCCCTCTCAAACTTCTGCTAATAATCTCTCCGCTTCCTTCTTAAGGAGGATGGAAAGATGTGCCGTGTAAAGAATCGTCAGCAGTCTCTTGACCTGTTCTCTGCTCGTCCGCTTATAGTCGAACTTCTGCGCGTCGATGACCTTCTCAATAATGTCGTTCAGTTTTGTCTCTGACCGGATCGGGTCAAGCGGCACTACCGAGAGCAGTGCGCAGAACGCGGTATAGATCGTGCTGTCCTGATCCGCCATCCGAAGGAGCGACAGGATCGCTTCCAGCGAGAAGACATCTTTGAAATAGTTCAGGATCGCCAGCCGCACAAACCGGTCCCGGTTGTACAGCTTCTTGACCGGCGGGTCAACGAATCCCCGCTTCACCCAGTTCTGCACCGTATGCGCCTCGATCCCCAGAAGCTGGGTGACCTGGCGGAGCTGCATGCCTTCCATCAGGAACATCGGATCCAGGATCTGATCCGTATTCTTCAGGTGATCCTTCGAGACCGCAATCAATGTTCCCGGCAGATACTCACTCATCTCAGATGCCTCCTTTCGCAGGATTATCCTCCATCTCAGGGTTTTGGCAGGCTAGTTACATAGCACCCCGACATATCGGATTGTGGTTATCATATCACACGGTCACGTGACCGTCAAGTATTTTCAGATGAACTTTTCATGAAATCAAATGATTTGTCTTTCAAACTATTTCCGCTCCAAAAGCATAGAATCCCCGTCAAACGAAATGTATAATGAATCTATCAGGCGCACGTATATAAGAGTGCCCGGAAGGAGCAAGGATATGCCTTTTCAGCAGGATACTTTCATGGGGTCCGACGGTGAGACCCTGATCACATATTTTAAGATGATCCCCGACGGACAGGTCCGCGGGATCGTTCAGATCGTGCACGGCATGTGCGAGTACATGGAGCGCTACACCGACCTGGCGGAATATCTCTGTGACAAGGGATATGCCGTCTGCGGCGAGGACCACATGGGCCACGGCAGATCTGTCGGCGAAGGCGGCATCTACGGATACTTCGGACGCGAAGAAGGCGCCGATCATCTGGTCGAAGATGTCGAGAAACTGCACCGCATCATGAAGGAAACGTATAAAGATACACCCTACATTATCTTCGGACACTCGATGGGTTCCTTTATCGCGAGAAACTGGTTCGCGCAGTACGGCAACGACTGTGCGGGTCTGATCCTGTCAGGCACTGCGAAGTCGAATAAGCTCTTGCGCCCGCTCACTATCCTTGCGAAGTTCCAGCGTCTGTTCGGCGGTGACAAGCGTGCGGCCGCCATGCTGGCCAGAACCATCAACAAGCAGTACATGAAGAAGATCAGCAAGCCGCAGACACCGGCAGACTGGATCTCCAACGATACGGAAGTCGTGAAGAAATACATGAGCGATCCGCTCTGCACATTCACCTTCACCCACTCCGGATATGTCGATCTCTTCACTCTTCTTAAGGACTGTAACACCGACTCGTGGTATGGCTCGATCCCGAAGGACAAGCCGATCCTTCTGATCTCCGGTGACGAAGATCCTGTCGGAGATTACGGCGAAGGTCCGCAGGAGATCTATGACAAGCTCATCGAGTCCGGACAGGTCAAGGTCACGATTGATATCCGTCACGGCATGCGTCATGAACCGCATAACGAGATCGGAAAAGAATCTGTCTACCAGCGCTACGCGTCGTGGCTCTACGACAACTTCGGCAAGGAAGACTCGGGCGGAGAATAATGGTTAAACAAAGGAACAATCAGGAGGTTCGGGTATGAAAAAAGCACTGGCTATTCTTCTTTCCATGTCTATGGCGTTAGCGCTTTTCGGCTGTGGGAAGTCTGAGGAGACTAAGAAAACAAAGAAGACGAAGAAAACGACGGACACGGAGATCACTGAGACTACGGAAGATCCGTACATTTCGATGATTGAACCGTCAACGACCGAGTCGGATGAAACATCGGACACTTCGCCTGCTCCGGAAATCAAAGAATCGGTCAACCTCCACTCTCAGGTCGAGTTGAAGACATACGGATTGGCGGAGCTTATCAACGACGACAATTTCACCCGTGTGGACGGCATCACCTATGAATTCAACCGGATCAGGTTCACCACTGACCAGTTCCCGGAACTCCGCAAGGAAGTCGACAGTTTCTATGACGATCTTGAGGCCGCCCTTACGAATCGTTTCGAAGAGCGGAAAGCCTCCGGGATCAATTCCGATACATATTACGACGATCAGTGCTATGCAAACACATATATCTACCGGGACGATTCGTATATCTTCTCTTATATAGTCAAGACCCCCGAAGATCTCTCGAGCGATAACGATGGATGTATCTCGCAGGCTTACTGGAGCGGGACAGGCGAAGAGATCTCGCTTTCAGACATCGTCACGAACGACGATATCCTTTCCGAGAAGATCACCTCCCTCGGTCAGAAGTATAATATCCCGGACGAGAACCTGCTTAGGATGAAAGTTGGCGTCCAAAACGGCACCGGAGACTTCGCGCTTACCTATGACGGACTTTATCTTTTCGACGATTATTTGAAACTGAAACTCCCGTTCGACCAGATCGAAGAGGGCGTTGACAGCAAGTTTTTCGGTCATGCTCCGGAGATGTACTTCGTGGACTTCAACCTTGACGGCACGCTGAAGTGGGACATGGACGGCGACGGTACGGCAGAGGATATCATTCTCGAGCCGAAGTTTGAAAATCCGAACGACTCCATTCTCGTCACTTCTGTCGTTATCCATGTCGGCGACGAAACATGCGAAGTCAAAGAAGGCATCTGGGGCGAATTTTATCCGCAATACGGTTCTTTCTATCTTATGAAAGCACCGGACGCTTTCTACATCTTTATGTCGGTCGGTATCGATGAAGGCATCGAGGAAGTAGGATACAAATACGAAAACGGCACCTGGACATTTACCGGCAATTGGGAAAACGGAGAATACGATCACCCCTATGACCCGCAGCGGGTGAAGATGAGCACGTATTTCGGCAATCTGGGAACCAACTACATGTTCTCGTATTTTGATTTGACGGACGGCAGCGGCATGCCTAAGCATCTGGGAGATCTTTACTACGAAACGTCTTATTACCTCGCCACCAACACCGACCTGGTCTTCACCGCATATGACAAAAGCGGCGCACCGGCAGGCGATCTGAAGGTCGCGGCCAGGACCATCATCCAGGTCATCGCCTTCGATACGGACAGCAACATGCTCTACGTCAATGTTTACTCGGGCAAGACCGGCGAATATGGTTACGCTTCTATCGAGATGCAGAAGGATGATACGTGGAAGGTCGGCGGCGTCCCCGTAGACGACGCATTCCTCGGGATCCGCTACGCCGGCTGATGTGAGGATCGTCCCGAAATCGTCCCGGATTGATATAAGATTGCAGAAAACGGTTGTCTTATATCAATGTTTTGGAGGGGCGATTGATATAAACTCGAGAAAAACAGTGCTTTTATATCAATTTTCAGAGTCTCTATTGATATAAAAGCACTTTTCTATGAGGTTTTATATCAACGCCTGTCCTCATTCGGCTTCCAAAATTGATATAAAACTGCTGATTTGGGGCTTTTTATATCAATCAGGTACCGAATTCATTGATATAAAACAGCAAGATTTCTCGCTCTTATATCAATATGCTCCTCACACTGAAATGGTAATCTTTTTTGGACACGGTTAAGTTTATTTTTCGACAAACTGCCTACATAACAAAAAAGGAGCTGATCTCATAGGTTTGAGACAGCTCCTCTTTGAATACTGAATAAAAACACCTTATACTCTGTTGTAGTTGATCAGGCAGCCCTTCAGGATGATCTGACGCTCTTCGTCAGTCAGATCACCGAGACGCAGGTCAAACTCTGCAAGGCCATTCTCACCGACAGTGTATGCCTTGATGACTTCTGTCTTGTTCTCAACTGCAGCCTTGATGCCCGGGATGAAGATGTAGTCGAGGTTCTTAAACGGAAGCTCGCCCTCTTCGATCAGGAACGGCAGCATACCCCAGTTGATGAGGTTGCTTCTGTAACGCTTGGTAGCATACTCGTTAGCGATGTTTGCCCAGCCGCCGAGGACCTTCTGGCAGGAAGCCGCCTGCTCACGGGCAGAGCCGTCACCCGGCTTTACGGCAAAGATCGTGGAACCGAAGCCCGTGTTTGTCTTGTGGACTTCCGGGAAGTCCTTCTTGATCGTCTGCATGACCTTGTGGATCTCCGGGAACAGATCGCAGAGCTTCTCGCCTGCTTCTCTTGCCTTCTCGACCTTCTGGATCTCCTTGGCGCGTCCTACGTACTCCGGATCCTTACGGCTCAGTGTGAACTCTGCAAGTCCCAGCGGGTTGGAACGGAAGGAAGATGTCTCACCGGACGGGATCAGTTCGTCTGTTGTGGTTACCGGATCGTGGATCTCGGATACGCAGCGCAGAACGAGGTTATCGGTAAGAGCGACCATAGCCGGCCAGTCCTTGATGTTCGGACCGAAGTGGATCGGATACTCCGGATCCGCTACACCCTTAGAATCGAATACGCGGTTCGCGTAGATCTTCGAATCGAAGAAGTACTTGTACTTGCCGAACTCACCGTCAAACTCGGTTGCTGCTGTCAGCTCGCCCTGGTTGGCAGCTGTTGCTGCGATGGAACGAGCATCCATGAGCGCAACGGAAGAGATCTGACCGTTCTGGAGCTTAGAGCCTTCACGGTTCGGGAAGTTTCTCGTGGAGTGACGGATACTGAAGGCATTGTTTGCCGGAGTATCACCCGCACCGAAGCACGGTCCGCAGAAAGCGGTCTTCATGATGGCACCGGTCTCCATGATGGTTGCGGCGCAGCCGTTTCTTACGAGCTCCATGTAGACAGGCATGGAAGCCGGATATACAGAAAGTGTAAACTCGTTAGATCCGATGTACTTGCCCTTGAGGATATCCGCTGCTGCGCAGATGTTCTCAAATCCACCGCCGGCGCAGCCTGCGATGATTCCCTGATCGACCATAAACTTGCCGTTTCTGATCTTGCTTCTGAGGGAGAAATCTACTGCATCGCCGAGGGAGACCTTCGCGCGCTTCTCAACGTCGTTGAGGATATCGTCGAGGTTGGCCTTGAGTTCTTCGATCGTGTAAGTGTTGCTCGGGTGGAACGGCATGGCAATCATCGGCTTGATCGCGGAAAGATCGATCTCGACAACGCCATCGTAGTAAGCGATCTCACCCGGATTGAGTTCCTTATAGTCTTCGGAACGGCCGTGGATATCGTAGAAAGACTTGACCTCGTCGTCGGTCTGCCAGATGGAAGACAGGCATGTGGTCTCTGTTGTCATTACGTCAACACCGATACGGAAGTCAGTGGACAGGGAAGCAACACCAGGACCTACAAACTCCATGACCTTATTCTTTACGTAGCCATTAGCAAATACAGCACCAATGATGGCGAGGGCCACGTCCTGCGGACCTACGCCCTTGACCGGCGCGCCCTTGAGGTAGATTGCAACAACACCCGGCATGTTGATGTCGTATGTCTGGTTGAGGAGCTGCTTAACGAGCTCCGGACCGCCCTCACCCATCGCCATGGTACCGAGTGCACCGTAACGTGTGTGGGAGTCGGAACCGAGGATCATTCTGCCGCCGCCGGCAAGCATCTCACGAGCGAACTGGTGGATAACAGCCTGATGCGGCGGTACATATACGCCGCCGTACTTCTTGGCGCAGGAAAGACCGAACATGTGGTCATCCTCGTTGATGGTACCGCCTACCGCGCAAAGCGAGTTATGGCAGTTGGTCAGTACATACGGAACCGGGAACTTCGTAAGACCCGAAGCACGTGCGGTCTGGATGATACCGACGAAAGTAATATCGTGGGAAGTAAGCTTGTCGAACTTGATCTTCAGCTTCTCCATATTGTCGGAGGTATTATGACTCTTCAGAATACCGTAAGCGATCGTCTCCTTCTTCGCATCCTCTTTGCTGATGTTCTTACCGGTCTTGCTGAGGATCGCAGCCGCTGCTTCCGCATTATCCGGAATCAGTTCCGTGCCGCGCAGAAGATAAGCACCGGAGTCAAGTAATGAAATCATAAGTCATCCTCCCATTTATCTTTTGTTAAACACATATATTATATGGAAATCCGAGGAAGTTGCAAGCAAGACATCACGTTTCCCAAGCGGTTTATGCGGAAACGCGAACCTTTTTTCTCTCTTCTTTTCTGCGGGGTTTCTTCCCGTCGTAAAGATACGATCCGAAAAGCACTATTACTCCGAGGATGCTCACGATCAGGGATACGATCCAGATGACCGGAGTATGGAAGGCTACATGGACGGTACCCTTCGATCCCCCGGGGACAGTAACCGAGATACGGTGGTTGCTTCCGTCGGAAATCTCAAGATCTTCTCCGCTTTCCGTTTCCGCCTTATAGTACGGGTAATTAAATACCGGAAGTTCTACCTTACCGCCGGATACCGACTCATATGTGAAGTCGACCGTGGTGCCGTCTTTACTGTAGTTTACGATCTGCACATCCCCGTCCGCCGTATACTCCGGAACAAGATCTCTGACATTCGTGTCCTCGATGAGATACTCATGCTGGCTGTTCCAGCGGGATGCCAGAGCACCGGCCTCCGGAGAAAAGCTTGTAAGGAGTCGGGACGTGTATCCGGTCGCTGCGTAGAACAGGCCCGGAAGCATCATGAAAAGGACCACTAAGATCCACACCATCTGACCTTTCTGTTCGGTGCTGTCCACTTTCGAAAGGACTTCGCAGGCAAGGACCGCGGCGAGGATCCCCGCGAGTGTCAGGAATCTCCACGGGAACTGGAGACTGACAAACAGCGATCCGACTACGGGGATATTGACCACGATATTCCAGGGGAAGATCGAAGAACTTGCAAACAGGAACAGCACGGCAAGAACGGATGTAGCGGCCATCGGAAAAGCACTTGCCCCGCGGCCTTCCTCTTTCGCTTTATCCTTAGGAGCGTCCTTTGCTTTTTCTTCCGAATCCGTCTTTGCGGAAAGGAGTCTGCTCTTATACAGGTGCACCATCGCGGAAAGAAGTGCAATGAGTACGGGAATAAACGAAAGAAGGATCAGCAGGGACAGTTTCTGCGAAGTGATCTGATTAAGAAAACCGTCCTTTTTGTCGGAAGTGCTTTTCATGACGTTAAGACTTCGGGAAAGTGCAACATCGAGGAACGGGACGATGTACGAAAGGTTCGCGATCAGGACCCAGAAAGCGGAGACGACCAGCGAAAGGATGCGGCGCTTCACAAAGGTCTTCTTCGGGCTCAGGACCAGAAGCAGGAAGACCATGAGAATCGAAAGTTCGCAGGAAAGCACATGTGTCCGGAGAACACCGGTAAATCCAATGACGAACATGATCGCGGACTTTCTGTAGTTATCCTTCCAGAGAAGGTATATCGCGTAAAGCAGGAACGGCAGAAATGCGATCGCACAGAATTCTCCGATCGCGGCTCTGTGGTAAAGATCGACCCAGCGGAAAAGAAGGAAACTGTAGATGAGACTCGAGCAGACGCCGACCCTTTCTCCGTACATCCTGCTGAAGCAGTAATATGCAGAAGAGACCGTCAGAAGATGCATCAGGAAGATAAAGAGTTTGTAGCATGCGTGGATATGGATACCTGCCAGATTCAAGACCGCGGGAATGTACAGCAGCGCGTCGCCGTAATACACGCCCACAGCATAGCCATAGCCGTTGTACCAGTTCTGCTGGATCTTGACCCACGGCACGCCCCGGGACAGGCCATCGCGTATTCCGAAGATGCGGTTGATATGGAAATACAGGTCATCTCCGAAAGGCAGATACTCCGCCGCCTGAAGCATCGGAATCATCATGACGGCCGAAACGCCAAGTAATAAAGCATAGATCTTGAACTTCTCCGGATTCTTGAGACAAAGCCAGATGAAGATATCCAGAAGTATGCACAGAAAGAACCACGACGCAACTCTTGCAGCCCTCTGAACGTTTGCCGGCGGCGTCGAATCCGCACTCTCCACGAGGAGCGATTCCACCCTGAGTCCTTCTGTATCTTTACAGTCTACGGCCAGCTGAATATCCCTTATCGTATGCGGAATGGAAAAGGCGATCTGCGCAGTATCCGTCTGCGGATCAAGATATGTCCATCTCGACCTTCCCACACCTTCGGAATCCAGAGTCTCAGAAAGGATGCTGACCGAATTCCCGAAAGAGGTGCAGGAATACTTCACGGTCATCACATAGTCGCCCGGATAGAGTGCGAGATTTCCGGCATATCCGTACCGGATATCCTTCGGGTCACTGCTTTTGAGTTCCACGAGCGGAGTGCCGACCGGCTTCTGAAGACCTACGGAGAAGGAATCCTTGGGTTTTCTTACCGGAAGCACGGCAAACCCGAGTGCGGCGATGCACTGAAGGATCACCAGGATCAGCAATATTTTTCTTCTGCGATACGGACTATCCAAGACACCAAAACCCCATTCCGTCTTCTGATGGACATATTATACCAAATCCTTCCGATGCGTGAACTGTTCACAACTTTGCAACACTTTCTGTGTATCATTAGTGTGTCTAATTATTTTCTTTTGACGTGAAGCACATTCGTTAAGATCCGTGCAGACAGAAGAGGCCGATTATGGATAAAAGGAAAAAAGTAGCCGTTTTTTCGCCGAACATTTACGAACCGATGACACATGCCATCCAGGAAGGCATCAGTAAGGCCGCCATGGAACTCGGCATCAAGGTCATCTACTTTGCAAGTTTCAGTGATTATTTCAGCAACAAGATCTACGATCAGTATAAGCATTATGACGAGGGTGATATTGTCTCCTTCGAGCTTCCCGATCTCGATGATTTCGACGGAATTATCCGTATCGACCTGCCATATAATCCCTACTGTCTGGAGCATCTGGACAAGCGTCTTTCCGAGGTGAAGATCCCGATCATCAACGTCGGCGGGTACGACGAACGCTACTTCAACGTCATCAGTAATGAGTCCGTCTCGTTCTACAATATCGTGGATCATCTCATCAAGGTGCACGGCTGCAGGGATATCTGCCACCTCGCCGGACTTAAGGAGCGTATCTTTACGAAGACCCGTATCGATGCTTACCGCAGGGCACTCGAGGACAACGGTATCGAGTATGATGAAAGCAAGGTCTTCTACGGCACACTCTGGCACGATTGCGGCGATGCCGCACTGGACTATTACCTTCCCGAGTACGAGAAGCGCGGGAAGAAATATCCGGATGCGATCGTCTGCGCGAACGACTATTCCGCAGTCGGTCTGGTTGATGCCTGCCACAGACGCGGCATCGAGGTCCCGGGCGACATCATCGTTACCGGATACGATGGTCTGGAAGAAGCCAAACAGGGTTACCCGTCCATCACGACCGCCGCACAGCCTTTCACTCAGGCCGGATACGAGAGCATTAAGGCACTGACCAGAATGTGGGGCGGAGAGGATCTCGGCAAGAATCTGCAGATCCCGGGCGAAATGTTATTGCACCAGTCCTGTGGCTGTAAGGCCATGAACACTTACAACATCGACGATATCCGAAGCCTGTACATCCGCAGGCTCGACCGTGTGGCAGATCTTGCCGCGGCCACGACCAGCCTGATCCTCAGTGTCTCCAGCGCGCAGACTATGGAGGAATGTTTCGATGAGATCGCAGAGAACTCCGCCATCGATTCGGGATTTACTGACATGCTCCTTTGTCTTGCCCCCGGATGGGAAAACCAGCGGATCATTAACGATGGGTTCTCTGATATCGATGAGGAGATGACGGTTGTTGCCGGCTTTATCGGACCCGACCGGGTCAAGAAGGAGACCTTCCGGAAGAAAGATCTTCTTCCGCCGTCACTGCTTGCCGACCCGAAACCGTATTACATCTTCTCGATCCATCACCTGCAGTACTACATGGGTTATCTCATCGTGTCACCGCAGAACGAAGCGCATGAATCGATGTTCATGAAGTCCTGGCTCGTTAACCTGGGATCGATGCTCGAGAACTGGAGGATCCGCCATAAACTGAATATTTCTCTTCAGAGGATGGAAAACCTCTATAATCGCGACATGCTGACAAATCTTTATAACCGTCATGGTTATGATATGTTCTTCACGAAGATCTTCAAGGAATGCTGCGAGCAGGGTGTTCCGATCGGAGTCATGATGATCGACATGGATGACCTGAAACTCACCAACGATAACTACGGTCATGCTGAGGGCGACTACAGTCTGATCACGATCGCCGACGGCATGCGTCTTGCCGCTCTTCACGGCGAAGTATGTCTCCGAACCGGTGGTGATGAATTCGTTGTTCTTGCCAAGGATTATTCCGAAGAGAAAGCCACGATCTATGTGAACTCTCTTTGTGAGTATATCGAGAAGTGTGTCCAGCGCGATAAGAAAGTCTATCCTCTCTCCGTCAGTACCGGCGTCTGCATCAAGATCCCTCCGAAAGAAGCTGCCGAGGATAAGGATGCGATCCGTTCCTTCTCCGAGGAATACCTGAGGATCGCTGACGCGAAGATGTACGAGGTCAAGAAACAGCACAAAGCCGGACGAAGCTGATTTCCCGGATTTCTCATATTGAAAAGCACTAAAAGGCTGTCGCGGATTCTCCCCGGCAGCTTTTTTCAGACAAATACTTCGTGAATTATCCCACCATGACCCTGAATACGAAGTACAGAACAAACACTCCGTAAGCTGTGCAGATCAACGAATTCCGAAACTGCTTCTTTACAGCGAATACGATAAGAAAGACCGTGAAAGTCACGCTGATCAGAATCAGAATGACCAGCCGCCTGATGTTCAGGGGTAATTTATACTGTAACTGAGTGGTTTCATTTGACACACGATAAATCGTCACATGCTCCGTTTTCAGGATACCTTCATATTCTCCGGAAAAAGAATAATCGGATCCGTTCTTTTCCAGATCGACCTTTACGGAATCAGCATCAACACCGATCATTGGTAACTCGAGCGAATCTCTGCCGGAATTCTTTGAAAGCCACTCCGTCTTTTCCTTCCGATCCAGTTCTTTCTTGGTTCCATCTGATTCGTTATGTATTACGGTCGATGCTTCCAGATCTATCCTTTCGAATTCACGTATGTGCATCGAGATAGAATCGATATCATCCTCGTATTTCGTTCCTTGGGGAAGAAAGAAAATACCGTTGACATATTCTTTGCCGTAAACGTGGTCATAGTCATGTTGCTCACATACATAGAACACATCCTCTTTCACCTCGTATGTGCGCACTTCAGGCTTCCCGTGGGTGTGTAAGTCATCTCCGTTCTGATACGTCCTTACCGATGCGAATATCACAAATAAACTACAGATCAGTGCAGCGAACAAGACATATACTCCAACAAGTATTCTTGATACCAGGATCTTTGTTTTCTGATTCTTAACGCTTCTTTCTTCTGCCACAGATCTATTTTCTCTCTATGGATTTCCCGGTTACTTCAGTTTTTTCTCGAGTTCTTTGATGACGATCTCGAGCGCCTTGATTCGTGCATATTTCTTATCGACGGATTCGAGGACGTGCCACGGCGCAAACTTGGTCGAAGTCTTCTGGATCATCTCATTGATAGCATCTTCATAGACATCCCACTTCTCTCTGTTTCGCCAGTCTTCTTCCGTGATCTTCCACTGTTTTTCCGGAGTATTCTGACGATCGGTAAATCTTTCGAGCTGCGTGTCCTTATCGATCTGTACCCAGAACTTGATGATGACCGCGCCCCAGTCGTCGAGTTCTTTTTCAAACTCATTGATCTCGTTATAGGCACGCTTCCAGTCGTTCTCGGAGCAGAATCCCTCGATACGTTCTACCATGACACGGCCGTACCATGTTCTGTCGAAGATCGCCACATGTCCGTCCTTCGGAAGGCGTGTCCAGAAACGCCACAGATAATGACGTGCTTTCTCGTGAGGCTCCGGACTTGCGATCGGATGCACTTCGTATCCTCTCGGATCGAGCGCCTCGGCGATACGCTTGATGTTGCCGCCCTTACCTGCTGCATCCCATCCTTCGTAAGCGATAATGAGCGGAACTCTCTTCCTGTACAGACGGTTATGAAGTTCAGAAAGACGTTCCTGGAGCTTATCAAGTTTCTCCTTATACTCCTCGTCGGTAAGTGTTTTTCCCTCGAGAGGAATATCCGCAAGTTTCGGCATCTTCACGAGCGGGAAAGTATTCTGAAGGAGCGGCACGGCCAGAGAGTGATTCTGAAGTGCGATATCGATACCTTCATTCATGCGCTCTAAGACCTGAAGCTCCGTCCACTTCTCGGACTTCGCATCGACGATATACCAGGGAGCCGCAGATGTATTCGTATCCTCAAGATACTTCTCGAAGATCTTCTCACAGGTCTTATAATGCTTGTTCTGCCAGACATCGTCGGAACTGACACGCCACTTCGTATCGACGTGATCCTTGAGATTTTCGATACGCTTCTTCTGCTCGTCTTCCGTGATGTGCATAAAGAACTTAAGAACCAGATATCCGTTGTCGGTCAGCTGGCGCTCAAATCTGCGGATGCTCGCGATGCGCTTCTCATACAGAGAATCGGACATGCTTCCGTCAAGACGGTCCATCACGATCTCATTCATCCATCCGGTGTTGTAGAAACGGAATTTGCCGGCCTCCGGAAGCGCCTCGAAATAGCGGGTCAGGAACGGCTTTCTCTTCTCGATGAAAGTGGGCGAATCGAAGGTCGCGACCTTGTAAAAACGAGGGTCGATATTGGTAATGACATTACCGATCAGCGTACCCTTGCCGGACGTTCCCCATCCCTCGATGAGCACGACGACCGGCAGCTTATTGTCCTTGATCTTATTCTGGTTTACAAAAAGGAGATCTTCCTGCTCTTTCAAGCGGGCTTTCAGTATTTCCTTCTCAGGCTTCTTATTGAGATATGCGTTCTTCAACATGGTGACTTCCTCCCCTTTAAGCGGTACGGATGCATATGCCGAGCGAATAGAAAATGTATCTTTATTTTATCACGGATTGCGGGGAGAAAGAACTCATTGCATCGACTGTTGCCACTTACGAGGCGATTTCGTCAACAGTCGATGCAACAGGCGCAGAAACCAGTCGTTTTGCCGCAACTGTTGTATCTTGCGAGGCATAATCGTCAACAAAACATGCAACGCCTGTCCATTCAGCCAGTCTTTAGAAAATCGGAGCGATGAGACGGAGGATCAGACGGAACAGACTCCAGCCGCGGCGGAAGTTGAGTTCTTCGCGAAGGACTTCATCCGACTGTTCAAAGGATTTCAGAAGGTCATTTTTCACATCGAGGACTGTAGACGTACCGCACATCCATACCGCACTCTCGAAGTGGAGATACAGGCTTCTGTAATCCCAGTTGACGGAACCGACGATCGCGACCTTATCGTCGGCTACGACGGTCTTACTGTGCATGAAGCCGGGCGTGTACTCATAGATACGGACACCCGCTTTTACGAGGTCTCTATAGTAGCACCGGGTCGCCTGATGGATCATCCACTTATCGTATTTACTCGGGGTGACGATGCGCACGTCGACACCGCTCTTGGCGGAAAGACAGAGCGCGGAGATCATGTCCTCGTCAAGGATCAGGTACGGCGTACTGATATAGAGATACTTCTCCGCGGAATTGATCATGTGCATGTATACACTTTCGCCGACTCTCTCATGGTCGATCGGGATGTCGTTATACGGCTGCACGAATCCGTCGTTTTTGATCGGGCAGGGTTCGTCCGTCCAGGGATAGAACTGACGGAAGTCCTCATATGTCACCTGGTTGATCTGCCAGATCTGAAGGAAGAAGCATGTCAGACTCCAGGCGGCCTCACCCTCTACCATAACGGCGGAGTCCTTCCAGTAGCCGAATCTCTCCTTCTCATTAACGTATTCATCCGACAGATTCAGACCGCCGCAGAACGCGATCTTTCCATCGATCGAGGTGATCTTTCTGTGGTCACGGTTATTCTGTATGGTCGTAAAGAAGGGACGGAACGGGTTAAAGATCTTACACTCGATCCCCAGTGATTTCAGATAGTCCGGATAATCCGACGGCAGGCTCAGGAAGCAGCCCATATCATCGTACATGATACGTACCAGAACACCCGATGCCGCCTTCTCCTTCAGTATCTCGAGAACGGAATCCCAGAACTTTCCTTCACCGATCGTGAAGTACTCGAGGAAGATATATTTCTCCGCACTGCGGAGCTTCTCCAGGAACACCGGCCAGAAGGCTTCACCCGGAGAAAGATACCGAGTATTCGTATTCTTATAGACAGGGAATCTCTGCGTGTTTTCGAGGTATTCCACACCTCTGACATAGACCGGGAATTGCTCCCGGAGTTCTTCCTTCACATCGGGATGCAATTCGAACTGATCCTGCGTCGCCGCGATGACTTCGGAGAGATTCTTCGCGTACCGGTTCGAGAGCATCTGGGAGTTGAGGAATACATAAAGGACACCGCCGAAGATCGGAAACATCAGGATCAGGAATACCCAGATCAGACGGTATCCTCCCTTATCATTCTTACTGATAACGTAGAGCGCTACGATTACGGAGATGACACGGAACACGATCGCGGCGATCTCCGACACAGTCGTTCCGGCCACGATCAGGAAAATAAAAGACGAGATCTCCACGAGCAGTATCAGTATGATGATTGCCCGGCGCATCAAAAGTGACTGAAACCATTGTTTGCGCATGCCTGCCTCCTCTAACTTTCCTACCATCAATTATCAACAAATGGGAATCAAAGTCAAATTCTAGGAAGTATTTTTACACTTCTGGTATATAATTGAAAATGAACGGCTGCGTGCGCAGTGCTTTTCGCACAGCGCATATCAGGATGCCGTCAGGAGAGTTTGTATGAGTTCATTTGAATCCCGTCCCCGGAAGTCTGTTCTGCCGTTTCTGATCCCGGCTACTTTGCTCTGTGCCGTAGCGATCACCTATCTCGTATATGCGACCGGAGGAACACCGAATATCTATTCGAACCTGCTCCTGATCCCGGTCGTTCTGACCGCGCTTTTTGCGCCGCTTCTTTACAGCATTTTTTTCGCAGCACTGTCAGGCCTGGCCATGGGGCCGCTGATCATCTGGCTGACCGATTCGAATGACAAGAGCGGAACGTGGATCATCCGTGTGCTGATCTATGTATCAGTCAGTATCGTTATTTCCGTGATCTCCACCCGCAGCCGCCAGCGTGAGAGACACTTCGAACATATCGCGACACACGATCCGCTGACGGATCTGCCGAACTTCAACTGTATCCCTTCCGTGAAGATCCCGAGCGACGGCGCCATGTCGATCCTGATGCTGTCCTTCAACGAAGACAGTGATATCCAGGGTCTTTTCGGAAACGACTTTTATTCCTCGATCGTTAAGAAAATCTCCGAGGAACTGAAGACACTTCTGTCTTCCTATCCGAACGCTACGCTGTACAAGACGAATGACCTTAACTACGCCATTATCGTGCTGCACTATTCCAGCGAAGAAAGTCTCGAGAACATCCTGGCCGCGATATCGAATCTCAATGGTGTCACCATCTCGGTCGACGGGATCCCGGTATACGTTTCCTACCGTATCGGTTTCACCGTGATCCGTCCGGGCGATAGCATTACGGAAGGCGAAAGAAAAGCGAATATCGCGCTCCGTTACTCGTTCCTCGAAGACCAGCAGATCAGCCGTTATACGGATGCGATGCGTGATTACTATAAGGGTACGGTCAGCATCGCCAGTGAGTTCTCGTCCGCCATTTCCAAGGGAATGGTGCAGGCTTCCTACCAGACGATCCACAAGGCCGGATCCCATGAGCCTGTCGGTGTCGAGATCCTCGCGAAGTGGATCCGCGATGA
Organism: uncultured Clostridia bacterium; assembly: GCA_947302815.1. Lineage (GTDB taxonomy): Bacteria > Bacillota > Clostridia > Saccharofermentanales > Saccharofermentanaceae > Scatonaster. The sequence goes on along the minus strand of CAMYWO010000008.1, from coordinate 31,683 downwards.
CGGTTCGAAAATGACTGCCGAGGAATTCGTTCCGATCCTCGAAAAGACCTCCTGCCTGCAGCAGCTGACGATCTTTATGACCGAAGAGGCGATCCGGTATGCACAGCTTCCGGGCAACGAGAGTCAGAAGTTCAGCATCAACTTCTCCGCGGCGGAATTAAACGAAAGATCTGTCATGGAGTTTGTCCGTTCCGTCGAGTCCTCCGGAATTGATACCGACCGCATCATGGTTGAGATCACAGGTGCTTTTGCCGAGGACAACTACCTCGTCAAGGACAATCTGACGTTCCTGAAAAAGCACGGCATTCACATCGCCATCGATTATCTGAGCGCCGTATCATCAAGTTTCGTACTTCTTTCCGACATTCCGGTCGACGTCATCAAGATCAACAGAAGCATCACCTCGCATATCGATCAGGAGCGCGGCGCTGCACTCATCAGAAGCATCGTCGGATACGCTTCCGCCAACGGCATAAAGACGGTTGCGGAGGGCATCGAAAACGAGTCGCAAGTCAGATTTTGTGAGCAGGCCGGCGTAACTTTACTTCAGGGATACTATTTCAGCGTTCCGCAGCTTCTGAACTCGGACGGACTTCTGTCCCCGGACACAGATGCAGCCGGTTCAAGCGAAGAAGAGAAGAAAAAAGAAACGGAGAAAGCAAGTGCTTTCCCCGCAATATCCATCGTAAAACACGAAGACGACGATTCGGAAGAGGAAGAGTAAGTATTACTGCTTCTTCTTTCCTGCTTTCTTTCCGACACGGATCAGCTGCGCATAGCGGTTAGCCGCATGGTAGGCCTTACGCGCATTGGAAACAATAACATTCTTCATGCCTGATTCACTCTTCTTTACTTCTTCTTCCTCTTTCTTCAGGAAGTGTCTGTCTTCTTCCGGCGGAACCATCTTCGTCTGCTTATACTTCGGAGACATATGGAGTTTGCCGACATTTGCACGGCGGATCGCCTTCTCTCGGACATGGCGGGCAATCGCATTCATGTAAGCTTCCTCGACTCTTCCCGCAAATGTCTCCGCGGAGAAAGTCGCAACTGTTTTCTCGGCGCTCTCGGAATAACGCTCGGCGGTCACCGGATCTCTGAAGATGTCCGACACGATATCCGGAATCTCGTTCTCGTCACGGAAGAGGCGGGCATTCTCACCATCCTTGAAAAGCTCGTTGACGGCATCGTCTTTGCGGGCGATGACCGGAAGTCCGGCAGCCATGGCCTCATAGTATGTCAGACCCTGTGTCTCGGATGTAGAACAGGAGATAAACGCATTTCCGAGCTGATAGTATTTACCGATCTCGGCATACGGAGCTGCACCGGCGAAAATCACCTTATCACTGACACCGAGTTTCTCTGCCTGTGCTTTCAGATCGTTAAGTGCCGGACCATCACCAACGATCAGAACTCTTACATTGCTCTGTTTCTCACAGATCGCCGGTACCTCATCGATGATCTTATCGATACTCTTCTCAAAGGCTACGCGGCCGAGAGAAAGAAGGATCTTCTCATCCGGCTTTATCCCGTACTTTTGACGAAGCGCGGCAATATCCTCTTCCTTGAAGTTCGCGCGGTTAAACGGAGAGACATCGATACCTGTCGGAATGACATAGATCGGCTTGGTCACGCCGTAACTTCTCAGCGCATTCTTTACCTTCTCCGTAGGAACGATCAGTCCGGTCGGCACGTTACAGAACTTCTTGCTGAACCATCTTGCCGAGTTCGGGGTAATGATCTTGGTTACCTTACCGCCGAGAATATAGTGGGTATAGTCTTCCAGCATCGTGTGATACGTATGCACGATCGGAAGATGAAGTGTCATGGAAGATGAAAGACCGACAAGGCCCATCGAGAACTCCGTCTGGGTATGGATGATATCGATCTTCAGACGCTTGAGGATCTGTACCAGACGGAACGAAAACGGCATCGTTGTTCTATAGGGACGCACGAGGAGCATCGGGATACTGGGAATACGGAAGACCGGCGGATTCTTGCCGACTCTGCGTACGACAGGAGAATTATTCTCCGAAGTCACAAAAACATACACGCGGTGTCCTCTCTTACGCAGTGCAATTGCCAGCGTATAGATCGAAGATGCCACGCCATTAATATCCGGGAAATATGTATCCGTTATAATCGCAATGTTCATACTCTCTCCTCGTTCCAAAGATGATTATACCATAACCATCTTGTTGAGAATGACAAATCCATCACTATTTTGATATACTCGGATTACCTGCGAAGCTATACTGAAAGCAGCTGTATATCCCCTGTGATATACATGGATACTAATCGTCCGGGGCCTCGGGATTTCCGCCGGACTTCACTACATTAAGGAGGACAGTATCAATGGCTTTACCTAAGGATTTTATCTGGGGCGTCGCCACCGCTTCCTATCAGGTTGAAGGCGCCTGGAACGAAGATGGCAAGGGCCCGTCGATCTGGGATACATATACTCACTGGAGAAATACTCCGGTACATAATCACGAGACAGGAGATGTCGCCTGTGACCACTATCACCGCATGAAGGAGGATGTCGCTCTTCTTAAAGAGATCGGTGTCAATGCATACCGTTTTTCGATCGCGTGGACGCGCATCATTCCGGACGGATTCGGTGAGGTAAATCAGAAGGGTCTTCAGTTCTATTCCGATCTCGTAGATGAACTTCTGAAGAACGGCATCGAGCCGATGATCACACTTTATCACTGGGATCTTCCGCAGGCGGTCTTCGAGCGCGGCGGATGGATGAACCCGGAAATCATCGGATGGTTCGAGAAATATACACGCGTGGTTGTCGAGGCACTCTCCGACCGTGTTTCCTACTGGTTCACGATCAACGAACCACAGATCTTCATCGGACTTGGCTGCTACACGGGTGCTCATGCTCCGTTCCTGAAGTATTCCGACAGGGATATCTTTAAGATGTCCAAGAACGTACTTCTCGCCCACGGCACATCTGTCCGCACGATCCGTAAATACAGCAAGAAGCCGTGCAAGGTCGCTTACGCTCCGACCGGCCCGTCATTTATTCCGGATAACGATTCCGCCGAGGCGATCGAGGAAGCCAGAAAGAAGACCTTTGCTTTTGACAGCTTCGGTTATATCCTTTCCAATTCCTGGTGGTCCGATCCGATCTTCCTCAGAAAGTGGCCGGATGGCGCGAAGGATTTCTTCGGCGAAGATTTCTCCGACTTTACGGAAGAAGAATGGGACATCGTCCAGTCACCTCTCGATTTCTACGGCATGAACATCTACGCCGCAATGCGTGATCTCAGCAAGCTCTCTGCTGCAGAAGGAAATGAAGCACTTTCCGGTGAGCCTTTGACCGCACTGAAGTGGCCGATCACTCCGGAGGTCCTGTACTGGTCCGCCAGATTCATGTATGAGAGATACGGAGTTCCGATCATGATCACCGAGAACGGCTGTGCATGCACAGATAACGTTCACCTCGACGGCAAGGTTCACGATCCGCAGCGTATCGACTTCTTAAAGAGATATATCCGCGAGTACGCCCGTGCTTCCGAGGACGGTATCCCGCTGGTCGGCTACATCCACTGGTCCTTCATGGATAACTTCGAGTGGGCTGACGGCTATGATCCGAGATTCGGTCTTGTCTACATTAACTACCAGACTCAGGAGAGAACCCTTAAGGATTCCGCATACTGGTACAAGGAAGTCATCGAGACCAACGGCGAGAGTCTCTGGAAGTAATCACTTATAAGCAAGAAAACAAAACACCATCCGGTTCGGGTCCGATGGGGGTGCACCCCGGGAGCGGCAAAGATGGTGTTTTCTTTTTGCTATTTTTTGAAGGGATTCGGTCCTGCCGGATCGTATTCCGGAAGATCTGCGAGGCCGAACTCGACGGCCACACTGGACGGAGTATCCTCACGGATCACCTGATCCTCATTGCCGACTTTACGGTCGACCGGTGTCTTCGGAAGTGATTTTCCGCGGCGGATAGAGCGGTTTCTCGCTTCTTCTCTCATGATGTAAAGCTGGGAGTGTTCTGTCGGAAGCGGGACCGGTGCGCTCGGGATCGCATGCTCCCTGCTCTTCTTAACCTCTTCTTCCGCATCCGCCTGATAGCCGCGCGTAGGGATTGGAGCAGATACTGTTCTTCTCTCCTGTCTCTGCACCTTTTCAAGATGCAGGAGGCTCTTATCCGCAGACATCTCGTTCAGCGTCATCTCCGAGACGATTGAAGAAGCAACAGTATCGATCATGAATGTTCTGTAATTGACCGGACGGTCCTCCGGACCGAAGTCCTCGATCGTAAACGCCTTGATCTTTTTCTTGCTCATCGTCTTCAGTGTCGGTGCGGTTTCCCGGACCGGCGCACTCTTTTCGAGCGACTCCCACGTCACATCCGAACTCTTTCCTGTGATCGCGTTCATATACCAGGTCAGGCACTGCCCTTTCTTACCGATCTTCATGACCCACATCGGGATGAAGATCAGCTGGCCGAGCGGAGGTGCATACTTCGTGTTATCGATGTAGGAGGTGATGGTGAAGTGTGCAAGATTCTCCGTTACGAGGCACTCCTTCACAAAGCTGCGGATGCGTTGCATGAAGCCGTCTTCGATTTCCTTCGCGGAGAGATCGGGCGCAGGGATCACGGCATCTTTCAGATTCAGGATCGAAGCGTTCGCCGTTCCGGATCCGGATCTCAGGAATGGAGAGATCTCATCGATCTTTGTCTGGGAAAAGGCTTCGCAGGCACAGGCCGGCACACTCTGCCAAGCCATCTCGCTGCTGAAGGTCTTCGCATAAGGGGTCGCCACGGACGAAGTCCTTTCAAACGAGATATCATTCAGGAGCGTTACCGCGATAATCTTTTCCAGTCTATTCTTGGGTACTTTAACCTGTGGTACAACGCTCAGGATACCGTTGCCGAAAGTATGGTAATCATAGAAGAAGAACGGAACATAGGCCGGCGTGATCGCCTCAAGATACTCATGTCCCGAGTAGGAGTGCTTGCCCTGTTTTACGCTCTTTAAGTACTCTTCCTCAGCTTCTTTTCTATTGCAGGAGAAAGGAGCCATAACTACTTCCGAAGGAAAGACCGTTTCTTCATTGACCGACAGAAGATCGTCACTGCCGCATGAGAGGCATCTGGCCGCCTTTACGCCCGAGGATTCCAGCATGAACATACTTTTCCCGCACTTGCCGCAGGTAGAACGGCGCATCCTGACGCTGCCCATTTTTCCGACATAGAAACCGCCTTTCGGATCTGCGATCTCATCTTTTGATTCCAGAGCAGACCTGCAGAAACAGCATGTCGATGAAGATCCTTCCTCAAGGATCACGGATGCTCCGCATGTCGGACACAAATAGGCTTTTTCCATGATTTCTTTTCCTCGTATAAATATAAATACGCACCGGGAAACTTCTTCACTTCAGAAGGTCCTCCGGTGCGTACAGTGTTCAATAATCAGTTCGGCTTAAACGGGCTCGGGCCATCCGGATCAAAATCCGGCAGTCCGCGGATTGCTTTCTCCGCTGTCTTTTCAGCCTGCGCCAGCTCTTCCTGGATCTCATCTGTATTGTGAGCCAGAGCCGGGATACTTCTGTCCTTTGCCAGGTGATGGATACTCTCCTCACCGAGAGGCTCCGGAAGCATATCCAGGGAAGCAACTACTGAAGGCTTATTCTCGAACTGGGAGGACTCGAATGTCTTATTGACCGTCAAGTCACCCTCCGTTTCTTCATCTTCGCGGATGTCAGCCGGGCGGAGTGCGGGACGGCGGATCGGAGCACGGTTTGCTCTCTCCGGGTTCTCAAAGGAACTCTGGATCTGACGTCTTCTTTCCTCTTCTTCCATCTGACGGCGCTGCGCATAAGTACGCGGACGAGCCTCGATTTCTCTTGCGGGACGCTCAGCACCGACTTCTCTTGCCGGACGCTCACCGCCGCCGATCTCTCTTGCTCTCGGCGCTGTGTCACGGGCACTCTGAGCCTCAGCCTCTCTTAATGCACCGGGGAGGATCTCTTTGGTCTCACCTGTACTCGGGCCCCAGAGAGAAGGTCTCTCTCTCGGCTTCTCAACATCGATGATCAGATCCTTCGGCTTCGTAAGCGATCCCAGCGGACGCTCGTCATCCATGCGTGCTGCTGAACTGCCCCATGCCGGAACCGGTCCGTCTGTATCCGGAACACGCTCCCAGATCGGAACGTTCTCATTTTTCTTCTTCGGAGCTTCTTCCTCAGCTCTTGCCGATGCGCGGAAAGAACCCGGACGGCCGGAAGGTCTGGAAGGTGCTGCGGACGGAGCCGGCTTAAAGATTGCCGGACGCTCCTCTTCAGGCTCTTCTTGCTGTGCAGTCGGTCTCATACCCGGTCTTGCGGCAGGTCTCATCGCCTGTCTCATGATAGCCGGTGTTTCTTCCTCAGCCGGTCTTCTTGCCGGATGACGGAATACGGAAGCTGCCTGTGCTGCTGCCTCTTCATCCGACTTCTCGGAAAGAGTTCTCGGGCCTGTGCTGGTTCTTGCGGCAGATGCGGCACGTGCCTCAGCGTCATCTCTGTAACTTCCTGCAAGGGTTCTCGGACCGCCACGGTTGATAGTAGCATCAGACTTCATGCCGCCCTCTTCCTGCTGCATTCTTCTTCTGTCAGCAAGAGTTCTGGGACCACCGCTTGTACGCGGAGCGGAACTTGCACGTCTGTGTGCTTCTTCCTCTGCAGCACGGAGCTCATCCTTGGACAGGAAGTTTCTTCCTCTGTTTCTCGGGTTTCCTGCAAACGGACTCGAAGAATCCTGCTGAGGCTTCGCCCAGGAAGGAGTCTCCTTTGCCTCGGGCATCTCGCCCCATCTCGGCTTCGAGGAATCCAGAGACGGCATCTGATGGATCTCTTCATCCAGCGGCTGATCGGTCATATACTCCAGGCTCGGTCCCTGTTCGGTCGCTCTGGCCAGCGGGGCCGGCGGACGGTTCGCCAGCGGGCGGTTCGTCTCATCGTCCTCCGGAGCAAGATCGACACGGTCGACCGGTTCGAGGTTCATCGTCGAACGGGCATGTGCCAGCGGAGCTGCCGGACGGTATTTCAGCGGGAGATCATTCTCTTCACTTCCGCGATAGTATTCAGTCGCATTAAGCGGCGCCTTCGGAAGGATCTCTCTGGGTTCTCCCTCATCCACTTCATAATGAGTTCCAGCGTGGTTCAGCACACCGGCGTCGTACTCACTGTTCATGATCGACATGCCCAGCTTCTCTTCCGGTGCTTTTTCCATCTGTCTCGGAATCGAGGCCGCCTCGGTGACTCTCTCTTCGCTGTCCATGATCGGCTTCTTCTTGTTGAAGGAGAAGGTGATGTTCGCTACCATCTCTTCAGCCGGTTTATCTTCAGGCTCGACAAAAGCCTCTTCTACAACGGGCTCCTCAGCAACCGGCTCCATGGCAACAGGTTCTTCCTCAAAAAGCGGAAGCGGTTCTCTCTTGATCTCCGGCTTCGGCTGCGGCTTGGGCTTTCTTTCCTTATTGATCTTCGGCATCGGGATCTCATAGGATTCCGGGATCTCGATATCATCGTGGGAAGGAGCCGCGATCTGCTCGCGGAACGCTCTTTCCTCCGCCTGTTCATCCTTCTCAGGAGCTACAGGAGTCTTATACTTATCCGGAACTTTCATGTACATCGAAGATGCATCTGTCGCAAGCGGGATCTTGTCGAGATCTTCCAGTTCCATATTGGAAGCATCCAGCGCGGGATTTGCCGCGAACGGAGAGATCTCCTGGCCTCTGGCCATATGGGATGCCATGGAAGATGCCGTAGAGCGCTTCGCTTCAGCCTCTGCCTGCAGTTCTTCATCGGTCTTCTCCCAGAGCGGCTTATTCGCAGCAGAAGCAGCGGAAACACCCGGTTTCTTCGTTCTTGCCGCACGTGTCGGTGCCTGTGTCTGTGACGGCGGAGGTGTGACTGCCTTTGCCCAGGACGGAACACTGGAAGCCGCCGCCATATCACCCTTCGGGGCCTCCTTGGCTGCAACCGCCAGACGGGCGATCATCTCACGCTCACGCTGCATCTCTTCTTCCTTGGTGAGCTTCTCATCCGGATTTCTGCGCTTGAAGCCGACCTCGAGATTGAGGTCGGAGAACTTCTTCTTCTCCTTCGGCTCCTCTTCTTTCGGCTCATCCGAAGATGTTTCGAAAACAGAATCGAGGCTCTTTCTCTCATTGGAAGAAACCGGATCGAGACGGCCCTTCGGCGTAACTCTGGACTCCTTCGGTTTCTCGAAGAACGAGTAGTCGAGGATCTCGATGCTCGGATCGTTGATATTAAACTCGAAGTGGGTATCGTTCAGCGCGGTGCAGCGGGACTTGTCCCAGTACTGCTGATAGGTGATGCCTGCATTCTTCGAAGTACCCTTGCTCATCGGGATATTCGCTTCTACCTCGCCGTTCTGGCCGTTCATGGCATAGAAGAATTCTCTTCCCATGTATTCGCCCTTCATGTACCAGATCGGGAAAAGCACCAGTTCGCCGATACCCAGCGGATAATCGGTCTTATCCTGGAAATAGGAGATGTCGTAGGAATCCGAGTGGGCGTCCATGATCATCTGACGGGTCCACTTCTTGATCCTGTCCATGAATTCCTGCATGCATGCGATCGGATCCTTCGTGATCGCAAGGACCGGAGTATCCATCAGGACCTTATCGTTCAGCAGTACCATCTTGCTCTGATCGTACGGCTGCAGATTGTTCATCGTATTGCTCGCCAGAATACCGGACGCATCAAAAGGGATGCCCTGCCAGGAGAGGACACCGCCGGTAACGTGCTCGGACGGCTGGGTCGACGGATCGACCTTCGCATTCTTCTTATTCGGTCTGAAACGGGAGAACGAAGAGCGGATCTCGGAAAGCGACTCCGCGATACCCTCGGTACCGTTGATACCGAAGAGCGTCTTGCTCTCGTTGGCCTTGTTGCGGATCATGGCTGTCAGCTTCGCATGGGCGACAACTTCGTAAGTGAAGAGCCAGATCGGGACATATACCTTGTGAAGGAGTTCCTTATTCTCATCAGTGGCCAGTGTACGGCCAACCGCGGAATTGTTGCGGATATAGTCCAGGAACTTCTCCTGGGCTTCCTGCTTTGTATGTGCGAACGGGATCACACGGCGCGGCATCGCTCCGACGATTCCGCCATTATCCTTGATTGAAGTGGAAGAGCAGATCGGGCACCCGAGATTCTCAGATCCAGGCTTAGCTATGAAATCAACTCCGCAGTCCTCACAGTGAAGACTGTGGTATACCTTATCATTCCAGGCGTCACCAACATAGTATCCGCCTTCAAGTTCTTTTACTTCATTCTTCTCGTCGAGAACGGTGTGACAAAAACAACATGTGTATTTCTTGGATTCATCATATATAAGATCTGCCAGACAATTGGGGCAGTGAAACGCAATTTCCATATATAACCCTCCTACTTCACTCTATAATATAAAATTTGTTTGTTAGATTGTCAATTATTCTTCATTATGCTAAACTTTTAATATTCATATTTAACTGGGCATGTAGGCTCTTTTCGTCCGATACTTCAGATCGGCGGGAAGCACTGAAACCACGAGGACAGAGAGTAGGACCATCTATGAGGAACGTCGCATTTTCAGCCGAATATGCGCAGAGATACGATCAGCAGAGTAAGCTTCTCTTCCGCGACGAAAACCGCCGCGCGAAGGAAGAAGGGTGCTTTGCCAACGGATATTTCCTCCTTTGCGAGTCCTACGAGGGTGAGATCGATGGTGAGCCGAGACTGGCCGCCCGCTATTCCCTTTTCACCCCGAATCACGATCTGGTCCTCAGCTACGACTGTATCGACAATGACCATCCCTTAAGCGAGATGATCGCCCATAACGACGGCAATGTCTATTACATCTTCCGCCGTGACCGTTTCGGTTTTTCGATTTTTAATCTCAACACCCTGCGTGAGCACCGCTACTACTCCGACGAAGCCTTTGCCTCCGGTTCGGACTTCATCTGGTGCGGCGCGGAGTACTATCCGGAAAGAGATACGCTGTTTGTTGTCGGTCATATGCCGCAGGCGCCGTTCGAAGTCTATGAGTTCGACTTCTCTGATCCGATGACCTGCGTTGCTTTCGTTCCTGACGACGCACTGATCCTGACTCTTCCGACGACCGACTTTGCCGACGAGATGGAGGAATTCAGGGACGAGTATATCAACTGGGGCGAGGAGAACATCTACGGTTCTGCGCTTCTGGCATCTTTCGAAGACATCGCCGAGTGGTTCGCATTTGTCGACACACTGGGGTCCCGCAAGACCGCGCCTTCGTACTACATGCCCTCCACCCCGTTCATCGCATTCCGCATGTCCGACGGTATTCCGGTCGGCATGATCGAGGTCAAGCACGAGTTAAACGACTATATGTCCAAGCACGGCGGTCATATCTCTTACTCCGTTCGTCCTTCCGAGCGCCGCCGCGGTTACGGCAAGAGAATGCTCGCCATGGTTCTTCCCTACGCCAAGCTTCTCGGCCACACGAAGGTCCTCGTCGTCTGCCATACCGACAACGAGCCGTCCCGCCGTACGATCCTGGCGGATGGCGGCATCTACGAACAGACCTATTTCAGTGAGCTGGACAACATCTATAACGAGAATTACTGGATCCGCACCACGCCTCCGGGCACCGCGGAGCCCTCAGCCGCAAACATCGTATCCTGAGCCGTCCCCGAAGTGAGGCGGCTTTTCTTTTACATGGAATCCTAAGGAAAAAGCACTTATACGAACAGTTTGTCGCAGATGACTACGAACAGCGGAAGTGTCGCCATACAAAGAAGCATGCTCTGCACCGTCGCACGCGCCGCAAACTCCGGCGCGCAGTCGTATTTCTCGGAGAGGATAACGTTCATGGATCCGCACGGAAGCGCACACATCAGGACCGTTACCGCAGCAGTCTCCGGCGTCATGGATGTATTTACGAAAGCCAGGTACATACCGCCGAGTACAAGCCCCGGGAACAGCACCAGTCTTACGAACGAGATCAGGTAAGATTTCGGATCGGAAACGATCTTTACAAACGGCATTGCCGCGAGGTTGGAGCCGATGATGATCATGCTGAGCGGAACGGTCATCGCCGCGATCAGGTCGATCGGACCGGACACATAGGAATTAAAGCGGAACGGCGAAACGAAGATCAGGATCGCCGCTACAGATGCGATATTGACGGGGTTCAGCAGGAGGCTCTTAAGGCTTCCCGTCTTTCCCGACAGAAGATGGATGCCGTAAGTGTACATGAACAGGTTGTATGCGAGGTTAAAGACAACTGCCATCAGAAGTCCCGCATTGCCGTAGAGTGCGGACATCAGCGGGAATCCCACGAATCCCGTGTTCGCAAACACGGTCATGGTCACAAAGACTCTCTTCTCTTTTTCTTCAAACGGGAGCTTCTTCGACAGCAGCCGCATCAGAACGAGCGACACGAAGTAGTAGATCAGGGCCGCCACCAGCGTGATCAGCATGCCTTCAGAGACTTCGGGCGTCTTTTCGTAGTTCGAGGATGCAAGGATCGAGAACGGAAGGATCGCCAGCAGAAGGATGTCGGACAGTCCTTTTTGCATACGTTCATCGATGACCTTGGCCTTACGAAGGATAAAGCCCAGCGTCACCGCAACGACGATCTTTATGAATACCAGAAGAAGTGCGTCCAATTACTGTCCTTTCACACCGCAGATGTATCGCTTCAGAATTCTCAGGCGTAATCTTTCAAATCAAATTTGTTCTCGGAGTGGTCATGCCAGACTTCATAACCGGACGATTCATCAGAAGAATAAACGACAGGCATACTCCCGTCCGCTTCCACAAAGTTGATGCGCAAAGAATGCCAATCACCTGATGCGAGCAGAATTTGAATGATTTCATCGTTTTTCGCCAGACGAGGAAAGATCACCGACTTCATCAGTTCTTCTGCCTGATCACGTCCGATGGACTTCGCAAGAACAAGGTCCATACTCAGTTCTGTGGAAGTTTCCTTGGCACTTCCTTTATGACATCCATAACGGATCTCTTTTATCGCCGGATCCTGAAGGATCGCATTTTCCAGTTCATCCAAAGCTTCTCTATCGTCAGTGGTGATCTTCACTGATTCGAAAACACCGGGCTTTCCCACGTGAAAGAAACATCCGGACAGCGATAGTGTCAGGGAAAGAATCAGGATCAGACCGATTCCTGATGAGATGATTCTGTGAGACGTATTTCTCATGTATCGATTTCCTCCCATGAAGCAGCACGCGAAACAGCCTTCGCCCAATTCTTCAAAAGTTTCTCTCTTTTGTCATCCGGCATGGATGGCGTAAAGAGAGTATCACAGTGACGGAGCTCGCGCAAGACCTCCATGTCTTTCCAATATTCACAGAAAAGTCCGGCCAGATAAGCCACGCCTTGTGAAGTCGTCTCACGCTCTTTGGCGCGGTCGACGTCACACTTTAAGATATCTGCCTGGAACTGCATCATGAATCGGCTGACAGAAGCTCCGCCGTCGACCTTGAGTTTCGTGATTTTGCAATCGGCCTCTTCCTGCATGAGCGAAACGAGATCATATACCTGATACGCGATGCCCTCGAGCGCGGCCCTTGCGATATGGGCTTTCGTCGTACCTCTCGTAAGTCCCAGGATCGAGCCTCTGGCGTACATATCCCAGTACGGCGCGCCGAGTCCCGAGAAAGCCGGAACCAGAACGACTCCCGCGCAGTCCGGTACCGTCTCCGCGAGGACATCGCAGTCGGACGCGTGATCGATCAGTTTCAGTTCATCTCTGAGCCACTGAATCGTGGAACCACCGTTAAACACACTGCCCTCCAGGGCATATGCGGTCTCACCGTTCAGGGACCAGGCCGCGGATGTAACCAGGCCTTTTTTGGAGATGATCGGCTCGGAACCGACATTCATGAGTGTGAAGCAGCCGGTGCCGTATGTGTTCTTGATGTCTCCCTTATCGAAGCACGTCTGTCCGAAGAGTGCCGCCGGCTGATCGCCTAAGATCCCGTAGATGCCGACGCCGTAGATCGCCTCAAGTCCGGGGATCTCCGTGCTGACAAATCCGAATTCCGAAGCACCGGGCAGTGCTTTCGGAAGCATGCACTTCGGGATATGGAAATACTGACAGAGCTCGTCATCCCACGTCAGATCGTGGATGTTAAAGAGCATCGTTCTCGAAGCATTGGAGTAGTCGGTCGCATGGGATCTTCCACCCGTCAGGCGGTAAAGGATCCAGGTGTCGACCGTTCCGAAAAGGATGTCGCCCAGACCGGCTCTCGCCTTCAGTCCCGGGACTTCATCCAGGATCCACTGAATCTTCGTTGCGGAAAAATACGCGTCCGGTACCAGACCCGTCTTATCTCTCACCTTCTCGATAAACTCAGGATCGGAAGCCTTCAGTTTCTCAACAAGCGCAGCAGTTCTTCTGCACTGCCAGACGATTGCGTTATAGACCGGACGGCCCGTGTTCTTTTCCCACAGGATCGTGGTCTCGCGCTGGTTCGTGATACCGATGCCGGTGATCTCACCCGGCTGGATATTCGCCTTTGCGAGGGCCTGACGGATACAGTCGCATACCGTTCTCCAGAGGTCTTCCGGATCGTGCTCGACCCAGCCCGGCTTCGGGTAGTGCTGGTCAAAGGTCTCCTGCGCCGAGGCGACGCATGTGCCGTCCTCGCGGAAGATCATGGCGCGGGACGATGTCGTTCCCTGGTCGATCGAAAGCATGTACTTACTCATAGGCTCCTCCTTTTTCGCAAAACGCCTCCGGGAAGTGCTTTTCCCGAAGGCGCCACGGATTAGAATCTCTTGTAGACCCAGTTCAGCTTAGCCAGCCACTTGGTATCCATCTGGTTGATGGAATCTGCTCCGAAGCGGATCCTCCACTGTCCGGTCGGCATTCCCGGCGCGTTCATTCTCGTGTCAGAACCGAATCCCATCACGTCCTGCAAGGGCGCGATCGCAAGCTTGGCAGCCGAGGACCATACGGTCGTCAGCATCGCACGGCAGGCCGGTGCATGGACACCGCCGTCGCCCCAGTTGTCACCGTGGAAGCGGCAGTACTCGAGCGCGAACTTTCTGTCTTCTTCGGAAGCTTCCCAGAGCCAGCCGAGAAGCGTGTTGTTATCGTGGGTTCCGGTGTATGCGATGCAGTTCTCCGGATAGTTGTGCGGCATGTGCTTGCTGTCATCGTGCGGCACCATACCGAACTGAAGGACACGCATCGTCGGAAGACCGGTCTCGTCAAGGAACTTGATCAGTTCATCGTCGGTCTCGCCGAGGTCCTCGGCAAAGATCGCAGGTTCTCTTCCGAACTCGTCGAAGATACGGTTCCAGAGCTTCATGCCCGGACCCGGATACCACTTGCCGTTTCTCGCATTCTCCGCGTCTGCCGGGCAGGCATAAAAACGCGAGAAGCCTCTGAAATGGTCGATGCGGATGACATCATAGAGCCTGAAGTTCTGATGCAGGCGGCTTAGCCACCATGCATAGTCTTCCTTCTCGTGTGCCGCCCAGTCGTAAACAGGGTTGCCCCAGAGCTGGCCGTCCTCGCAGAAGTAGTCCGGCGGTACACCCGCGACACTCTTAAAGGAACCGTCCTTATTGGTCTGGAACAGGGATCTGTTCGCCCAGACATCGCAGGAATCGCCAGACACATAGATCGGAATATCGCCGATGACGGAGATGCCGATCTCGTTGATCTTCTTTTTCAGTTCCGTCCACTGGGTATAGAAGATGAACTGGATGAACAGATAGAAATCGCAGAGCTTGCGGTTTTCCTTTTCAAAAGCACTTACCGCCTTTGCGTCGTGCTTCTGAAGCATCTTGTCGCTCCAGTCCCACCATGCCTTCTGGCCTTCGCTCTCTTTTATGGCCTGGAAGACGATCACATCCTTGACCCAAGGGTTCTCTTTCTCGAACTTCTGCATCTCCTTATGGATCTTCTCGTCGGCCTTCTCATATGCTTCCTTCAGCATCTGCATACGGTTCTCGCGGACCCATGCGTAGTCGACGCTGTAGCAGGATCCCGGATACTTGCACTTCTCGAGCTCGTCCTTTGTAAGGAGCTTTCTTTCGTAAAGGTCCTCGGGATCGATCAGAAGCGGAGATCCTGCAAATGCCGAATCACTCTGATACGGGGAATCACCCGATCCCGGGTTCGTAAACGGGAGTACCTGCCAGTAGGACATCCCGGCTTCTTTCAGTTTCCTGGCAAAGGCTTCCGCCTCCTTGCCGAATCCGCCGATTCCGTAGACTCCCGGAAGCGACGTTATGTGTAATAAAACACCCGCACTTCTTCGCACTTTCAATTATCCTCCTTATTGCGAACATATATGAGTTTCACCTGCGGATTTTTCTCGTTGACGCGGTATTCACACTCCAGGAAATCCAGCGACTGCATGAGCTTGCTCATCTTCGAAAAGCCGTAGTTACGGGCATCAAATGACGGGCTCTTCTTGTTGACCAGGTTCCCTACATCCCCCAGGAACGCCCAGCCGTCTTCGTCAGCCAGATCTGAAACAGAACTTGCGATCAGCTCGCAGGTGGCTTCATCAATATTTTTCGGGGCCTTGCCCGAACCATTCTTCGGATCCTGTTCGGCAAGTTCTGCCGCTTCGGCATTTTCGGGAGCATCCGATGCCAGGGCAGGTGCTTTTGCCGAAGGATCGGTATTCTTCGTCTTCTTCTCCTTCGGTGCCAGGATCTCGAGGAAAATAAAGCGGTCACACGCCGCGACAAAAGGTGTCGGTGTCTTCTTCTCACCGATTCCGTAGACGATCTTGCCCGCTTCTCTGAGCCGGGTCGCAAGTCTGGTAAAATCACTGTCCGAAGAAACAAGGCAGAATCCGTCGACACTCTCGGTGTAGAGGATATCCATCGCATCGATGATCAGGGTCGAATCCGTCGCGTTCTTGCCGGATGTATAGCCGAACTGCTGTACCGGAGAGATCGCATGGTCAAGAAGGACCTGCTTCCACGGGCCGAGCTGCGGCTTCGTCCAGTCGCCGTAAATGCGCTTGATCGTCGGGTTGCCGTATCGCGCGATCTCAAGCATCATCGGTTTAATATACGAAGCAGAAATATTGTCTGCATCAATCAGTACTGCCAATCTCACGTCTTTTACCGGCATAGACACCTCTTTTCCTTGCCCTTATATAGCAAGGCTGATATAATATTGTGGCTTTCTTCGAAAGAAGGCTTCTATACGAAGCTTCGTATCAGAAAAGCCAGTACTATTATATCGTATTTTGTAACCGTAACCAAACCAGGAAGGTATTTGATATGGACCAGAATGTTCTAAATGAGATCCAGCGGCGCCGTACCTTTGCGATCATCTCGCACCCGGACGCCGGTAAAACGACCATGACCGAGAAGCTCCTTCTCTACGGAGGCGCCATTCATATGGCCGGTTCCGTTAAGGCCAGAAAAGCCGCGCATCACGCGACTTCCGACTGGATGGAGATCGAGAAGCAGCGTGGTATCTCCGTTACATCATCCGTCATGCAGTTCAACTATGACGGCTACTGCATCAACATTCTGGATACCCCCGGTCACCAGGACTTCTCCGAGGATACCTACCGTACCCTCTGTGCCGCCGACGCCGCAGTCATGCTCCTTGATGGTGCGAAGGGTGTCGAGGCGCAGACTATCAAGCTGTTCGCAGTCTGCCGCAAGCGCGGTATCCCGATCTTCACGTTCATCAACAAGATGGACCGTGCCGCCAAGAATCCTTTCGACCTGATCGACGAACTCGAGAAGGTCCTCGGCATCCGCAGTACCCCGGTCAACTGGCCGATCGGTACCGACGGTGATTTCCAGGGCGTATATGTCAGAGAGTCCGAGGAAGTCCTGCTCTTCGATAACGAGACGAAGGACCACGGTGCTTCCATGGTCAAGTCCATCAGCGCCGGCATCAATGACGAAGAAGCACTGAAGAAGATCTTAAGCGACCATCACTATGAGACATTAAAGAACGACATCGAGCTTCTCGACATGGCCGGTGACCCCTTCGATCTCGACAAGATCCTCGCGGGTGAGCTGACCCCGGTATTCTTCGGATCTGCGATCACGAACTTCGGCGTCGAGCCGTTCCTGAAGAAGTTCCTCGAGATCGCACCGGGCCCGCAGAGCCACGAGACCTCCGAGGGAACTGTCGCTCCGACCGAAGACTACTTCTCCGGCTTCGTATTTAAGATCCAGGCGAACATGGACCCGAACCACAGAGACAGAATGTCCTTCATGCGCATCTGCTCCGGCAAGTTCGAAAAGGGCATGTCCGTCAAGCATATGCGTACCGGAAAGAAGATCACGCTTGCCCAGCCGCAGCAGTTCATGGCGCAGGACAGAACGATCGTCGAGGACGCTTATGCAGGCGACATCATCGGTCTTTTCGATCCGGGCATCTTCCGTATCGGCGACACCGTGACCACTTCTTCGAAGAACTTCAACTTCGCGAACATCCCGGTCTTCCCGCCGGAGCACTTTGCCCGTGTGCAGCCTAAGGACTCCATGAAGAGAAAGCAGTTCCTCAAGGGCATCGAGCAGCTCTCCGAGGAAGGTGCCGTCCAGCTCTACAAGCAGCCGGGTATCGGTACCGAGACCTACATCATGGGCGTTGTCGGTGTACTTCAGTTTGAAGTTCTCGAGCACCGTCTGAAGACAGAATATGGTGTAGATATCTTAAGAAATAACCTCAACTACCGCTTCGCAAGATGGTGCAGCAAGCAGGATGAGTCTGTAGACATCGATTTTTCTAAGCTCACCCTCACCTCCACCTCTATGCTCGTACTCGACAGAGATGAGATGCCGGTAGTGCTTTTCGAGTCGGAGTGGGCGATCTCCTGGGCCCTCGAGCACAACGAAGGACTCAAACTTGACGATATTCATGAACGATAATAACACGCAGAAAAAACCTTCTCGCGCTGGTCCTCGGGCTAAAGCCCTGCGGAGGCGTGTCGAAGGTTTTTTCATGCGCAATTTCGTCTGTGAATACGAGCTTTCGCCCTGCGGAAAGCTAGATTAACAGGTCTTGGGGCAGCCCGTGTGCTTTTTCGATCTCGATTAATTCGGTTCGGATCTCAAGCACGCGGGTTTTCAGTTCCCGGTTCTGCTTATTGGCATTTGAGATCGCGTCTCTCTCTTCCGGGAACTTTTTCTTAGGAACAGTGTACGACTTACTCCAGGTTTTCCCGCCTTTAGGTTTGTTCACCGGGCCCTGGTAATCCAGCATGTAATCTTTTCTCTTCTGCTCATTGATCTTCTTCAGCGGTTCTTCGATTTCCCTCCGGATAGCCAGCTGCGCTTCGTAAATGTCGACGATATCGGCAAATTTCTCAAAGTATTCCTTCTCCCCGTCAGGTGCCTTACGGATGACTGCATCGACACACATTCTGATGTTAGCCAGATCTTCCGACGTCTGATCAAATTCCAGCTTTATGTCCGGTGTCTTCGGAACCTTCATTCCGCAGAGCATGTATCCGCGATGCACACGGAAATCTTCGGGACGCGTCTCTTCCGCTTTCGAAAAGTACAGTTCCGCTTCGTGATACAGTTTGTTCAGAAGTGCTTTTTCCGCCTGGTCCAGGACACGGTCATGACGCACGTACTCATAATCGAATGTCAGACCACAGAACGGGCACTCGTACAGAGCTCTGGACCGGTTATCGATCAGTTCGCCATCGCAGGACGGGCACGTCACGATCTCCTTCAGATTGTCTTCATAACTCTGCCTCTCAGAAGCATCCGGCTCATCCTCTGACTTGCTCAGGTCCATCTTTCCAAGACGTTCAATAATTTCAGCGAGTTCCTTCTCTTTCGCGACCTGCTCTTTTACCGTCTTTTCCAGTTCTTCCGTATTGACTCTGATGTTTTCTGTTTTCTCTTTCTTATCTCTTCTTCTCAGATGTATATTCAGGATCAGGACAGCAATCATAGGGAGCAGGAGTATCCCCAGTCCGATATAGAGTATAATCCGGAATTCTCTTTCCTCCTGGGCATGCGCGCCAAAAATCAGGAAAATAAGGAAGGCCATACCGTATATGACAAAAAATACCTTCATCGCTTGTGTCTGCGGCTCAGTTGGCAGGGAAAAGATGTAATGCATAAGGTCTCCGATGGCACTCAGGATCGATTGCATAAGCCCGTTGGTCTCACTGAATTCCAACTTTTCCTTATCGGCCTTGAGCTTACTTTCCAGATCACTTCTTTTCTTCTGGATGTCTTCCAGTTCTTCCGCAGTCCGGAAAGTATCGTGGAGTGTTCCGAAGTATTCCTTATCTTCGGGAAAAGCATTCTCCTCGGCACCTTTCATTGCGCGCTCGACATTCGGATAGTCGACTCCGATCAGATCAGGGATGGAAAGCGTCTTTTCCACACGGTCAAGTTTGGCGTGGCTTAAGATACGGCCCTGAAGCAGACGCGGGTCGTGTGGCTGTTTTTTCAGCGCGAAAAGGTATCTCTTCTCCGCGAAAGGAAAGTCTCCCGCATGCAGAGAAGATTCAGCCATCTCCAGGATGACTTTCTTCTGGAAATATTCGTATTCATAGGAAATACCACAGAACGGACATTCGTACTTCTGCAGATCGTCATTCACCTTCAGTGTGCCACCGCACTTAGAACAGGTATGGACTTTCACCAGTGTCATAAGCTATACCCCCCATTTCACAACCCTATTTCTATTCTACTATGACAAAAGAGCACGTCAAAGGTATATTTGACGTGCTCTTACATTCTATTTCGCTTTGTAGCAGTTCTTACTTCTTCAGAAGGTCGAGAACAGTGGCTCTCATATCTTCTTTCTCGATGATCAGATTATGCAGTACCGGCTTCTTGTTGATGTCCTTAAGGCCGTACGGGATCGGAAGTCCGCTCTCTTCAGAAAGCTCGTTGGAGATTACTTCATCAGATCTGCCGTTGCTGTAGCCTGCACCGTTCAGCGCGTCCATAACGGAAGGCGCAAACTTGAACGGGGAAGCGGTCGAGACAAAGACAGTCTTGGTCTCATCTCCGGATCTCTGGTAGTAACGGTTGTAGATGTTAAAGCCGACGGCTGTGTGTGTATCGACCACGTGATCGCAGCGGTCATAGACGTCTCTGATGGTCTTGCTGATACCTGCCTCATCGGCGAAGCCGCCGACAAAGGTCATCTGCAGTGCTTTCAGCGTATCCGGATCAACGGAGTAAACACCCTTGGTCTTTAAGTCTTCCATCCACTGTGCGGTCTTGGCGGCATTCATGTCAGTTACCTCAAAGAGAAGTCTCTCGAGGTTGCTGCTGATCAGGATATCCATCGATGGAGAATTGGTCTTATAGAACTCACGGTTTCTGTCGTAAGTACCGCTTCTGAAGAAGTCGGAAAGAACCTTGTTCTTATTCGAAGCACAGATCAGTTTTCTTACCGGGATACCCATCTTCTTGGCAAACCATGCAGCAAGGATATTACCGAAGTTACCGGTCGGCACGACAACATTCATCTTCTCGCCGAAGTTGAACTCTTCGTACTTGAGAAGCTCAACATAGGAAGCGACATAGTAAGCGATCTGCGGAACGAGACGGCCCCAGTTGATGGAGTTTGCCGAAGACAGGACACAGCCCTGCTCATCGAGGATCTTCGCCACCTCCGGATCACCGAAGATCGCCTTGACGCCGGACTGGGCATCGTCGAAGCAGCCGTTGACCGCAACAACATGTACGTTATTTCCTTCGGTAGTGATCATCTGACGCTTCTGCGCCTCGGATACGCCCTCGGAAGGATAGAATACGATAACTTCCGTGCCCGGCAGATCCTTGAATCCCTCAAGCGCTGCCTTGCCTGTATCACCGGATGTCGCGGTCAGGATGCAGATCTTTCTGTTCTCGCCGGTCTTTCTTGCGGAAGCGGTCATCAGGTGCGGCAAGAGCTGGAGTGCCATATCTTTAAATGCCGCCGTCGGGCCGTGCCACAGTTCGAGGATATACTCTCTCGGATTGTACTTGTTGAGCTGAACAAGCGGAGCCGGCTTCTCTCCGAACTTCTCCTCAGCATATGCCTGCTCGCAGTAGTCCAGGAGCTCGTCATAGGTGAAGTCCGTAAGGAACTTGCCGATAACGGTCGCCGCGATCTGCGGATAGGTCATCTCGGTCATCGCCATGACCTCACTCTTACTCAGCTGCGGGATCTCCTCCGGCACGAAAAGACCGCCATCCGGGGCAATACCCTGCTTAATGGCCTCTGCTGCCGAGAACTTCTTGTCATAACCTCTTGTGCTTATATACATCATGGAAAACATCTCCTTACTTAACTACTTATGCTCCCGCCGGCGTTTCCGCAGCAGTTTCTACCTGTGCATCCGGGGTCGTATCTGCCGGTGTTGTATCCGGCGTCGTCTCCGGTGTCGTCTCCGCCTGAGTTGCCGCAGTGGCCGTATCTTCCGAGGAATCGCCCGCTGTCTCTTCAATTGTCCAAGGCGTTGTGATAACGATATCGCTTTCCTCGCCAAAAGCACTGTTGTACTCGGCGATGATCACATTTACGCTCGCATCTCCGGCCTTCTCGGCAAGTTTCTTCTCGAGGAACTCAACCTTCTCGGCATCTTTGCTCTTCGACGTGGCCTTCTTGACTGCGGGAACGATCACGAATACCGTCAGTGCGATCAGTCCTGCAAGAACAACGATGACTGCAAAAGCGATCGCCGTCATGCGCATCTTCTCGGCAGGAGTCTTCGGGAACTCTACGTTGATTGCCTCGTCCGGGATCTCTCCGTTGGAGGAAGTGGACTGTGCAAGCGCATCGCGGATCTCTTTTTCCGTCGCGATCCTTCTCTTTCTCGGCTTCTTCGGTGCCTTGATCAGGATCGGAGCCTGTACATGGATCCTTTCTCTGTTCTCACTTTCAGCCACCATCGGTGACTCCTGGCGCGTGATCGCCGAGGAAAGTGCTTTTAGCGGAGACTCTTCGGGTGTCGCATCCGCAATCGCCTGCGCCTGTTCATACTCGACCTTTGCCTGTGCCAGACAGTACTGCGCAAGTTCGGTCATCGCCTGCGAATGCAGACCGCACGTCAGCGCATGCTCGAAGCACTTGAGCGCTCTGTGGTATTCCTCGCACTGCGCGACACAGATACCGAAAAGAAGTGAAGGCTCGCCCCAGGTCGGGTATTCCGTGATGATCTTCTTGAGGGAAATGATGGCGACATCCGCGCCGTCACTGTTCATATTAAAGAGCGCACGGTTGTACTGGCGGGCCAGCTGCTCCGATTCTTCCGGCGGAAGGCGGAACACCACCAGGTCACGGGTGGTGATCTCCGGTATGGTCTTTCCTGCAGTTTTCCAATCCATATGCGCTTGTCCTGTTCTTCTTTACTTATTGCCGCGGCCGGCCAGTTCTTCCCTGATCACGCCCCGGGCCTCGCCCAGAAGATAGAGAGAACCGATCATGTAGAGCGGAGAGCTGTTCTTCAGCGCCCGTTTCACGGCTTTTCTGCACGCTTCCTCCACATCGTCGATAGCGTGCAGTTTTTCTATAGCATTATACATACACGACTCCGAATTGTAAAACGCCTCGGAGTTTAAAAGAGCTTGTCTCCACGCGTCGCGGAGATCCTCTGCCTTCATGGCTCTTTTCTGGTTCGGCGTCACGAGTGTGATTCGTTCGACCGGCACGCACCAGTTCTCCGCAAGGATATCGAGCATCCTTGCTACATCCTTGTCCGCCATGACGCCCATGATCACCTCACAGGGTTCTTCTTCCGCGAGTTCCGGCATCTCCTGAAGAAAGGACACAAACGAGGTTACGCCCTGCGGGTTATGTGCACCGTCGAGGATCACCGGCGGATCCTGGCTGATCGCCTCAAGCCTGCCCTTCCAAAGCACATGCGCGATTCCTTCGTGCAGGGCTTCTTCCGACACGAAAGACTCCATCGCCAGAAGCGCCAGCGAAGCATTCTCCAGCTGATAGTCACCGTGCATGCGGATGCGGAAGTTCTTTTCTTTCCAGCAAAAGCACTGTCCCGAGAGGTCCTGAGTGGTCCTTACGGCCTTGTTCCCGATATTCCAGGTAAGCGGAGCGTGCTTTTCACTTGCAATCTTCTCTAATACGATCCTTGCCTGCTCGGCCTCATCCGGCGGAACTTCCCTCTGGAAAGTATCCATCGCGAATACCGGGCAGCCTTCCTTGATGATGCCGCCCTTCTCTCCCGCGATCTCGCCGAGGGTGTTGCCGAGGCGGTCCGTATGGTCATAGCCCAGTGCCGTAATGATGCACGCCTGAGGTTTTTCAATCACATTCGTCGAGTCAAGACGTCCTCCGAGACCGGTCTCCAAGACCACGACGTCACAGTTCTTTTCGACAAAGTATAAGAAGGCGACCGCGGTCACCAGTTCAAATTCCGTGGGGTGTTCCTGCCCTTCCTCAAGCAGTTCTTTTACCTTGCTCTCGACAAGGCCGGAAAGGCGTCGTAAAGAATCGGAGTCGATCTCTCCGTAAGTATCATCCTTTTCCCAGGTAAGGAGGCCCTCTCTTCCGTTAATGATGCGGATCCTCTCGGAAAATCTCTCCAGGAAAGGAGACGTGTAGAGTCCGACTTTTTTGCCGTCCCAGGCCAGCATCGACGCGCAGTAGGCAGAGACGGAGCCCTTGCCGTTCGTGCCGGCAATATGGAAAGCGGACAGGTGCTTTTCGGGATGCGAAAGCTTCTCGAGAAGACTGTTCATCCGCTCGAGTCCGAGTTTGATTCCGAATTTATTCGCTGTCTGAAGAAATTCCGGAGCGCTGTAATCGATCATGGAAACTCCTTAGGATTCAGAGGATTCCTCTTCCGAAGTTTTATCGTCAGCAGATCCTTCCGAAGCGTTATCCGCTGCTGCCGGTTTCTTGAAGATAAAGATCTTACTGAAAATATAGTTGGCAACCACTACGAATACGGAAATAAAGATCTTGACGATATATTTGTTCGTCACATCAAAACCGAATACTGTAAGGAATACATCGTCCTTCGGCATTCCCATCGCGTTCTCCATCACCATGATGCCCACCGAGAACAGACCGAGCTCGAAGGCAAAGAACGTGAAAAGACGTGCGATAACGAAACTGATGAACTCTTTTAAGACATTTCCTTTCGTACGGAAAACATAGAGTTTATTCGTGACATATGCAAATACAATAGCAACCACCCATGCAATCGCATTGATGAATGTAACGAAAAGATCGAAGTCCCAGCTTCCGATCTTGACCGGCCACTTTACATCGAAAGCCTTGTCGAGGATTGCAAATGTGATCAGATTAACGATTGTGGTAAGTACACCGAATACGAAATACCAGAAGATCTCCCGGAATTTCTCATTCTGCATCAGTTTTTTCAGCCCGGAAGGCTGCTCATTTGTGCTCATCAGACTCTCCTTGGCTTTACCTGACGGCGGTACGAGATCCTCCTTCTGTAGAAGAGGATGCCAATGATCAGGGCCTCAGCCACTGCTATACTAGCACAGATAATAAACAAATACAAAAATAAGTTTCTGTGGGTGCTCGGCGCCTTGTACGGATAGAAGTCTTTATCGGCCGAATCGATCACATAGAATCTGGCCGTTCCGTCTTCTGTCTGAAGATACGCGATCTTGGTGGATCCGTCCTTCGATACATAGCCGTCAATTTCCGTTGCCCCGTATGTGATCTTCGTCGACGTAAATCCTTCCGGCACCATAACATCGACCGGCTTTTCCGCGACCGTAAGGATCAGGGAAGATCTAAGGAGCATCTTCCCGGGCTCATAAAGACGCATGGTATCTGTTTCCTGATTATAGACATAAAGATCTGCCGCCTGATATCCGGTACGAACGAAGATCAGGACACTGAGGACACCGTCTTTGCGGAAGCAGGGAACTTCTTTTCCGTCTACCACACAGGTCGACTGGTAGAAATTCGCGGGGATCACCAGGGACTCCGGAAGTGGTACGAACTCGTAGATCTGTCCGTTCTTGTCTTCGAGCTGGATACCCTCGACGATCAGCGAATCGCTTCGATAGATGCTGATCGTATACACATTCATGGCTTCGCCGTCTTCCGCCATAACCTTTACCAGCACGGTGTTGCCGCCGATCTGAAGATCCGATCCGCCCTCTACCGTAACTGTTGATTTCAAGTTATACGGGATCGCATTGACCGCAACATCCGTCGTATTCTTAGATACTACGATCGAGTATTCAAAAACACCCGGGTCAAATTCCGGCTCCAGTGTCAGGGAACCGACTGTCAGTGCAGAGAGAGTTGCGTCAGAGGATACCATCGCCTGCACGATCACGGATGCGCTTGTGCCGGATCCTGCAACAACGTTTTCCAGAGAACTGTCACGGAGTCCGGAGATCGTTCCGAGC
Source organism: uncultured Clostridia bacterium (assembly GCA_947302815.1). Classification (GTDB taxonomy): domain Bacteria; phylum Bacillota; class Clostridia; order Saccharofermentanales; family Saccharofermentanaceae; genus Scatonaster. The sequence goes on along the minus strand of CAMYWO010000008.1, from coordinate 6,345 downwards.
CAAGCTTTGACTTCGCCTCTGGCCTGATCGCTGATACGGAATTTCAGAGTGGCTACGATGATCGGCGAATCCGTAGAAAAAACCTGATCTCTTTCCAGCGCCTGCGTCGTAGGATCTTTATCCTCTCCGCCATTGCCCTGGATGATGTTCTCCTCGACCTCCGCGTTGACTGCCGAGAAACGGATCATCGCCTCTTCTTCGAGTTTTTCATAATCAAGTTTGAAACCTTCCAGTTCTTCACCGAGCTCCATGCCGACAAACTCCAGCGCACTGGAATCGTAGCCGATCTCGATCGGACCGAAGCGTGTTATCGACGGAAAAGAACTGAAGCTGACATCAAGGATCACGGTTTCCCCGGTCTGTGCGGAGGGTTCCCGGAAAGCAAGGTTTACGGTAACACCGCCTGCCGCATGAGGATTTGCCGTAAACGAAAATACAACCGCTACGGAAAACAGTAGCGGCAATAAGACAGACACACATATCTTACGCAGGTATTTCCTCATAAATCCTTTACACGTCCCGATTCCAGGGTGTTTCTTGTGCCTGCATTATATAAGATAAATACGCGCAATGCAATTAATTATTTTGGAGATTTTCCGTATTCGGCCGGCATCTGTTCATAAACAGGGATAATGAACACGAAAGAGGAGTCAAGCATGTCCTGTGAAGCATATGCAGTATAGTAGCGGACGGACTCATTTGCCGCCATCGCGATATTCTGCGCATACTGATGTTTATACATTCCGTCATCGTTATCGAGGATATCGAATTTCTGGAAGTACAGCGTATTCTGACCGATCTCGATATAGCTTCTGGCGATCCAGAGCGCGCCGCCGCAGATGGCCTTCTCCGGTGTCGTCCACGGAAGTAGGAGTGCCTCCTCATCCGGTGTGATCTGCTTCTCATCCGGTTTGGAACCGTACTTGGCATACTTCGCGCCATTGATCTGCGCACCGTTCTGGACGCTCGGATTCGGCGTAGAGCCGATGTTATAGAAGTTGAAGTATCCCTCATATCCGTCCAGAGTTCCGTGCGCAAGCTTCGATTCGCCGTTTCTTCCCATCTCCTGCAGGATACGGCTGGCCAGGAAATACGGGGAAACGCCCGCTTCCTTTCCCGCCTTCAGAAGGATCGATGCATAGTCCGGATCGTCCGCATCGAGGAAGGAATTCTTCGTCATCGCCATGATGCCGTCCCTCGTGTGTGCCGTATCATCGAAAGAGAGTTTCTCGAACTGGAATACTCCATCCGGAGTCAGGAAGTTTCTCGGATCCAGGAAGTACTGGACGACCTCACGCTTTGCCGCCTTCCAGGACTTGCCGTCATATACGGGGCTTCCGGGCTTGACCCAGGTCGGATTATACGTAGAGCTGATCAGCGATCTGTCGACATGATCCTCGTTATCGAGAACCTCTTCAAAGGTCAGACCGGTCTTATAGGCTTCGAACCGGTAGTTCGGATGCAGACAGTGCAGAAGCCACAGTCCGTCCGAATAGGTGTCCGGGAACTGCGACAGGGTATTCCTTCTGAAGCCTTCCGAATCCTGTCCGTTCAGAAGATGCAGGGTATATTTTCTGGTCGTTCCGTCGATTGAAGAAACTTCTACGATCAGCGTATTGGCACCGGAATCGATATTCACCTTTTCACCCAGGTTCGCAGAAGGCAGTAACCCGGATTTCTTTGTCAGGCGCACATCGGAAGCATAGCCTTCCACCGCCGTGAAGTCGATGCCGACCTCAGAGAAAGAGTCTCCGACCAGAGAGTAGTCGAAATTATCCATGGAAAACTCCGGATAGATCGGGAGCTTCCCGTTCTTGGAATCGGTAAATGTCAGCTCCGTCAGGTAAGCATTCAGCGGCAGGAATTTGATCGTCGAGCGTGTCATCTCGATCGTCGCACCGCCTGCGTCCTTACATGTAACGATCCGATCCTTCTCATCGTCCGATACAGCGCCTGTCGGCATCGGAGTCGGGACGATCCCTTCATCGCTTACGACAGCCAGATATCCGGTCTCATCCGACCGTCCGACTTCTTTAGACTGGACCAGGACATAGGAGACCTCGGCAATAGAAGGCGGAGCACTCTCACTTCTCTTGACGCGGACGAAGAATGCATTTTCCGCCGTACTCTCCGTATTTTCTTTATCGGAAGCATCTGTTTCCTGTTTCTCTCCACGGAGCGTCTCAAAATCCACATCGTGAAGGTCGTTCGTACCGACCAGCGTACCGAAACGGTCATAGAGGAAAACGGCCACATCGGAAGATGCCTCGAGAAGATTCACATAGGCATTTCTCTCCCCTGCATCCAGCGAGTACCATGACTCCTGGGCACCCTGTGCAATGCTTGAGGAAACGACCGTATCATTCTCCAGGATCGTGAAGTCGGGAATATTCACCTTTCCTCCGGTAACTACCTTTCCTCTTCCGTCAGAGGTACGGAGCAATATGACCACTTCGTGATTTCCCGGAACTTCCCCGAGCGTATCCCATTCCATCGTGAAGGCCACCTGACCATCAGCCGGCGGGACATCGATCTGACCCGGACGCAGCGACTGGTCCACGAAGAAATCCGTACGCATCTGTTTGCCATCCATCTGGATCTTACCCTCAATGCGACGAACACCGAAAGCATAACCTTCTTCGTTCTCGAGAGGGCTCTGTATCTCGATGCTGTTGCACCTCGTGCCCTTCGGGTCCGAAAAACCGTTGACCGGCGAATAGGTGATATTGACTTCACTTAGCACCTTCTCGATGACAAAACGTCTGGAATTGCCGGAAAGCATTTCTTCGATCTTATCTGCTTTGTATGCATCGTTATAGGCAACGCATGCCAGATCGGAGGCAAAAGCACTGTCATCCTTTCCTCCCAGAAGATAAGGGTGCGCCGTGAACTGGTTCTCAACGTAGTCAGAAACATTAAGATGACCCTGAGTAACCTCTCTTTCCCAGAAAGGGAGCGAATCTTCCGTGCCTGTAAGCACAGCGGTCCTGTACATCGTATCTTTCGCTTCCCGGGAAAGCGATGCTTTCTTGTCGACACTCAGCAGGGTCCCTGCCACAAAAAGGATCACGATCAGACCGAGAACACCCGCAACTATCGCAAGAATGATATATACTTTTCGAAATTTATCTCCCATTCTTTTCCTTTGATGCTTACTTGCTGATCTCGTCTAATGTCATGCCATAGGGTGGAACAAAGTGTGTCAGATAAAACTCTGCCTCTTCGCAGTTCAGAGCGTGGATCGATTTCTCGATCGATTCCTTGGCGGAATGGAACTCGTCGTTGGCTGCTTTCTCCTCCATCAGGCACTTCAGAAAAGCACTGAGCCGGTCGGCTGCCTTGACCAGACGATGTATCTCCTTACGCTTCGGATCCGAAAGATCCGGAAGCAGAAGATTTCTGTACTCGCCTTCAATCTGCTGCGGAAGCAGTGCCAGGATATTCTCCGCGGCCTGCGCTTCAACCTCTTTATATGCGGTCTTAAGTTCATCGTTCTTATACTTGATCGGTGTCGGCATGTCGCCGGTAATGATCTCCGTAACATCGTGGTAGAGTGCTTCGCCCATGGTAAGGAACGGATCCACCGGATCCTTCTTCAGGATGTTATTGTGGATCAAGGCCAGTGAATGTGCGATGACCGCTACATCAAAGCTGTGCTCCTTTAAGTTCTCCTGCCGGGTGTTTCTCATCAGGCCCCAGCGCTGGATATACTGCATGCGGTCGAGCATCGCATAGAAATTATAAAGTTCTTCTTTGTTCTCCATTTCTTCTCCCGTTTCTCAGATCCAGTAGATATTCTCATAGCATGTCGTGGCAAAAGAGTCCGTCATACCGGCGATATAATCTACGACCATCTGTACGTTACTTGCATTCTTATCCGGATACTCCGAAACGAACTCCATCAGTCCGCGGAATACCGGGTTGGTAGATCTTGCGGTCTTCTCACGGTCGGACATAGCACCCATCAGGGCCTCGAAAAGTCCTTCCAGCGAATTCTTGACCGAGTTCTCATAGCGGCGGATCTTCTCCGAGCGGTAGATACGCGCCACGTTTTCTTCCAGAAGTTCTTTCATCGCCTGACCGGCTTCATCCGACAGACGGATCTCATCCTTGTCGAGACTGTTATGGATCAGATCACTGACCAGCGTGTTAATGATCTGCGAGTTATTCGTGCCCAGCTGCGACTGGATCGCGGAAGGAATATCCTCGAACTCCATGATACCCGCTTCACAGGCATCCTCGATGTCACGTCCGATATAGGCGATCTTATCGGAGATTCGCACCACACAACCTTCCAGTGTCGCAGGGAACGAATGAAGTGCCTGACTCGGATCGTTCAGGAGTTCCGACGGCTTTTCCCTGAAAGGTGAAAGAAAATACTCGCTGTAGGTCTCTCCGCAGTGGGAAACAATACCGTCTCTTACCTCAAAAGCCAGATTCAGTCCTCCGGGATGACCGTTGGCACGGCGCTCCAGAAGATCGACGACACGCAGGCTCTGGTACTCGTGGCGGAAGATGATATCCGGATCGTACTTCTGTGCACAGCTCTCGAGCATCCTCTCACCGGTATGTCCGAAGGGAGCATGACCGAGGTCGTGACCGAGTGCGATCGCCTCGACCAGGTCGAGATTCAGATTCAGAGCGCGTGCAATCGTGGTCGCGATGTATTTGACGTAGATCACGTGCTCCAGTCGGGAACAGATGTGATCGTTCTTCGCGTTAAAGAAGACCTGCGTCTTGTGGCGGAGTCTTCTGAATGCCTGACAGTAGATGATACGGCCTGTATCTCTCTCGAAAGGAGATCTTACCAGACACGGCTCCTCCTCGAAACGTCTGCCGCGGCTGTCTTTCGTACGGAATGCGTAGGGGGACAGATTCTTCTCTCGTTCATCACGAAGGATCGTCAGAAGTTTTCTATCACGCGGGTTGTTGATCCCGATCTTCTGTTCCACTACACGGGAAAATTCGTCCGGAAACTGGTCAAACAGAGATTGTTCCTGATTATCCATAAGATCTTCCTCCTTACCTGTCTAGTATAACATTTTTCCGCAGCCGTTCTCTGTCACTTGCGTCACAGATCTCAACACTTCCTTAGGCCTGACTTATTGAGAAGCATATTCTTTCTCATACCGTCAAAATCCACACAGACCAGCGCATCGCCGGCGACTTTCTCACAGGACACGACGATACCCTCGCCGAATCTCGGATGCAGCACCCTCATTCCCTTACCGATCGTATCAGCCGTAAAGTCCGAACTTGGAGCAGCTGCCGGCTTGACCGCCTTGTACGAAGGAACATATTTCGGAGCTTCAGGTTTATCGACTTCTCTTCCGAACCTCGGATTGGCCGCTTCCTTCGGCTGTTCTTTTCTCTTATTGGCAATCGCTCGCATATACTGCGGCGGGATCTCCTTAACAAATCTCGACGGAGAAAGATTCTGCGTCTGTCCGAAGAGCATACGGCTTCTTGCCGAGATCACGGTCAGTTTTCTCTTCGCTCGTGTCAGCGCAACATACATCAGGCGGCGCTCTTCCTCGACATCACCGTCATTGACCGATCTGGCGCTCGGGAAGATCGTCTCATCCACACCGACCACATAGACCGCGCCGAATTCCAGACCCTTCGCGCTGTGGATCGACATCAGGCGCACGAAGTCCTCGCTGTCATCCGCGTTATCACCCTCGGAGTAGAGCGCGGCATTCTGAAGATATGCACCCAGGATCCCCGTAAGATCCAGCCCGAAGTCAGGTTCATTCTCCATGAACGGATCGTTCTCCCGCTCCGCATCGGTATTCTGCGCAAGCGCCAGCTCCACTTCTTTTCTTCTGCGCGCTTCAAATTCTACGGCTTCAGAGAGAAGTTCCTTGAGGTTCTCGACTCGGTCGACCATCTCTTCCTTCTTCTCACGCTGCTCCACGATCTCGCTGACCAGCCCCGTCTTATCCTGCACATATTCGATGAATTCAGAGAATGAAGCCTCATTCTCGGACATGACCTTCCGCAGATTCTCGATCAGCAGGTAGAAGTCAAACAGTTTCTCCACCGAGCGTCCGAGTTCCGGATAGATCGAACTTCTTTCACATACAGTCAGCGCCGGAATATTCTCCCTTTCGGAGATCGCAAGGATCTTCGCAACCGTCGTATCGCCGATGCCGCGCTTCGGAACATTGATGATGCGCTCCCACGCATAGTTGTCCGCATCGGAATAGATCAGGCGCAGGTACGCCAGAACATCCTTGATCTCTTTTCGGTCATAGAACCGCATGCCGCCGTATACACGGTACGGGATGCCCTTCTCACGGAGCGCCGACTCGATCGTACGGGACAGCGCGTTCATACGGTAGA
>CAMYWO010000007.1:0-61140 GCA_947302815.1 uncultured Clostridia bacterium | reverse complement strand
GATGATGAGCTTCGTCAGAATGTGGCGAAAGAGTGGTCTGTCATGAACGAAGTCGCTTCTTGTGAGAAGGCGGCGATGGTCCTCGGAAACAATATGGAAGCCAGAGAGAACCTCGGGATCAGCGGATCTTTCTCATAACATCATAACATAAGTGATCGCCGTTTGCGGCATCGATCACGTTATATTCGATCTCGGTATATCCACGCTTAAGATAGATTCTTTTGGCAGGGAAAGACGCATCCAGTTCGATCGTATCGAAGGATGAAAAGATCTTCTCTTCAGCAAAGTCCATCAGTGCTTTTCCGAAGCCCTGATGCTGACATTCGGGAAGAACGAAGAGCCTGCAGATGTGATTCTCAGCGACTGTTACCGTGCCGACGGTCTTTCCGTCAACATTCAGAAGGTACACGTTTCCATTTGAAATATCGGAAACGATCTTATCCATCGAATGATGCCGGCTGAAGAATTCGACCGCACCTACCGGATAGTATTTCGGATATACCGTGTTGATCGTGACCTGAGTGATCTCGTAAACGATATCTGCATCTTTAGGCTGAGCAATGGTGATCTTTCTGTCCATGATCCTTCTCCGTTGTCTTCTAGATTGATTCAGATTGTATCACGGAACATGCTGAAAGAGGCTATGCTATACTGAACGAAAACAGACTATTTTCAGGCATTGCGCTCTTAACGCTTTAAAGAAATGGAGTAAAAAATGAAACAGCACTATAAAGAAATGCCATCTTCCCTTCAGGGAACATATGCTGAGTTTTCCAGGAATTTCGGGTTCGACTGGAAAGAATTCATTATGGGGATCCCGACACCGATGTTTCTCGTAACGACCTACAAATCCAACGGTCAACCGAACGCGACGATGCAGTCGTGGGCGACGTTTACCAGCGCGGATCACGGTAACGGATATTTCGCTGTTCTTGCCAGTGTTACAAAAGGCGGACACCTTCATCAGACGCTGAACGAGAAGAAAGAAGCGGTCATCAATTTCATGTCTTCGGACAAGTACGAAGACTGCATGAAAACGATCCAGAATAATCAGTTTGAAGCGGATGAGATCTCCGCATCCGGACTTACCGTGGCGAAGGCTTTCTGGGTAGATGCGCCGATGGTAGAAGAATGCTTTATGAATCTTGAATGTAAGTATCTCTGGGAGAAGGAGATCGTTCCCGGAGATGATCACGTAATGGTGTGTCTCGAAATCGTTGGAGGACATGTTGACGAAGAATTCCTTGCGGACCGCTTTGGAGAAAAGAGTGTTTCGTATAACATCCACTACCCGATGGATCCGAATAACGTGAAAGAAAAGGGATGCGACTATGTCGCAGGTCTGAAGGTTACAAACCGCTCTTACGAGTATTGATTTAGGAGAGAATAGAAATGAGCAATATATACGAACAGTGCCCTGTACTTGAAAATGAAAGATGGCTGATGCGCTTTGTGAAGGAGGAAGATTCCGAAGATCTTCTGAAAGTATACGGGGATAAGCAGGCGCTGCCGTTTTTTAACAGCGATAACTGTCATGAAGATAATTTCTACTATGACACGAAAGAGAAAATGGACGGTGCGATCCGGTTCTGGCTGGATTCGTACCGGGACAAGTGGTTCGTCCGCCTGACGATCGTGGATAAGAAGATCTCGAAGGCCATCGGTACGATCGAGATGTTCCACCGGCCCTCTGATGATGAATTTGACGGCGACGGTCTGATCCGTCTGGACGTGAGATCTGACTACGAAAAGTCGGAGGAATTACAGAGCATTTTTGCGCTCCTGATCCCTGAGGCATATACTCTTCTTGAGTGTGAAGAGATCATCACGAAGATCCCGCTTTATGCGGTAGAGAGGATCGACGCGGCAAAGAAGATCGGCTTTGAAAAGACCGATAGACTTCTTGTCGGAAGTGAAGACCGGCATGCCTATAAGAATTACTGGGCGATCAGAAAATAAAGCAAGGGAGCTACGGGAAATGAAGTACGGAATCCTGGATTATGAGATCATCGGCGAGGGAGAGCCGATCTTATTCATTCATGGATGGGGCCTCGACAAGACTATGATGCAGGCTTCTTTTGAATCGGTATTTGCGGTGACCGGAGGATATAAACGTTTCTATATCGACCTCCCGGGAATGGGAAAATCTGAACCTGGCCGTGTTCGGGATTCAGATGACATACTTGAGCTGCTCCACGATTTCGCAGTAGAAATCATCGGTGAGAAGTTCATCATCGTCGGACAATCCTATGGCGGGCTTCTGGCGAGAGGTTTTGTGAACCGGTTCGGAGAACTGATCTCCAGGATGATCCTTATTTGCCCTTGCGTCATTCCGGGAGTCAGGCAGGGACGTGTGGAACCGCTGGTGGCGTTAGAGCGTGATGAAGAGTTTCTGTCCACTCTTACCAAAGAGGAATATGACAGCTTTACCCAGATGAATGTGATACTGACAAGACCGGTCTGGGAGAGATACCGGAAAGTCCTGATGCCGGCCCTGTCCAGAGCAGATTGGGATTTTCTCAACACGCGGCTCGAAGGAAGTTTCAGTTTCGATCCGGATGATATGGAACCATCTGATATCCAGGTGCTGATCCTGTGTAGCAAGCATGACTCGGAAGTCGGGTATAAGGATCAGTTTGATCTGATGCGGATCTACCCGAAAGCAACGTATTGCACTATCGAGGATGCGGGACATAACCTGCTGATCGAACAGCCGGGACTCGTCGTGGGGATCTGGATGCCGTGGCTCTATGGCGAACGGATGAATGAGGTGAACGTAAGAAATGGCTGACAACCCGTGGAAAGAAATCAGTCTTCAGCACTATGAGGACCATATGAGCCTGGATTCGGTTCATCAGCTTCAGACGATGAATGCGATGATGAAAGACCAGTTCGGATCCTACCCGGTGGAGACGGCGATGGTTCTGGGTGTAGCCGGCGGAAACGGCCTCGAACATGTCCGGAAAGAAAAGTATAAGACTGTGTACGGCGTGGATATTAACGAAGACTATCTTCGTGCAACAGAAGAAAGATATCCGGACCTTCACGGGATCCTTAAGTGCATCCCGGTTGATCTGGTCAATGAAGCTGAGAAGCTTCCGGAGGCGGATCTTCTGATTGCCAATCTCCTGATCGAGTATATCGGGTACGAGGCTTTTCAGAAGGCCGTTTCGAAAGTGCGCCCGAAGTATTGTTCCTGTGTGATCCAGATCAACACGGATACGAAGCAGTGGGTCTCCGATTCGCCATATCTTCACGCATTCGACAGACTGGATGAAGTGCATCACCAGATGGAAGAAGATGCCCTGGAGAAGGCAATGAAGGAGATCGGGTATTCCCTGATCCATGAAAGTTCGGAGACGCTCCCGAATGGGAAAGCTCTGGTCCGTATGGATTTCAGCAGGTGATGATATGGAAAGACCTGATTTTGACAGCATTAAGGATTATGCCGAGTTCTCGAAGTACTACTGGTACAGAGAGGAACTGATCCGGATCTGTAAGACACATGGCCTTAAAGCGCCGAGCGGCAAGATCGAACTGAATAAAGTGATCGAAGCGTATTTCTCCGGGGAGAAAATCCTTCCGGAGAAAAAGCCGGTGAAAAGAAAGACGGCAAAGGTTACGGAACTGACGCTTCAGACCGGCTTGATCGAATGTGGATTTACCTTCGGCCCCAGGTTCCGGGAATTTTTCGAAAAGCAGACCGGAGAAAGCCGGTTCAAATTTAATGTGGATATGGTAGCAACGGCTAAAGCTGTGAAAGATAATGGCGATGAGAGCTTCACGTTGGGAGATCTTCTCGATATATATTACGGGAAGAAGACCTATGCGACGTACGATAAGTCGGCACTTCAGTGGAATCAGTTCGTGAAAGACTTCTGCGCCGATCCGGCAACAGAAGTCTTCCCGGACAGATTGAAAACAGCTGCGAAACTGTGGAAGATCGTAAGAGAATCGGATCAGGAGAAGGTCTATACCCACGACCTTCTGATCACTTACTTCAACTGATAGGCTTTCCTAAACTTGTATGATCCGAGGACGAACTTGGAAGGGGAGACTTTTTCTGCAAGGTCGGATGTGGTGATGAAGTCTTTGGTTACCTTTACAAGGAACTGACGGTTGCCGCGTTCTACGAGGTAGAAGGCGGGATTCTCTCTAAGATAATCTGCCCCCTGGATGATTCCCGGGGCTACTACGAAATCGACGAGCTGCTCTTTGACAGAGAGCTTTTTGGAACGGATCAGCGCATAGATGGCATCCGCATTTGCGTTCTTCGAGACGCATGCGGCATCCTGCTTGCTTCTGCATTTTCCCGTCTTTTCAAAAGCACTGAGATCGATCGGTTCGGAGATCTCGTTGAACTCCGGTTTGTTTCCATCATCTATAAGATAGTCCACACTTACATGCAAAAGATCTGCCATGACTTTAAGGTTTCCGATATCCGGAAGACCCTTATCCGTTTCCCATTTTGCTACTGCGGATCGTGAAACATTCATCTTCTCTGCGAACTGTTCCTGCGAAAGGCCGGCTGCTTTTCTAGCTTCTTTAATCTTCTCACCAAGTGTCATAGTGCACCTCCAGATACATTTATTATGAACGGATTTTCCGTTCGCTTCAAGCATCTTCAGTGTGCATGCATCTGCGGGGAAGTGCCATATACCAGTGGTGACAGCGATGTTACGCTCCGTGACTCCGTCATCCATGATCATGCGTCCGCTGATAGGAAGACAGCTTAGGAACTATCAAATTGGAGATTGCAGCAAAATAGAATTGTCTTTGGAGTATAGTGTAAAATATTACAAATGGATCCACACGAAGACATCCTGAAATAAGGTGGAAGGAGAAACCTATGAAAGTCATTGTACTTAGCCGTGTTCCGACAGCCGTCTTTGGAAGACGAAGAACCTTCTAATCACACCGCACGTTGCCGGAAACCAGACACTCAAATACACACTGGATACGAATGTGGATCTTTTCTGCGAGGACCTTTTGAACTATGCCAAAGGTCTTCCGCTGAAGAATCTTATCGACCGCACAAGAGGTTACTGACAGAACGATATGAAGACCCGGGAACTGAAAATAGAAGAGGTACGTGACGTATATCAGAAGCATATGCGTTACGATTTTCCCGATGAGGAGAGAAAGCCGCTCTCGAGGATCGAGAAGACGATCCATGAGGGCAAGTACCTCTGCCTCGGTGCTTTTGGAGATGACGGAGGATTCCTGGCTTACGCTTTCTTCGTGTTCGAGAAGGAGGCGTGCCTTCTGGATTACTATGCGGTCGTTCCGGACAAGCGGGGAGAGGGCATCGGTTCCGCATTCCTGAAGGAAGCGGTGAAGTGCACGCATGCGGATGTGACGATCATCGAGATTGAAGATCCGGAGGTGGCTGTGCCGGAAGAGGAGAAGAAGGCCCGCGAAAGAAGGCTGAACTTCTACTTGAATGCCGGATGCGTGAACACACATGTCCGTGTGACTGCTTTTGGGGTGGAGTTTCTCCTCCTGGAGTATCCCGTGATGACGTCCCATAACCGGGCGGTGATCGCGGAAGGATACCGTTCGATCTACCGTTCGATCCTCCCGAAGCGGATGTTCGAGAAGAATATCTTAGTTCCCGACTGATCCTTATACCACCAGTCGAACCGAAAAGCACTTCCAAATGGTACAATGAATAAATAATCTCCATGAATCGAGGGTGTAACTATGTTAAAAGTGTACTGTTATAGCCGTTGTTCGACCTGCCAGAAGGCTTTGAAGTGGCTTGACGCCAAGGGTGTGAAGTATGAGCTCGTCGATATCAAAGAGAATAATCCGGACGAGAAAACGCTTCGGAAATACTATGCCATGAGCGGACTCCCGCTGAAGAGATTCTTTAATACCAGCGGACTTCAGTACCGCGAACTCGAACTCTCAAAGAAGCTTCCGGCGATGAGTGAGGATGAGCAGTTCAAGCTCCTTGCATCAGACGGAATGCTGGTCAAGCGTCCGCTCCTGGCCGGAAAAGATTTCGTTCTTACCGGCTTTAAAGAAGCCGAGTGGAGTGAGAAACTCTCTGTCTGAATTATCACAGGAAAGATGAGGAAAGAATATGAAACTGTTTTTATGTGGTGGCGGATGCGGCGAGCAGACTGCCGCTGTGAATCGTGTATTTAATGCGTATATCGATCACGATAAACCGCTGCTCTATATTCCACTGGCTATGGGTGAAAGAGATCACACTTACGATGAATGCTATGAGTGGATCCAGGGAGAACTTGCCGAGGTAAAAGTTCCTTCTATCGATATGGTACGTTCCTATGAAGAACTTGCCGCGAAAAACCTTCCGGATTATGGAGCTATCTTTATCGGTGGCGGCAATACTTTCGAACTTCTGAAAGGAATGAAGGACAGCGGTGCTTTTGCCAAGATGGAAGAGTATATCAGAAACGACGGAGTCGTTATGGGAGGCTCGGCGGGAGCGATCATCTTCGGCAAGGATATCATGACGGCCATCGCCATGGATCCGAACGATGTAGCACTGGAAGATACTGCCGGATTCAATGCACTGGACGATTGCTCGATCTTTCCACATTACACCAATGAGTGGACTCCGGAAGCACATGTTCGCTTCACGGAGTTTATAGAGAAATATACTTCTGAGAAAGAGGCAGTGTATGCGCTGCCGGAAGAGGACACGATCTTTATCAACGGCGATCAGGTCCAGGTCATCGGTGACAGACCGTACTACTTCTTTGAAGGTGGAACTGGAGAAAAGAAGAGGGCGGAGCTCAGACTTGAACTTTCGGATAACGAGTGGCCGCTGGAGTATATCGATCACGACAGACCGATCGCGCGCGCCATCGTTTATGACGATGACGGATATTTCTATTTTATGAGAGCACATCGTCAAGACGACTTCGGCCATGCGACGATCATCGAGACGTCCGGAGGCGGCGTGGAAAAGGGGGAGAACCCGGATAAGGCGATCCTTCGTGAACTCAGTGAAGAACTGGGCGCGGAAGTGGATGTCATCTGTAAGATCGGCGTGGTCAGTGACTACTATAACCTGATCCACAGACATAATCTGAACAACTACTATCTCTGCAAGGTGAAGTCCTTTGGCGAGAAACACCTGATGCCGGATGAGATCGATGTATTCCATCTGTCGACATTGAAACTGACTTTCGATGAGGCGGTAGCAGAGTATAAGAGACGAAAAGACACGCAGATCGGAAGACTGATCGCCAGCCGTGAGCTGCCGGTCCTTCAGAGGGCAAAAGAGATCATTGATTCTCTCGCGGCCGGAAATAAGGATGAGTGATCAGAACTCGTATTCCCTGACCTCACAGTTCTTGATACCGAAGGAAGCAAATTCTTCATTCGTCATCTCATAGAAGTATGATTGGACGACGCGTGCGATGCCGTTGTGGGCGACAAGGATAAAGGTCTTGTCTGGCTGTGCTTTTAGATCATCGAGAAGGTTATAGATACGCTGCGCCAGCTGGAGCATGGATTCGCCGCCGCCGAAACGGTGGACGAATCCTTTTTTCATCTCGTGGAATTCTTTGCCGTCTCTGGCGGTGGACTCGTATTTACCAAAGTTCTGCTCGAAGAGACGGGGCTCTTCCTGTGCAGGAACACCCAGGATCTCGGAGATATGCATCGCCGTGTCCTTGGCGCGCGACAGGGGAGAATAGAGGATCAGGTCGGCAGAGATCCCTAAAGAAAGAATATTCTTCGCAGTCTCCACCGCCTGATCGTGTCCTTTCTGCGTCAGAGGACTATCCGTCGCCCCGCAGATCTTATTCTCCACATTCCAGACAGTTTCACCGTGTCTGACAAAGTATAACTTCGACATAACTTCGAAACTCTACCTTCCATTCGTACTGTCTGGTATTTTATCACAGGGGGTCAAGTGAGATCCGTATAGATCCAGCATTGCTTCCTCATGGAAGGGTATTGTGAACTGAGGAGCTCGGCTTCGATCTCTTCCCAGTTTTCTGCCTTCTCATCGAGCAGCACATAGCGATCGTAAGTGCGGTATAGCGCGGTGGCAGGTGCATTGCCGTTGAAGTGCTGGAGATACTTGAAGCTCTCTTCGCGTTCGAGGGTATCCAGATTACTCTGACGTGTCTTGATCGAATACATGTTTCCATCGAATTCGAGAAGAGTGAAGAAAAGACAAGGATAGTCGTCTTTCTCCTCTTCGTAGAGTTCCGGAGACATGTGGTCTTTGTCTATGGTGTAGTAGTGTGCACAGAGGACTGAAGCGGAATTCCCGTCAGAGACGGTTCTGAAAAACGACTCCCAGACATCCTTTCCGGAGGTGCAGGTCAGATCTTCGATTACAACTGCACCGGATTCCTTGGCCAGTTTCAGGGCCTCATCTGCGGAACAGTTTTTCTGAAACAGTTCTTCCATTTTCTTTTTATTCTCCTGACTGATGTCGGCGTTTGCCTTTTTCGATGCGCAGGAAGCAAGCGTTGCGAGTGCGCAAATAAGCAGTAATACTGCTACGATCTTTCTCATGGTGATTGTCCTTTCTTTAACCTGCGTTAGTAAGCAGGGTGTACATGATCGCCAGGATCAGAATCGTGAATCCGCAAGCGGAGACCACGGTCATCTTCTTGTACGACAGTACGTTTTCGATGCGCATCCGGACTTTGGCACCGCCGAAAGCGGACACGAAGAGGCTCTTGCTCTGCGTGCAGTCGAGAAGCGCGGTGGCATAGGCTTTCCTTTCTTCCGTGCTGTATGCGGCGACAGCTGATTCGTCGCAGGCAAGCTCGATGTCGGTAAGAAAAGATTTCAGAAATATCCAGGAAAACGGATTGAACCAGTGGATGGCGGCCGCCATAAACCCAAGGAGCCTCCACAGGTTGTCGCCCCTTCGGATATGCGTCCTTTCGTGCTGAAGGATGTACGCCAGGTCGCGTTCGGAATAGGACTCCGGAATGATGATCTTCGGCCGGATGATCCCGTAAACCGCGGGGCTATCCACTTTCGCGGAAAAATAAACATTTTTGCTTATGCGGGTCGCGTCCTTGATCTCACGCTTGGTACCCACATATAGAATAGTCAGTGCGATGATGATCGAAACTGCGCCAATGACCCAGATCAGTCCCGCGACCGCAAAGATGTTACTTACGAGGTTATCTTTGAAGGTGAAGGGAGAATAGCTGTCAGCCTGCATGATGGTGTTCGTGACGGAAAGTTCGAACATTTCAGAAGGCTGGGATACGGTAACGGTTCTGGTGGTGAACTTCGAGATCAGGGTCAGCAGGCTGTACCTGCTGTTGATGCCTAAGGGAATGCACATGCGTATGAAGGGGACCGCCCAGAGGAAGACCATGAGTCTTCGGGGGATACCCTTGAACCGTCTTATGAGCAGCACCAGAAGCCCCATGAATGTGGCGATGATGCTCATATTAAAGATCCAGTAGCATATTCTTCCCAGCATGGAAAATCACCTTTTCTCGATCAGGTCACGCAGTTCTTCGAGCTCTTTGTCAGAGAGCTTCTCGTCCTCAAGAAGCGCGGAGAAAAGTGCCCGGCGCGAGCCGCCGAAAACCTTGTCGAGAAGTGACTTCGCTTCGGTCTTCTGCACTTCTTCCTGTGAAACTAAGGCCGTGCAGATGAACCCGGGTTCGTCTCTGCGGATGAAGCCTTTTGCTTCCAGTTTCTTGATGACCGTGTAGGTCGTGTTCTTGTTCCAGCCGATGGAGTCCGCGGCGATCAGGCTGATCTCCTTGGCAGAGAGAGGGCCCTTCTCCCAAATGATCTCCATGACTTTGGCTTCGCTGTCAAATAGTTTCTCCTTCATAGATTGACCTCCAGACTATTCTTGTAGTCCATACTACTCTGATAGTCTGAAATTGTCAACAGGTCTTCTGCATTTTTGTTTTCTCCTTCCGCCCGAAAATCACTGTTCGATTGAATCTGCCTGCTTTACAGGGTATACTTCTCATATAGAAAGACAGGAATTACCATGGCATATATTGAGTTTCAAGACGTTAAAAAGATCTATAAGACCGGCGACGTGGAAGTCCACGCGCTGGATGGTGCGGACTTCTCCATTGAGAAGGGGGAGCTCTGCGTAATACTGGGCCAGTCCGGCGCGGGCAAGACCACGCTCCTGAATATCCTGGGCGGGATGGATACGCTGACGAGCGGCACCGTGCTTCTCGACGGACAGGAGATCTCTTCGTTCCGCGAGAAGGAACTGGCGAACTACAGACGGTCCGATGTCGGATTCGTGTTCCAGTTTTATAACCTGATCCCGAACCTGACCGCGATCGAGAATGTCGAGATGGCATCGCAGCTGGTAGCTGAACCGATGGATCCGGATACGATCCTGGAAGATGTTGGACTGGCAGACAGAAAGAAGAATTTCCCCGCGCAGCTCTCGGGCGGTGAACAGCAGCGTGTCGCAATCGCGCGTGCGGTGGCGAAGAACCCGAAGCTCCTCCTCTGTGATGAGCCGACCGGTGCTCTCGATTACCAGACCGGTAAATCGATCCTCCGCCTTCTCGCGCAGATGTCCACCGAGAAGCATATGACGGTGGTCATTATTACCCACAACTCCACACTGGCGGCGATGGCCAACCGCGTCATCCGCATCAAGAACGGGCGGATCGTAAGCAACGAAGTCAATACGGATCCGAAGTCCATTGAAGATATTGAGTGGTGACCATGAAGCGCAGTTACTGGAAGGTCGTTTTCCGATGTATTAAAGGCAGCCTGATGAGATATCTGGCGATCCTTGCGATCATCGCGCTGGGCGTCGGTTTTTTTGCCGGCCTGAAAAGCACTATGCCCGCGTTTCTTGTGACCGGGGACAAGTATGTGCAGAAGCAGGCGCTCTTTGATTACCGTATCCTTTCGACGATCGGTTTTGATGATGAAGATGCTTCTAAGATAGGAGAGCTCTCCGGCGTGCGTGCTTCCGAAGGCGCAGCTTTTAAAGACGGAATCGTTTCCAGAAAGTCCGCACAAGCAGATGAAAAAGAACTGGTATCGGTCGTGCGTTTTCACACGATGACCGAGAAGGTGAATACGCTCGATCTGATCGAGGGAAGACTTCCCGAAAAAGCAAATGAGATCGTGGTGGATGCGTATGCATGTAAATCCGATTATATCGGCGACACGCTGATCCTCTCGGAGGGAGACGGATTCAGCTTTTCGGAGTATGAGGTCGTCGGACGCGTGCGCTCTCCGTACTACATGAATTTCCAGAAAGGAACGACCGAGATCGGTGACGGTGCGGTCGACTTTTTCGCATTTACAAAGAGGGAGGCGCTGGAGTTTGATGCGTACTCCGAGATCTTCGTAAAACTCAGTGAAGACAGGGAAGCTTATTCGGATGAATACGATGAGCTCACATCTGAGTTTCTGAAGACTCTCCGTCCCTGTGTCGAGAAGATCGTGAATGACCGTTATGACCTCATGAAGGCGGCATCATTCCGAAGTGGTTTTGCTTCCGTGGATCCGGCCACCCTCGGACTTCCTTCCTCTCCTGAGTTTTTTATCCTTCAGCGTGACACGAATGTCGGCTATGTCAGCTTTGAAAACGATGCGAAGATCGTTGATGGTATCGCGACTGTTTTTCCGATCTTTTTCTTCGCGCTGGCGGCGCTTGTCTGCTCGACAACGATGCAGCGAATGGTATCTGATGAGCGGTCCGAGATCGGCACGATGCGTGCGCTGGGATATACGAAGTTCTCGATCATTTTGAAATATGTCGTGTACGCGGGATCTGCTTCCGTGATCGGTTCGGTCGGAGGATTTGCGGCCGGGACGAAAGTGTTCCCGTTTATTATCTGGAAGGTCTATGATGTGATGTACGGCTTTGCGCCGATTACCTTTACGACAGAGATCCCGCTTCTTTTGATATCGCTTTTCGTGTCGATCCTGTGCTCCGTCGGAGTCACGATCGTAACGTGCTTTAAGGAGTTCACCGAGACGCCGGCAGAGCTTGTCCGGCCGAAGGCTCCGCCATCCGGTAAGCGCATTTTCCTCGAGTACATCACTCCTCTCTGGAAGCGTCTTTCGTTCCTGCATAAGGTGTCCGCGAGAAATATCTTCCGCTTCAAGAAAAGAATGTGGATGATGATCATCGGCATCGCAGGATGCACTGCGCTCCTGATCACCGGTTTCGGCCTGAAGGACTCGATCAACAATCTCATCAACTTCCAGTTCGATGAGATCATGACGTACGATGTCGCGGTGAACTTCGATCCCGGAACGACATCTCAGAAGATGGAAGAGATCCTCAGCCAGGCCGATCAGAAAGCACAGCTTGAGTCCGAGAAGATCCTGATCCGCACCGAGCGCTTAAAGCACTCGAGTAAGAGTGCGATCAGAGATGTTGAACTCTTTGTGTTCGATGATCCTTCTTTCACGAAGTTTGTGAACCCGCATAAGGGAAAGACGGAGTATTCACTTCCGAAGACCGGTGAGGTCGGAGTCAGCCTGAAGCTTGCCGAGAGTAATTCTCTTTCCGTAGGTGATACGATCACACTCGACTATGGAGAAGAGGGAAGGACCGTCACCTGTCCGATCGGATACATCTTCGATAACTACACCTACCACTACGTCATCATGGATAAGGCCACATATACAAGTGCTTTTGGCGAAGAATATCAACCGAACGGCGCGCTCGTCCGTGTACCGGACGGAAAGTCATATGAGTATGGTTCTGTGCTCGGTTCCGCGGAGAATATCCAGGCGTGGACGATCATGGACGAGGGAAGAAAGAGCTTCTCGGAAACGATGGAGAAGATGGACTATATCGTGATCCTGGTGATCATCTGTGCCGCGCTTCTTGCGTTCATCGTGCTCTTTAATCTGAACAACATCAATATCTCCGAGCGAACACGCGAGATCGCGACGCTGAAGGTACTCGGATTCAAGAGATCCGAGACGGGAAGTTATGTGTTCCGTGAGAACTTCATCCTCTGTCTGTTCGGCTTCGTATTCGGCATTCCGATGGGTATCTATCTGCACCGCTTTGTCATCTCGCAGATCAAGATGGATATCGTGGCATATAAGATCCTGATCCTTCCGAAGAGCTACGTGTTCTCGCTTCTTCTGGTCATTCTGTTCTCGTTTGCCGTCGACCTCATGATGCGCGGCAAGATCAGAAGGATCGATATGACCGAATCCCTGAAGAGCATCGAATAAAGAAAGAGATTACATGGCTTTCTTGAAAAGAAGGGCAGCGTTGTGTCCGCCGAATCCAAGCGAGTTGCTCATCGCATACTGTATCTGACGGTTCTTTCCTTTTCCGAATGTATAATCCAGATCCAGTTCTTCCTCGCCGGCATGGGAGTTTCTTGTCAGGTGGATGAAGTTTTCGCTGATTGCGCGGATGCAGACGATCGCTTCGATCGCGCCGGCGCCTCCGAGGAGATGACCGGTCATGGACTTCGTGGAGTTGATGGAGATCTTTCCTGCATCTTCTCCCATCGCGTACTTGATTGCGCGGGTCTCATAAAGGTCATTCAGATGTGTCGAGGTACCGTGGGCGTTGATGTAATCAATGTCGGCAGGGAGGAGTCCCGCCTGCCTCATGGCGATTTTCATCGCCATTCCGGCTCCGCTGCCATCGGGGGTTGGGGAAGTTATGTGATAAGCATCGTTGGTCACACCATAGCCCACGACCTCGGCTAGGATATTCGCATTCCTTTTTACAGCATGCGCATATTCTTCAAGTATTAAGATTCCGGCTCCTTCACCCAGAACAAACCCATCGCGCTCCTTGTCGAAAGGACGGCAGGCAGTTTCCGGATCGGAACAGGTGGAGAGTGCTTTTAGCGCGGAAAAACCGCGGATGGCCGAGCTTGTGATTGCAGCTTCGGTTCCGCCGGCAACGATCACGTCGGCTTCACCGAGACGGATCGAGTTATATGCTTCGCCAATGCAGTGACTGCCTGTCGCGCAGGCAGTAGAGATGTCCATATTCTTGCCCTTCAGGCCGAACTGGATCGCGATGTTCGCGGAGGCCATGTTCGTGATGACGAGCGGGATATAAAGCGGGTCAGTTTTCGCGCCGCTCAGGAACTTCGGGATCTCGAGCTCATGCTTCTGCATGGCGCCGATACCGCAACCGACGATAACGCCCAGGCGGAAGGGATCTTCACGCGTGAGATCCAGACCGGAATCCTGAAGCGCTTCTCTTGTCGCAGCAACTGCATACTGCGAGAAAAGCTCCATTCTTTTGGCGGATTTGAAATCCATAAAATCTCTCGGATCGAAGTCCTTGACTTCGCCGGCGAGCTTGATGGGCGACTCGGAAACATCTACCTTCGTGATCGGTGCAATTCCGTTTCTGCCCTCTTTCAGACCATTCCAGAATGAGGATACATTATTGCCCAGCGGAGTGACCGCTCCCAGACCTGTAATCACGACTCTTCTTGTTTCCATAGTTACATCCTTTAACTTCGATTTCGAGTAAAAGTGTAATCAAATCAAAAGCAAACAGGAACGGGCAAGTTTCAAGAAGTATTCGATTTTGAGGATTTCTCTGAAACTGTGAAAAATAGTACAAATCGGCTAAAATGCGCAAATACTGAAAAACAGGCGGTTTATGGCGAAAAATGTGGTATCATTCTTCATAGGGAAAAGAACGGAGGAAGAACAGATGGCACTACTTACCAAGGGAGCGATCATGAGCGCTTTTGAAGAGATGCTCGAAGAGATGGCTTTCGATAAGATCACAGTATCTGCACTCGTCAAAAGATCCGGGATCAGTCCCAACACGTTCTACTATCACTACTGCGACAAATATGCACTTCTTAATGAGTGGTTCGGCATGAAGCTGCGCGTCATCCGCAAGGATGAAGATGAGTATGCCGGATGGCAGAAGAGGATCAAGATCTTCTTCCGCATGTGCCACGACAATCCCAGACTGATCCATCACATCTTTGACTCACTTTCACGTGAACAGCTCGAGCATTATATCTTCGAGATCACGGACAAAGTATTCATCAGTTATGTAAGAAAAAAAGCGGAAGGAAAGAATGTATCGGAGAAGAAGATCCGCGAGATCGCGAGATTCTACACCTATGCATTTATCGGGTTCTTCCTCGAGTATATCTGGGATGACATGGAAGAAGATGTCGATTCAAAAGTCGATCACTTAAGTGAGATGTTCGACCGCTTTATTGAGGGCGCGATCAGATAGGGAAGTGGCTCAAAAAATAGCGTATCAAATACACTTGCCCGATGTGAAAGCCGTGACGACTGCCGTCTGAGTGATAGATCGTACTCAATTGATATAAGCAGGCTGAAAATGGCAGTTTTATATCAATGATTTGGTGGGGCGATTGATATAAACTCGCCCCAAACAGTGCTTTTATATCAATTTTCAACCCTTCCATTGATATAAAACCACGCGAATGTGAAGTCTTATATCAACGGTAGGACACTTTCGAGTCCCATAATTGATATAAAACCTTCAATTCTACGCTTCTTATATCAATCACCCCCTGTATTCATTGATATAAAAGAAAGTGAAATCGCGTTCTTATATCAATATGCTTATTCTGCATGATAGAATAGAAACGTGATATTGTGTTTCTCTTTTCGGGGAATCAGGCAAAGGAGTGTAGGATATGGATTTTAAGAGCATGCTTGCCGGTTATAAGAATAAGACTTGTATCATGTCGGTCGACATACTCCCGGATGGTCAGTACGGGAACATCCGTATCGCTGACGGAAACCAGGCCCACTACGACGATATGCTTCAGGTGATGCACCATCCGTTCGTTCCGGATTCTTCCTATGAAGAATACTTCCCGAAGGACAAGAACTTCGAAGATTACTGCTACCGCTGTGCCGTACTCGGACAGCCGCTCCATGCCTATGTCCGTCTTCCTCAGATGGGATTGTGGCTGAATATGTTTCTTCTTCCGCTTCAGTCGGATCAGACGGACAGGGGATATTGCGTTTACTCCTACGATGTCACTCCGCATGTGGACTCGGAGCAGCAGGCAAGTCTTTCCGCCGAGAGTTCTTCTGCCGTGCTTCAGACATGCATCAAGCTCCGCGGCTCGACGAATATCCGACAGACTTTCAAAGAGGTCGTCGAGGATATCCGTAAGATCTGCGAATCCGATCACTGCTGTATCCTGATCAAGGATGACAAGACGAAGAAGTGTACGAACCTTGCCGAGGCGATCCGCGAAGGCAGCGGACTTCTTCCGATGGATACCTATCTTGACGAAGGGTTCTACGATATTGCACAGACATGGAAACAGACGCTTGGTGACAGCACCTGCATTATCCTTAAGGACCAGCGGGATATGGACTGGCTCAAGACGGTCAATCCGCTGTGGCACGCATCCCTGACCGGCGCATATGTGCGGAACATAGTGCTTTTCCCGCTGAACTATAACGATGAGACGCAGGGGTATATGTGGGCGGTAAACTTCAATACGGAGAACACCGTAAAGATCAAGGAGACGCTGGAGCTGACCACGTTCTTTATCGCTTCGGAGATCGCCAACCAGAACCTTCTTATGAAGCTCGAACTGATGGGTACGATGGACATGCTGACCGGTGTTATGAACCGTAATGCGATGAACAATACCGTAAGTGATATCATCTCCGGAAAGATAAAGATCGGAAATCCTTACGCGATGCTGTTTATCGATCTCAACGGTCTTAAGAGGGTCAACGACGAGAATGGTCATGACAAGGGCGACAACCTTCTCCGGACCGCAGCGAATGTACTGAAAAGTGCTTTTCCTGAAGGAAAGATCTACCGTGCCGGCGGTGACGAGTTCATGACCATTTTGCCCGATACGGATGAAAAAGCACTGGCACTTAAGCTTGAGGAGCTCGATAAGCTCTCGGAGAAGGAGAACGTCCATCTGTCGATCGGCACGTATATTGTGCAGGAAGGCGAAGATATCCGAACGGCCATGCATATCGCGGACGAGAGGATGTATGAGACCAAGAAAGCATACTACGAGGCACATCCTGAGCGGAAATACAGATAACGGAGGGCGCTGTCTCAAAAGGGAACTGTTCGCGTCAACACTCAAGTCAACAAGGAAAGGGGTCGCCTCATTTTGAGACAACCCCTTCTTTTTCCGTCCTTTTCCGTTTAGTCGGCAATCGTGAATAATGCGTGGAAGTAACCCTGCTTTTCCATCAGTTCGTCGAACGTTCCCTGTTCCTGAAGTCTGCCGTCTTTCATGACCAGGATGCGGTCGTATCTTTTCAGAAGGCTCTCCTCGAGGTCGTGTGTAACGACGATCCTTGTGATCCCGGTAAGATTGAGAATGTCGGAAGATACACGATAGGAGGTCTGGGCATCGAGTGCTGCCGTGATCTCGTCTGCCAGCAGGACGGAGGATTTCTTCAGGAGGCTTCTTGCGATGGAGATCCTCTGCTTCTCGCCGCCGGACAGGCCGCCGCCGTTCTCCCCGCACAGATAGTCGGTGCCGCGTTCGCTGACGAGTTCTCCGAGGTTTGCGCGGGAGATCGCGTTTTCGACCTCTGCTTTCGGGAAGTCACGGAACATCGTGATGTTGTCTCTGATCGAAGAATTAAATACGAAGACGTTCTGATCGATGGAGGATACCTGATCGAAGAGAGAGTCCGAAGAAACATTCTTCAGATCCTTGTTATCCCAGCGGATCGAGCCGCTGTACGCTGCGCCGGATGTGCCCGACAGAAGGAGGTTGAGGAGTGTGGACTTTCCGCTTCCGGATCCGCCGACGATCGCGTAGGATTTTCCTGCTTCAAAGTCGACAGATACATCGTGGAGGACTTCTTTTCCTTCTTCATAGGAGAAGGAGATATTCTTCATGGAGATGCCCTGATTCAGTGTTCCGAGTTCTTCGGATCCGCCGGTAAAAGCACTCTTCTCGAGCGATTCGGAGATCTTTCTGATGAGAGATCTTGAGGCACGGCGTGCTGCGAGAAGTCCGGGGAGCTCGGCGACCGGCTGGATGACGAAGTTCATGAGGTTAACAAACATGATGACGGTACCTGCGGTCATGCCCTTGCCGGAGACGGCGAGATAGGCACCTGCGAAGAAGACGCCGATCTGTGCGAGCATACCGGATAACTGGCCCAGTGTGCTGACCAGTATCTGCAGTTTTCTGCGGATGAACTTCGACTTTTCCAGTTTTCCGTTTTCTTCTGAAAAGAGACGGGTGATCTCTTTTTCCGCACGGAAACTTTTCACGACGGAGAAGCCATTCAGGCAGTCACCGATCGTGGCGGTGAAGTTCTTGTTTCCCTCGGAAACCGTTACCTCTTCGGCGGCAAGCTTTTTGCCGGTAAGAAGCGATACGATAAGAGGAAGGATCGTCACACCAACGGCGACCAGTGTCAGAAGCGGGGAGTAGAAGAGCATCAGGCCGAGAGATCCGAAAAACGAGGTGATGAGATAGAGGAACCTGAATTCTTTTTCCAGGTAGTTGGTCTCGATGGCGACACTGTCGTTCGTCAGCGCCGAAAGATAAGTGGAAGTGCTTTCGGAGCGGAAGGACGTGATGTTCTTTTCCGTCAGTTTCTTAAACAGAGTTTCCTTATAGTTGCGGATCGCTTTCATGATATATCTCGGCTGCGAGACATAATTAAGAAATGAAACGAAGAAGAAAAATGCTGTCATGATGACCGTGATGACTGCGAGTTCTCTAAGACTCCATGAGCCGGCGCCGGAGGAAGTATTGATGAGTTCGCCGATGAGCCAGGAGATCGCCATACTGAACAGTCCCGAGAGGAAAGATCCTGCTACTGCGAGTGCAAAAAAGACAAAGTTATCCTTATGGAACTGATTTTTCAGTTCCACATACAAGTTTTTCGTTTTCATTTTTCGTTCTCCTTATTTGTTGAGACTTCTCCACATGGAAGTAAACTTCTTATCGCCGATGATACTGATCATTTTCTCCATGGCTTCTTCGGCCGTTTTGCCGAGGATATCGACCAGGCTTCCGTGATCGTTATCGAAGAGTTTGATGATGTCGACACTGTAGTTGGGCGTTTGATCGTACCGTTCGGATACTTCTTTGGCTTCTTTCAGAAGATCCATGGCTTTGTCGGGATCTCCGCTCTTTAAGTAAGCATAGCTTTCCGTCATGGTAAATGCCGCGATCTGTTTATCGAGAAAACAGGGATCATCGGTCTTTCTTAAGCTGCTCAGATAGTCGATGCCCCAGCGTGCAAGGGTCTTTAAGCGGGTCAGGTCTCCGCGGTTCTTATAGAACAGGAGAAGTGCGTATGTCGTGTTGATCATATTGGAAGTCGAGTTCCAGAAACTGTTGACGATCCACTGCCGGCAGTCTTCGCTCGTATCCCCGTTCATCGACATCATGCATACGATCGCGGGATCAAAAACACCTGCTTCGTTATGTTCCTTCAGCATGTCGAGGGCCTTGTCTTTCTCGCCGAGGAAGTAGTAGAGTGTCGCGATGTTTCCGAGAAGCATCAGCTTACCGTATTTCGGATCCGTATCAGGGGGAACGATGCGGGAGGCTTTCTCATATAGAGTGATCGCTTTTCTGATCATGGACTTATCCCGGTCCTTTTCTTCCAGACCGAAATTCGAGTAGATGTTCGCGGCTGCGAAGATCACCCAGTAATCGTTCGGGTATTTCGCCAGCGCCATCTCCGCTTCCTCGATCGCCTGCTTATCTTTCCTGGCCGAGTAGTCGTAGATGCGGTCGATGATCACCTGCCGGCGGTTATCAGTCACTTCATATCCGAGCAGTGTGTCTACGGAAGTATCGAAGAGTTCCGCCAGCTTAACGAGCATCGCGAGTTCCGGGTTCGACAGATCCGCTTCCCACTTATAGACTGCGCCGACCGTTACGCCAAGTGCATCTGCGAGAGCCTCCTGCGTCAGACCCTTATCTTTACGCATTCTTTTAATGTTTTCCGCGAGCTTGAGTTTCATGTCCGTTCGGCCCCTTTCGTTGCTTTCTGTCCTTATGATACTGGAAAAGCACTTGCATTGGAACCTACTTACAATACTATTGGGAGATTTTCTTTTCTACTTACGGTATGGGTTGCTTTTCGCGGGCAGGGGCGGGGAAGGGGGGATACTTGACATAAAGGCGGGCGGACTTCATGCTATAAATAAGATGGGGATTGAGGTTGATTATGAGTGATATTAGGGTCTGCCCTGCCTGTGCAAGGGAAATGGAATATGACAGCCTGACCGGCCGCTTCGTATGTACGGAATGCGGAAGGTCGGAGCGTGCCGAAAAAGACAGCAGTCCTGCTGTGTCTGTTCCCCAGGCACCCGTACCGGCGGCACCCGCGTCCGCTCCTTCGGTGAAGTCAACTTCATTGAAGCCCACTGCTATCAAGCCTACTACAATTAAGTCTACTTCTATTAAGCCGGTTTCAGATAAAAAGACGAAACCCGCGTCCGATAATCCGGCACAGGAATCTCCTGTCGTTCCTGCATCTCCGTTTAAGCCGACTGCTCCTGTCGTTCCGGAAAAGACAGTTCCGGCATCTACTGTTAAGCCGGCGGCGCCCGTCACGCAAAAGAAGAAGTCCTATACCGAAGCTCTTGAGAAGCCTTCTTCCAGGGATGACCAAAAGAAGTCCTCAGACCGTCCGGTCGTTTCAGAGAAAAGGAAGGAAGATTCTTCCGACACGAAGCCGGTCTCTGCAAAGACCGATCCGTATGTGATCCTTCACGCTTATGCGCAGGACTTTGAATGCGACACTGTGGAAGAGGTATTGGTCCAGTCTGAAAAGATTCAGAGCGAGGAATACCTGGATATGATCAGCACGCATCCGTCGCTGGCCACGCTTCGGGAGGTTCTTCCGAAGACGAAGATTCCGCAGAATATCACGGAATACTGCAACAAGGTGCGGCAGATCGATAAAGTGGAAAAGGATCTGCGCGGCAGCCAGGAAGACCTGAAAAGAACGGAAAAGTATGTCAAAGCCAGCATCGAAAGAGAAAAGTACAGACCGAAGAGAAAGGAGAAGGCAGACAAAGGCACAATCGGAGTGTACTTGTCTATACCGCTGATTATGTTCTTCGTAATTCTCTTTGGCAGGTGGAAGACAAGCCATGAGAAGTTTGTTCAGAACAAATCGGATTTTAAAACTCTGGTGATAGTGTTCATACTCATATATGCTGTTATCTTTATCATCATGGGTGTCTATAAGATCCGCAGCCTGCTCGAAGACCATAAGTATTCCCCGGGGGCGAAGAACAAGGTGATCGAGATAAGGAAAGACGCGATTGATGATGGGTTTGAAAGGATCTATAAGCTTCAGGAAGAGAAGGGAGAGATCCTTAAGAATATCCGGGATGAAGAGAACGCGCTTCGCGAAAAATATATAAAAAGAGCGAAGCGGTAATCTACGGGTCACTATTTTTTTGATTCCATTACAATAAGGGCATAACCTGGATTGATATAAAACAAAGAAAAACCACGGTTTTATATCAATGTTTCCCTAGCCCGATTGATATAAACTGGCAAAAAACAGTGCTTTTATATCAGTTTTCAGAGTTTCCATTGATATAAAAGCACCTGTACTTGAGTTTTTATATCAATCCCTGGGCACTTTCGGCGTTCAAAACTGATATAAAACCATACATTTTGGAATTCTTATATCAATGAAGACTTGAATTCGTTGATATAAAGATACGTAAAATCACATTCTTATATCAAATGGGTTTCTCGTGTCCGCACAATGAAAAAAGGAGCATGTCTCATTGATGAGACAGCTCCTTTCTGCATCTGTTTGAGATGCCGGGTTTTAGATGTTATGCGGCCTTAGAGTCTTCTTTGGAGGAAGAGAGGAACGCTTCCCAAGTGGTCTCGTCCGGCCAGGTGGAATCGTCGAATGCTTCACGGATGCACTGACTGTAGAATCTTGCTTTTTCCCTGCACTGTTCCGTGATGTCTTTCTTATCGAGAACCGCTTCCATGAGCAGGATACGATCCATTCTTCCGCTCAGCATACCGTCCTTCGAGACGACATAATCCTTGTAGGTCTCGTACTCTTCCGATGCGATGTCGTCGGTCATGTAACCCGTGTAGTAGAACTGCGCCGGATTCTTAGATCTCCAGACACTCTCCGAGAACATCGGGTCCGTGAAATTATCGAAGTAATTCCTAAGCTTCATGTTGGTGGCATCGAAGATCGCCCGGATAAGTCCGCTTCTGATCTCGTTTATATCCTCTGTGCAGACACTGTCCATCGAATAGCTCATGATGTATCCGTCCTCTGTCCAGAAGGTGTTCAGATCGGAATAAAGCGGCCACTCAAAGATACAGATCTCGAAGCCCTTGAAGTAACCGTAGTCGAACTGCGCGAAGTAGCCGTCCGGGAACTGGCTGAGAACGCCTTCTGCAATGTCGAGCATGTCGTTGATCTTCTTTGCGTCAAAAGTCTTCTCCGTTCCGAGGTCAAATACATACGGCTCGGCATACGGCGGAAGGTCTTCACCCACGCGGATGTAGACACCGTATTTGTTTCCGATTGCTGCGGCGCGCTCATAGACTTCCTTCAGCTCGTCTTTTCCGGCGTACGGCTTCTGGCTGAGAAGCTTCGAATGGTCGTGAATCAGGGAAGCCAGACGATCGTCGAGTGCTTTTCCGGTATCGAGAGGCTTCGGGCAGACCTGCGGATACGAGTGAACATAGTACTCATAGGAAAGCACTTTTCCCGTATCAAAATCGTAGTCGACCAGAAGTGTGGTCGGACGGGTCTTGTCGACACCCTCCGCGCGGATCAGTTCGGTCGACAGATAGGGTTTGCCGTCCAGAATAAGGACATCAAAGATGCCGTACGCAGCTGGGTTGTCTCCCTGATCGATCGAATTGAAGATCGAATTCGCGAAGTCCAGCTGCTCGCTGTATGGCATAAGGATTTCGCTGACTTCCTCATGCTTCAGAGGAATATTATTGTAAGTTCCCGGACTGATCTGCCGCAGGATCTGGCAGAAGACCTTATCTTCTTTCCAGTCTGTTTTCTTCTCGTGCTCGTAAAGATCGATCAGAACATCTTCGAAACGGACCGGGTGCTCCGGAGCTTCAATGTAGTCATAGGTGTAGGAGTTGAAAGAGTGGATCACATTTACGATCTGCTCATCTGTATACCCGATGTCTTTCATATAACCGATAAATATCTCTGTCGAGTTTCTGCTGAAGAACATCTTATCTAGCGCGTCGCTTCCGAAGATCCACTCAAATCCGGTCAGGAAATTATGCGGGCCGTTGTAGGTAAACGGATGCTTCGTGAAGTACTTTCCGTTATAAAGCTCAGCGCCGCCTTCGACGATAAAACTGGCTGTGTAGTATTCTTTTGCGTTCATCCACTGTTCCTCGGTCAGGTCTTCTCTGTAGGCGAGACGGCCGTCAACGAGGGCCATGGTGCTTTCCCACTCCTGGTCGCAGAATGCGTCGAAGAAGTGAGTCAGCTCATGCATGGTGGTCTCATACGTCGCTTCTGTCTCATAGAGAGTGCCGTCGCCGAATATACGGATACTGTTTGACCATGATTGAAAATCACCGCTGTTGCTGCCCAGGTATATGGACTCGAATGTCAGCTCGCGGAGTTCATTTAAGAAGTATTCCTCATCCTCGGGTTCCAGGTGATCCGCGACCATCGGAAACAGATTTACGACAAATCCTCTGTACTCGATGAGTCTCGGGTTGTTGATGACACAGTCTGCGTATTTAAGGAAAAGATCATACTTGCCATGCAGATCTTCCGGGGGCAGACCAAGTTCCAGTGCCAGTGCTTTTGCCTCTTTCTCTGAAGAAGAAACAGGACACTGATAAGCG
Organism: uncultured Clostridia bacterium; assembly: GCA_947302815.1. Lineage (GTDB taxonomy): Bacteria > Bacillota > Clostridia > Saccharofermentanales > Saccharofermentanaceae > Scatonaster. The sequence continues at coordinate 37,384 of CAMYWO010000007.1, read as the reverse complement.
ATATCCGATGTTTCTGTCTGTTTCGGGACGCTTGGCTCTGAAGTGGTTTCCGATGTATTCATCGAAACATCAGTCTGAGGATCGTCCCTCATCTTTCCATTACTCCGGCAGCCGCTCGCGGCGAATACCGAAATTGTGAGTACGCCTGCCATTAGCGCACCACATGCTCTTTTAAATCTATGCATTTCCAATGCCTCCTTTCGTGATATGCCGATTATACGAAGGGATGGCATTGGGCAAGTGACATTATGGATATTATGAGAGATTAGTTATCTACGATAAAAATATGTGACCTTTACAGCCAGATGACGTCACTAAGGAGCTGACGGACATTCTGCTCATTGATACGGACCAGCTTCGCCAGATGCCAGGCGCGCTCTTCGTCGGTCATGCCTTCGAGATCTTTGGCATGAACTCCTTCTTCGATCGTATCGAGTTCCTGAAGCTGTGCCTGTGCTTTCCAGATGACTTCATTCAACGTGCGCCGTTTCTCTTCGAAAAGCACTCTCATGTCTTCTTCGGAGAGTTTTCCGGAAAGAAGCTGTTCGATCTCGTTGAGAGAGAAGCCGATGTCCTGAAGTTTCTGGAGAGATTCGACCTGTTCATACTGGTCAGCTGAGTAATAGCGGTACCCGGTCTCTTCATCGACGGCTACGGGCTTGATGATGTTTTTCTGCTCGTAGATACGCAGTGCCTTCGGAGAGATGCCGGCGAGGTCAGCCAGTTCTCCGATCTTAAGAAGAGCTTCGTTTTCGTGTCCGGGTATTTCTTTATGCTGATCCATAGGACTCCTTTTCGCCGATGAGCACTTCGCAGGCACGGACAGCACCGGCTTCGTGGCTGCGCATACTGTTGACCGCGTTATTGATGAGCATCGTGCTCTTCATGATGCCTGCACGGTACTGTGTGATCTTCATGAGCGCTGCGATATCAGCGATCTTTGTCCCCATCATACTATCGCCGCACAGAAGAAGCAATAGATATCCCATCATCCCGGAGAACGTATTGATCATGGTGGCGCGGGCGACTCTCCGGTGGACCTGCATATTGGCATGGAGCATATCGAGACTTGTTTCTTCGACTTTCTTCAGGACCTGTTCCTCACCGCCGAAAATGCAGATCGCATCACGGGCGCGGACGACCGGCTCGGCCCAGTTGGTATAGCGTCCCAGTGCCTCCTGCGCACGGTGCTTGAAGACGGGGATCTTTCTGACAACGACGATACAGCTGAGAAAGGAGAAGGGAAGAAGGACCAGCATGGTGACGATCAGAAGCGGGAAATTCAGGAAGGCGAGTACGATGGACGAGAGGATCACATTGACCAGCGCAATCACCAGGTGCATGAAGTTGACCGGGGCCATGAGATATGTATGCAGATGATCGATATCACTGTTCAGGCGGTTGAGCCACTCTCCGCCGGAACGCTGCTGGATCTCTTCATATCCGGCGCCCAGGATCCGGCAGAGCATACGCTTCCTGAAAAGCTTCTGAAGCCTTACATTCACGCGCACGGAGATCGTACACCAGACGGTCATGTTATACGCGAACAGAAGCGCGGTCAGCCCGAGGAAAATGAAGAATGTAGGAAGCAGATCTCCCTGATTCCCCCGGTCGATCAGACGCAGGAAAACGCCGAGCATGTTCGCATAAAGTACAGTCGACATGAAATCAAAGGGCACCCGCAACAGCAGGAAGACGATGAAGATCCGGTGCATGCCGAGATCTTTGAGAAGACGGTATACGTTCCTATTCATAGAGCCTGCCTCCCTGCATATGGAGAATACGATGGTAGTCCGTAAGGTGCCCGACCTGATGGGTCACGTGGACGATCGTTCTGGACTTATCTGAGGTGGCCGCATCGAGAGACGCGAGAACTGAAGTCGCAGTGGCATCGTCAAGGGAAGCGGTTGGCTCGTCGAGGAGAAGGAGCGGCGCATCCTTTAAAAGCGCGCGGGCGATCGCGATGCGCTGTGCCTGTCCGCCGGACAGTTCATCCGCACGGTCTCCGAGATAGGTGTGCATCCCGTCGGGAAGAGAGTCGACCCATTCAATAAGGCTTGCCTGCCGGAGCACATGCCGGACCGCATCTTCGCTCTGCACGTGTCCCATGGTGATGTTCTCATAGATCGTCATCGGAAGCAGCATAGATGACTGCATGACCAGAGAGACCTTCGAGCGGATCTTCCCGGGGGAAGTTTCACCGGCCACGGTAACGGATCCTGCGGTCGGGACGAGAAGACCCGAGAGGATCTTGATCAGAGTGCTTTTCCCGCAGCCACTTTCTCCGACGATCCCGACACGTTCTCCGGGTGCGATCGTCAGGGAAACACCATCCACGATATCTGTGTCGGCGTATCGGAAGGAAACGCCGGAAAGTTCCGCAATGCTCTTTTCTGTTATATTGTCACGCATGTATCTGCCTCCTCTAAGATCAGGCCAGCTCGATCCGGCTGAGATTCGAAGTAAAAGTTCTAAAGTAAGCGATGAAGTTCGGCATGTTCATCAGAAACATCGTCACGCTGCTCTGCAGGTTCAGAAATACGATCAGAGTACCCAGCGTCATCGACCCGCGGAAGATGAGGATGCCGCCTGTAAGAAGGACGCTCAGAAGCGGGACCTGTGAAAGCAGCGCGGAGATGGAGTTGAGTACCGCGATGATGCGTTCTTCTTTCTTCGTGTGCTTTTCCCAGTCGGCGAGGGCTTCGTCGTGCTTTTCCTCGAGAAAAGCACTCGCGTCATATACCGAGACGATCGGGAAGTTCGACACGATGCCGAAGGCGACGTGGTTCATACGGCTTCTGGCTTCCAGTCCTTTCTTTACCGTCTTTGAGATGGCACTTCCGGAGATACTGACATAGATGAGGATCACCAGTGTCGGGATCAGGAGAACGACCGTCAGGATCGGATTTTCATAGAGGAGAAAGAGAAAAACGAGAACACTCGTGATGAGCATACCGACATTACTGAAGAAAGAATTGCTGAGGTAGTCGGTTGCACGGGTAAGCTCTCCCTGCACGATCGACATGGCTTTATCCGCGGACTCTGACCCGTCTTTCAGAAGATGCCGCATGAATCCCATGCGCAGGGAGTGTGCGGCCCGCTCCGCGGTGTACTGGCCGAGGAGATGGTTGCCGTAAGATGTGAGGGGATTGAGAAGAGCGAAGAGGATAAGAATCCCGATGAGGAGCATCGATATCTTTGACCCGTCTGAAATATGGTTTACGAGTTTTCCGACAAAGTGGGTCGACAGGATCCCGACACAGTTATGAAAAGTGGCAAAGAGAACAGAAAGGATCACCCATTTCCTGTTTTGCTTAAGGATCTTTTTTAGAACACCCATATCGATCTTCCTTTCTCTGATCTTGGGGAGATCCGATATCGCCCCCTGTTGCCTTAAAGCATAAACTTTGTCCTAAGGACAAAGTCAAGAGAGGAAAAACAGTATTCGATGATTATCATGAAAATCATTAGCAAGGTGATATATCTTTAACATTATGTCGCATATAGTTGACATTATGTAAAGTTCGTAGTAATATTTGCCTTGGAGGTAAGCACCTATGAAAAAGAAACTTTCTACGATCAACATTACCATTATTATGATTTCACTCGTCATTATCCTGGTCGGTCTCTTCTCCTCGATCCGTATGAACAGGGATACCCGCCTGAGTTATTCCGATCCGCTCTATGTCCGTGATATTCCGGCGGATTCCCCCGTTGACTACGAAGGACATGTCCAACCGGACCCGAGTCAACTCGATCTTCCGGCCGATGAAATGGCAGATGGTCATGGTATGTTTAAAACGTCGTGTGGCGCTGGCAGCTGTCTGGTTTCCTATGATGGATCCAATTATTTCAAGCCGGTCGGGAATAAGGCTACGATTACGGTAAAAGCTTCCGGACCGGAAGGAACCACATATTCCCTGATGATCATTCCCGGCATGAGCAGCGCCAAAGAATTGTATCTTTCAGAGAATTTCGGACAGCTCGTTCTGAGCGGAGAACGTCTTTGTTCTGCTACCATCAGGAATGATGAGACGTTCACGTTTACCCTCGATAATCTGAATGATTCTGATTTCTTTATCGAGCTGACACCTGTTGCGACAGAGTATATCACCCCCGGAGATTACTCTGTTTCCTACACGATCACGGTAAAACCGGATACTTCTTTCATCTCGATCCAGACGATCGCGGTCGCCGGAATCTTCCTGATTATCGCCATCTTACTGATCATCCTGACGGTGAAGGAATCGAAGAGTTACGACGAGAGACAACTGATCTGCCGTGGACAGGCAGCGATGTTCTCATTCATAGTATCCCTCGTCTGCTGCTTCGCGATCGGTATCTTCAGTAAGTTTGCGCCGAGTTTTCCACTGTCCAGCTTTGAGTCGACGCTGATCCCGACGTTCGTAGGTCTTGCTACCTTTGTGATGCTTGCGGATATCAACGACGCATTCGTCGGATATAATGGAGGCAGAGCAAAGTGTACTGTTCTTGTATGGATCATGACGATCATGGCAGGTCTGTCTGCGCTGGTTCCTTACGTGAAAACAGGAACTGTCAATGACCTGAACAGATCCGCCGCTATCTTCGCTTTATGTTTCGGCGCAGTAGCCGTGGAGATGTCGATAAAGAGTATTAAGGATCGGAAGGGGGCACTGGAAGATGAAGAACCTTAAACTGAAAGCCGCCCGCGCCGCGATGGATATGTCGCAGCAGGAACTGGCCGAAAAGGTCGGTGTGTCCCGCCAGACGATCAACTCGATCGAGAAAGGTGACTATAATCCTACGATCCGGTTATGTATTGCCATATGCAAGGTCCTCGGGAAGACTCTGGACGAACTGTTCTGGGACGAGGACACTTCGGAGGATAATTAGGGGTTTAGGAAAAAACAGGTCAGGCGGCCTGGAAGATCATATGGACGACAGGGAGGAACTCTTATGAAAATCGACAGAAAGAAGACATATGCATTTCATAATAATGTGGATTACTGTGTAGGTACCGGACGTATGGGTCTGGCGCTTGCCAAGGAATATCAGGATGAGCTCCGGATCGTTCAGGAAGAGATCGGATTCAAGCATATCCGCGGACATGGGCTCTTCTGCGCAGATATGGGTATCTACGAAGAACGCCACTTCAGGGATTTCCATTCTTTCTGCTACAATTTCACCTATCTCGACCGAGTCATGGACAGCTATATCGAGCAGGGGCTCGAGCCTTTTCTCGAACTCGGTTTTATGCCGGAAGCACTTGCTACCGGAGAGCAGACCATCTTCGTCTGGAAGGGAAATGTCACACCTCCGAAGAGCTATGAGAAGTGGGCCGATCTTGTAAGTACGACTCTTACCCACCTGTGTGAAAGATACGGCCGTGACCGTGTCGTAAACTGGCCGGTCGAGGTATGGAATGAGCCGAACCTTCCGGGCTTCTGGAAAGATGCCGATATGGCGGAATACTTCAAACTGTTTAAGATCACATTCAAGGCAGTCAAGAAAGTGGACAAGCGTTTCAAGGTCGGCGGACCTGCAGTCTGCGGCGTGAAAGACGAATTCTGGATCAGAAGCTTCCTGGATTTCTGCAGAAAGGAGAAGCTCTCTCCGGACTTCGTTACAAGACACCATTACACAACGGAAATGCCGCAGTTCAAGGGACACTTCACGTATCAGAAACTGTCTGATCCCAAGCTCGGTTTTGACAACCTGAAGACATCCCGTACAGCGATCGATTCCTATAAAGAATTCAAAGGCCTTCCGATCCACATTACGGAGTTCAACACATCTTATACACCGACCAATCCGATCCACGATACGAATGAGAACGCGGCGTATATTGCCCACCAGCTCTCGCATCTCGGTGACGTGAATGAATCCTATTCCTACTGGACATTCGGCGATGTATTTGAAGAAGCCGGTATTCCGCATACGCAGTTCCATGGAGGATTCGGACTTGTTGCCGCAGGCGGCATCAGAAAGCCGACATTCTGGACATTTGCCTTCTTTAAGAGACTTCAGGAATTGGAGGGTCGCTGCATCTATAAGGATGAAGACTGCGTGATCGTGGAGAGTCCGGATAAGAAGGAAGTCCGCGGTATCGTCTGGAACATGGGAAAGAAGACCCTGAAGAAAGAGTTCACTCTTCCGGTAAAAGACAATGATCTTACCCTGATCCGAAAGACCGTGGATCCGGTAACGACAAACCCGCTGAAGCTCTGGCACGATATCGGAGAACCGGCGGCTCCGTCGAAAGATCAGATCGCGCTTCTCAAGCAGGCGGATTCTCCTGCGGTATCGTCGAAGATCCTGACGGCTGAAGGAGGAGAGGTAAACCTCGACTTCAGCATCCGTGGTTACGGTGTAGAATACTTCACGTTAACTCCATGCAAAATGACTTCCGATGAGGGTTACGACTATTCCAAGGTTGCCCGCGGATCGAACTGATCCTACAGAAGAATATTGATAATGAAAAAGTCCGTCCGGGCGTCATGCTCAGACGGACTTTTTGGTTAGTGCCTTATTTGGCATTTTTCACGTTTGTAGCTCTTTCTGCAATGACAGTGGTTACTCTGTTATTGATGATCGATATCACCGCATCGAGGCTCTTCTGATCCAGGTAGTATGCAGGGATCTCTTCTCTAATGATGTTCAGCACGGCCGGATCATCGCTTGCAATTACTGTTGCCGACTCAAGGATTTCTTTGTAGGAAGTGATTACGCTCTCGTCCATCGGGATCCCGAAAGATACATCAGACTTGTTATACTTCTCAAGTGCTTTTCCCGCGGAAGAATCATATACGTTCTTGTTGATCGGATTGGTATCACCTTCGGCGATCACTGCCTGAACTTTTTCACTCAGACACGTCTTGATGAATTCCCAGGCACCATCCACTACAGAAGAAGGGGCGAATGCGGAGATGCCGACGGAAGTGTCAACTGTAATATAGGGACCGCATCCATCCGGTGTCGGATATCCCAGAAGAGTATTTTTTGTTGAATTGTACGTATGCCGTTCCAGGAAATAATATAACCCTTCACATGACGCATTTCCGTCGAAGTCATAGTTGTAATGGCTTTTTTCAGGAACATTATTCTTCACATATTCACACATCTTCCGGAAGGACTCGTTATCGAAGTTTACGGTGTCTCCCGAAATACAGTCCCCATACAAATACGAAAACAATGTGCATGTGATCCCGAGCTGAGTATCCGACATCGGATCGGTTCCGTTTTTTGTCTCGCTTACATACCGGGCATACTCGTCATAGGTAAAACCGATCTGGCCGTCACGGGCATCCTCTTTTTTCACAAGAAGTCCACTTACCTTAAAGCTTACCGTGATATAGAGGAGCTTGCCATCGACCGTTGCCGCATCGATGATATTGGAAAAGCACTCGTCGGCATTGATCCCGTTCTTTCCCTTAGCATAGCTGCTCAGATCCACAAGGTGCTTTTCCGTCTGGATCTGACGGATCGTTCCGGCATTCAGGATGATGTCCGGACCATCGCCTGCAAGCATATCGATCGCAAGAAGATCGTCGAGCTCGGCTGCGGTCTTATTGACAATGTCTGCTATTTCGTCATCGGTCTGTGCATTTTTATAATCAATTCTACTCTTTAGGTCATAGTCATATACCATCTGGATGAAATAGTTTTCATTGGTATTGTTAAATGTTCTGACGGCCTCACAGATCGCATACGATACGTCAGCATTTCTGACAGCACCTGCTGTAATGATCGTTTTTCCGGCATGCGGATTCGTTTCCTGTTTCTCGAGGACGGCGATGGTCGGAAGTCCTCGAGAAGCTTCATCTCCGATATCTCCGGCGAATATGAATTTTCCGTCTTTTACAGAAAGGAGTTCCATATCTGCGAGTGAATATCTGTTGATATTGAAGTTGTCAAAAGAGACCACTTCTTCCAGTTCTTTCTTCTCGAGATTGATACACTTTATGCCATCCTGTTTTACTATATAGGTTTTCCCTTCAAAGGATGCGATAGGTGTTTCGTAATTGATCGTTTTCAGCCAGGCATACTCTTCCGTCACGTCTTTTACCCGGCCGTTCTCCAGATCTATTGAGGCAAATCTTGTGCCGTTCACCAGGCATACAAGAAGTATTTTTGTATCTGAAACAATGATGCATCCGGAGACATAGGCGACCTCTGTAAAGGCGGGATCGGCAGATAAATCGACGTACTTGCTTTCTCCGTTTTTACTAATGATACACGAGTAATTCCCGCCCATCTTGTCGTAGCAGGATACCGAGTATTCTCCGACCTCCCAGGTCCCGTAAAGGAACATATTGGAAGTCTTAGCGTTATTCTTTCTTGAAGTTGCCGGTTCTTCAAGATTCCCGATTTTTCCGTTTGCTACATCTATATCTGCCTCGTAGATCTTACCTTCGTTTTCGCCGGAACCGAATATCTTAAGTTTGACACCGTCTTTAGTGATATAGATATCGTAGACACCTGTATCGTTTTTCGAGGAGATCACTTTGCCGACATCGACAGAACTGACCTGTTCGCCGCTTAGTGTGTAATAATCAATATTTGTGAACTCGCAGGCTTCATTAATATCATCTCCATCAGAGTCAGCCGGCATTTCATATCCTCTGTTTTTAATAACGAGGCCGTCGTTATAGACACCGATGATATTGCTTTCGAAATACTTGATATTCTTGTCCTTATACTTGTCTCCGAGTGAGAAGGTCGAAGCTTCATACCAGGAAGTATCCGGGGATACCTTCCTGACATTTTCCTGCTGCTGTTTTTTCTTGCATCCTGTGACGGCTATAGCACCAAAAAGCATAGAGATACTAAGGCCCGCTGAGATCAGTCTCCTGTACATACGATCCTCCTTAAAAGAAAAGCGATAATTTGGTTTTTTGAAAATCAGAGTTTGTAGAGAGGGAACAGTATTCTGCTGTATTCCCGGGATTTATCATCTTCGGCGGCTACCCTCTTACAGCCATCCTCGGTAAATTCATAGTAAACACCTTTGCACTCACTGTTTTGAATACTTATGTCTCCATATGCATATATCGTGCCTTCGTGGTATCTGGCGTCCCAGAAAGTGAGATTCTCGCCCCAGACTTCATCATCTGCGTACACAGCCCGGTCTTCGGTGACAGCTCCGGTTTCAAAATCCAGTTCATAAATCTGGAAAGCGTAGCCTAAGGCTGTCTTGCAGTAATCCAGGATCGCATATGTCTTTCCGTCCTTTTCATATACATCCATAACCGCTGCGCATGCAATATCTATATCAACCGAACCTTTAAGATCACCCTGTTTTCCGTCGACTAACTCATAGCGGCAGATCCGGTAGATGTTCTCCCACTTGTCCCAGTCCACACCGCGGACACAGATATACATGTACTTCTCAGTGATGCTGATGACTTCACAGTTCACATGGATGTTTGTTGCCTGATCCACATCTTCCGGGATCTTAAAGTCCTCTGCACCGACAAGATTATCCGTTTGGAATTCGATGGTCCTTGTATCCGGCGGTGTGAAGGTCTTTTTGTTAGACAGCTGTACTGCTTTGTTATCTTCCGCAGTTTCTGACGATGAAGTCTCTGCCGGCTTGATCTTTTCTTCGGTCTCTTCCGGAGTAGTAGAAACTACGGTATCCTGCTTCTCTGAAACTTTATAAACGATATATGGTCTTACGAGAAGACAGACACTGGAAGTGACCAGCACCGTGCAAAGAATCACGGCTGCATACTTTGTCGCTTTGGACTTGTTTACAATGTTGAGGATACGCTTCTTCATAAAACTCTTATTCTTTCCGCTCATAGAGGTAGCGACTGACGGGATCCGGCTGTGCTCTGAAACTCTGGAAACATACGACAGCAGCATCTCGCCGTATTTCACACGGTTCTCTTCGCCGTTCCAGCTGATGACCATCTCATCGACAGCGAGTTCGTTGTCATTCTGGATCAGGCAATACGCGATCCACACGAGAGGGTCGAACCACAATACGGTCACGAACAGATTCCGGATCACATTCCAGAAACAGTCTCCTAACTTATAGTGACAGAACTCGTGATAGAGGGATAACGAATAACGCTCGGAAGACGGATCCAGATCTTCAGGGATATAGATGCGGTTCCAGAGAAGAAACGGGGAGTCCAGTCTTTTGATCTTATACACCTTCAGTTTTCCGAATTCGGAAGTCGCAAACAGATTTCTTTCTTTTCGGATCTTTCGGGCAAATGAGACATTGCTTATAAGGATCGCGGATCCGATAACAGCTGCGCCGCTGATCCAGATGAATATGGCAAAGTGTTTAAGATCGATCCTTACACTCTGTGATCCCGATTCAGAACCTGCAGTGATCTGTGCATTCTCTTCTGAAGAAACTGTGGACGGATAGTGCTTTTCGGTCTGAATCAGCCCCGCACTTTCGGAAGATACTTCTTCCTTACTGTATGCCGTAACTTCACTTTTATCAGAAGGCGCTTCCTGCTGCTTTTCGATGGCGACCGGGATAGATACGAAACTTGCCGCCAGCATGAAGACCGGCAGAATGATCCAGGAAAAATACTGCGCTCTGCAGGATACTTTTCCTTTCATCAGTTTTCTTAAAACAATGAGAACTAAAATCAGTATATTCAGGGTTACAAAAAAACTCATCCTACTTGCCCTTTCGAAGAATGCTGTACAGCTCGTCAATCTCCTCCTTGGAGAGAGCTTCCTGGCTTATCAGATTACTTATCATAGACCCGATCTTTCCGTTATAGTGCTTGTTCAGGAAAGATTTTGCCTCCTCTACCTCGGCCTCGCTCCTGTCGATGCACGGGTAATACTTCTTTGTTTTGTTGTCGATCTGAAATTTGATGCTGCCTTTGCTGTTCATTCTTCGAAGAAGCGTCATTGTTGTAGACTTGCTCCAGCCAATGGAATCTTCCATCTCGCGGATGATCTCCATGGTGGTAAGGGGGCCCTTATCCCACAGAAGATTCATAATATTCCATTCGGCGTCAGCAAGTTTGATCATGTATTCCTCCGATGTTTACTTTAGTCAACCTATGGTCATTATAAAACCGTGGTTTACACATGTCAACCTACTTTTAATGACGATTATGTCACTTTTTAAAATTCTCCAATTGATAATCTAATCTTGGCAATGGGGGTTGTCCGGCTGGTGTTATAAAATCAGTCAGAAGATGTGTAATAGATATGGTAATAAGGTGATTTTATGAGAAAGACTGTACGTATCTTTTCCGTCGCGCTCAGCGTGCTTCTTGTTTCCGGCATGACGACTTCCTGCCGGAAGACATCCAAGTCGAAAAACACCACAGTTGCGAAAGATGATCCCTGGTTTGATTCTTCCCGTTTTACGCTCAAGATGGAAAAGTCGGATACGGATTCGCTGATGGTTAATTCGCCGGCAGAATATATTGACGGAAAGATCTACAGTACTTATGCAACAGTCGATCTGGTGACTTCCGAAGAGAAAGTGAAACTGGATGTGTACAGTGAAAACGGTACTAAGGAAAAAGCACTGGAGATGAAGTTCCCGGAGGGGGTAAGGGCCCAGGAGATCTATTCCCTTATCCCGGCCGGGGACGGAAAAACGGCTACGGCCGTAGTGTCTGTTTTCAACGGAAACTTCGAGACTTACTTTGCCAAAGTAGATCTGGAAACAGGTGAGGCATCGGATGTTACACCTTTGCTCGATAAAAACGGGCAGAAAGTGAATTATGTTTCTGCCGTGACACGTGTCGGGAATTATTCTGCCGTACAGAGTATCGACATAGGATCAGGAGACTCGGGCCTTTATTTCTATGAAGGTACGGATCCGGTCTGCGAGATGGATATGTCGGATTTTAAAGGACCTATCAGTATCGATTCTTTCTCCTATAATGAGAAGACGAAAAAGGTCTATGCGAATCTGCAAAAGATGTCGGGTGAGAAGTATTCCTGCGAGATGGATCTTTCTTCCGGCAAGATCACGAGTAAGACGCCCTGGGTCACGGGCGGAGACAATGCCGACTCTCTTACCGATTATCAGTGCACGGAACAGGGAGACCTTCTTCGCGTAGATACTCTCGGCAACATTTTTAAGTACAATGTGGAGACCGGTTCCGAGGAAAAAGCACTGGACAATAACTGGTATTCCCCGTATTTTTATGACTTTAATCCCGACAAGAACGGCGATATCCGAGTCCTTCATTTCACAGAGGATAAGATCGTACTTTATTTCGCCGGCGATGACGGATTCCCGACAGCAAGGATTCTGTCGGAAAACTACACGATCCTGGTATTAACGAAGGCGGGATCCAATCCGCATGAAGGGAAAAAGGTCATTGAGATCAGTGCTCCGCTGGACGGATCGTTCTCGGATTATCTGACTCAAGCGATCGTCTCTTTCAATGCGACGGATCCTGAGTATCTCATCCGCATCTGGAGCAAGTATAATACCGGAATCACGGCAGGAAGAGGATTCCCGGTCCTGGATCCGGAGATCCAGCGCGCATATACACTAGTCCGGGAACTCGGAAGCTCCGACTGTCCGGATCTTGTCGTGAACATGGATAAGAAAGAAGCCATGAACGATAAGACACTTTCAGATCTCAGTGCTTTTGTCGATGAAGACGTAAAGGGCAGACTTTTTGCGAATGTGCTCGATGCCAGCAGGATGGACGGGAAGCTGTACTTTATTCCGGTGACAATCGAAGTCGAAGGACTGATCGTGAAGGAAGATGATGCCGGAAAAGATAAGGCGGGCATGACTTTCGAAGAGTATGGTAACTATGTCACCAACACGCTCTCCGGTGTGCAGCCGTATGATTATCCTGAATCTACATATTACTATCGCGATATCTTCCTGATGTCCTGTATCGACATCAAGTCGGCCGTGGAAGGCGAGAAGGTAGACTTCGACTCCGAGCAGTTCCGGAAAGCTGCAGAATATGCCAAGGCGAACTTTCCTGAGAGCCGGATGGATCCGGACAAAACGATCCCATTTGCAGAAGAGGAGCTGCGCCCGGAACCGGACGGAAGATATGTGCACATGACAAACTTTGTGGACTATGTAAAGAACTGCAGTAACGGACAGGATGCTTTCTCAGTGATCGGTACGCCCTCTGTGTCCGCACAGGGACCGAGATTTAAAGCGCAGGAGAGCATCTCCGTGACGGCGAAGTCTGACTGTCAGGAAGGATGCAAAAAGTTTATCAATTATCTGCTCGGCGGGAAATTCGTTCCGGAAGATGAACTGTCATTCAGTTCGATCTGCATCAACAGGGAAGTCATGAAGAAAGAGATCGCGCTCCTTTCTGAGTACTATAATGAGGTCTATGCATTTGAGATGGAATACGGACTCTTTGATAAGAGCCAGCTACGGACCATGGGCTATAAGGAATCTACGGATACTATGCAGCAGAAGTTCTTCGATATGCTCTCGACACTCTCTGTCTACTATATGGATGACGTACAGATCAGAAATATCGTCAACGAAGAACTGGCGGCATATTATTCCGGAGATAAGTCTCTGGATGACGTGATCCGTTTCATCAACGACCGCGTGGACAAGTATACCGGCGAAGCCAAGTAAGTGCAGGGCCGGAAATTCGAAAGAAGATCCGGTCCTTTCTTCAGACCGGGCGTGCTTCCCGAAACCTATTGACTGAATAGGTGAATGCTATAAAATGGTAGCAACACTTATCTCGGGAAGGGAATGCGTAGAAGACCGTGGACGAATTACATGCCAAAAAACAGAAACTGGAACAGTATCTCCGGGAACTCGGCAGCGTGGCCGTTGCTTTTTCCTCGGGCGTGGACTCGACCTTTCTTCTTAAGGTCGCCAAAGATGTCCTGGGAGAAAAAGCGATTGCAGTTACAGCGAAGTCCTGTTCTTTCCCGAACCGTGAACTGAAGGAAGCGGAAGCCTTCTGTGAAAAAGAAGGGATCCGGCAGATCGTTATCGAATCAGAAGAACTCTCGATCGAGGGCTTCCGGCAGAATCCGAAGAACCGCTGCTACCTTTGTAAAAAAGAACTCTTTACGAAGATCAAAGAGGTGGCTTCCGAATGTGGTATCGAGAATGTTGCCGAGGGTTCCAATGTCGACGATAACGGCGATTACCGGCCGGGTCTTATTGCGGTGGCGGAACTCGGTATAAAGAGTCCTCTCCGTTACGCGGGATTGACCAAAGAAGATATACGAGTGCTTTCAAAAGAGATAGATCTTCCGACATGGGACAAGCCGTCCTTTGCCTGCCTGGCCTCCCGTTTTGTGTATGGAGAGACGATCAGTGAAGAGAAACTGAAGATGGTGGAAAAAGCTGAGCAGCTTCTTCTCGATCTCGGTTTCCGTCAGATGAGAGTACGGGTCCACGGGAATATCGCGAGGATCGAAGTCCTTCCGGAGGAGATCGGAAAACTTGTGGATGAAAAAGTGAGAAATACCGTCTACAATACGCTGAAAGGTCTCGGCTTCGACTATGTGACGATGGATCTTGCGGGATACAGGACCGGCAGCATGAACGAGACTTTAAGTGAAACAGAAAAGAAAGTGAATGTCTGAGGCGGCAAATGGAGAACCGGTTTTCAAGAACACAATTACTTCTCGGACCTGAGGCGATGGAGAAACTGAAGAACTCCAGAGTCGCTGTTTTCGGCGTTGGCGGCGTGGGCGGATATGCCGTGGAAGCACTGGCACGAAGCGGTGTAGGCGCGCTCGATCTGATCGATGACGATGTCGTATGCCCCTCCAATATCAACCGCCAGATCATTGCAACGACAAAGACGGTCGGAAGACCGAAAGTCGAAGTGGCACAAGAGCGCGTCCTCGAGATCAACCCGGACTGCGTCGTACGGACGCACAAGACATTCTATATGCCGGAGACTGCTTCTTCTTTCGATTTTAAAGAGTATGACTATATCATTGATGCGATCGATACCGTGACCGGAAAACTCGAGCTTATCGTGAGAGCCCAGGAAGCGGGCACACCGATCATCAGCAGCATGGGCGCCGGAAACAAACTGGATCCGACGGCTTTTGAAGTCGCGGATCTCTATAAGACCTCCGTTTGCCCGCTTGCCAAGGTGATGCGCCGTGAGTGCAAAAAGAGAGGGATCAAGCACCTCAAGGTCGTTTATTCGAAAGAAGAACCGATAACTCCTTTGGCCGATCCGTCGACCGGCTCCGCGGAGGACGGCGATGGGATGCCGGGCGCGGAGCGGAAAGGCACAGGGAGAAGAAGTACCCCCGGATCGACAGCATTCGTACCATCGGTGGCCGGACTGATCATCGCTGGCGAAGTCATCAAGGATCTGATCAAATAAAAAGGGACTGTCGCTAAATCATTCGTTTCATAAAATAATCTCGCCCGATCTGAGAATGAGAAAGCGGATTGATATAAGACAAGAAAAATCCAAGGTTTTATATCAATGTTTTCCCACCTCGATTGATATAAACTTGCGTGAAACAGTGCTTTTATATCAATTTTCGGACCTTCTATTGATATAAAAGCACTTGTACTCGAGGTTTTATATCAACGCCTGGACACAAACGGCCTCAAAAACTGATATAAAAACATCCAATTTGGTCTTTTTATATCAATAAGGTCCTGCATTCATTGATATAAAACAAGGTGAAATCACGTTCTTATATCAATATGCTCTTTTCTCCTATTATCGGAACAAAAACGGCGGTTGCAACTGCCAGTTGACACATTTCCAAGCCGGCTTGATGGTGTGCAATCGGAGACTTTGGTATATTCGGATCATCAAGAGCGTGCACATGGATCTTGAAAGACCAATGAGCGGAATCGAACATTCCCAATCGGTTATAATGTTATAAGTGAGGTAAGGAAAATGATCCTGGCAGAGAAAATAGTACAAGAAAGAAAAAAGAACGGATGGTCGCAGGAAGACCTGGCGGACAAACTCGGGGTGTCCAGACAATCGGTCAGCAAGTGGGAGAGTGCCCAGTCTGTCCCGGACCTTCAGAGGATCCTTGAGATGAGCAATCTGTTCAATGTGAGTACGGACTACCTTCTGAAAGATGAGGTGGAAGAGCGTCCTTCCGAGCCGCTGTCTGAAGAATCGGGAAAAGAACTGCGCCGTGTGTCGATGGAGGAGGCGAACAGTTTCCTTAAGGAGACCCGGAATTTCGCCGACAAGATTTCAATCGGATGCCTGATCTGCATCCTCTGTCCTGTTCCACTTCTCGTCATCATGGCATTACAGAAAGCCGGGACGATCCCTCTGGCGGAAGACCCGGCCGGAGGACTCGGGATCCTCATCCTTCTTGCGATGGTCGCTGTTTCACTCATATTCTTTATTCCGGCCGGCATGGCATATGCCAAGTGGGACTGGCTCGAGAACGAGATATTCGATACTGAATACGGTGTCGATGGACTGGTCAGGTCGAAGTCGGAAAAATTCAAAAGCACATTCGCCCGTGCGATCACCATGGGTACGATCATCATGATCATCGGGGTCATAGTATTTGTTGCCGGCGGGGTCATCGATGAGAAGAATGACGCTCTTCACATGAGCCTTTGCGGTCTGATGCTGGCAACGATTGCCGTCGGCGTTTTCATGATCGTTCATGCCGGAATCATCTCCGACGGATATTCCAAGCTCCTTCAGGAAGGCGATTACAGCAAGGAAGAAAAGAATAATACATTACTGAAGGCGATCACGCCTCTGTACTGGATGGTCGCTACCGCGATCTATCTCGGCTGGAGTTTCCTTTCCGGAAGATGGGACATCACCTGGATCGTATGGGCGATCGCCGGTGTCCTGTATGGCGGAATCAACGTTCTTCTTAAGACCCTTCACCAGAGTAAGACCAGATAATAAAGTCCGGTCATCAGAGTATCGTTTTGACATTGATATTCTGAGTAGTTACAATTAATCCGAGGGCCGTAAGAAAGGAAACACAAATGAATAAGATCCTGGTGGTCGAGGATGAGCAGGCAATTGCCGATATGGTGAAGATGTGCCTTCGCAAGAACGGTTATCTTTGCGAAGCCGTGTATGATGGTATGGCGGCGACAAAGGCGATTGAGGGAAAGCACTATGACCTGATCCTGCTTGACGTAATGCTTCCCGATTATGACGGATATGAACTGATCGAGTACATCAAGGAGTACAGTACGCCGGTGATTTTCGTCACGGCAAAAACATCTGTCCCGGATAGAGTAAAGGGACTGAAACTCGGTGCGGAGGATTATATTACCAAGCCTTTCGATCTGGACGAACTTCTCGCCCGTGTTGAGACGGTCCTTCGCAGATTCCATAAGAGTGAAGAGATACTTGAAGAAGGAAAGATCCGGATCAATACTTCGGAGCATTCCGTGTTTTTGGATGGTCAGCCGGTCAGTCTTACGGTGAAAGAATATGAGCTGCTTCTGTATTTCGTTAGAAATAAAAACATAGCTTTATATCGTGAGAGGATCTTCGAGGAGGTCTGGCAGGAGCCGTATATGGGTAATACCCGGACCATCGATCTTCATGTGCAGCGGCTCAAGAAGAAGCTTGATCTCGGCGATACGATCGAGACTGTCTATAAGGTCGGATATCGATTTAAGTCGGAGAAACGCTAATGAAACTGTCATTGAAATTCTTCCTGATGGCGTACATCGTTGTGCTTCTGGCGAGCAGTCTGGGCGGTGCGTTCTTGATCTTCCGTATTAACGATACGATCTGGGATGACCGTGTAGATCGTGTGCGTGCCGCGGTGGACAGTGCGGCCGACAGTTTCATGGACTTTGCTGACCTTTATTCCATGGAACTCACTCAGGACCAGAAAGACTCTTTTCTGCGGCAGATCCGGAGCAGTCTGTCAGGAATCATCTCAGATATTCGTTTTCTTTCTCCGGGAAGCGGAGAAGCAGATACCTCATATATCGATCTTCCGAAGGATAAGTATGCCGAAAAATACAGCGCTGTGACGGATGCGGAAAAGGGAGATGCTTTTCTTTTTGTCACGATCGTTCATCTTGATACGGATGTAGGCGGCTATTATCTTGAGATCTCTTCTGATTTTACTCAAATACGGGAGCAGAGTTACCGCTTCTGGACCTTCTATACCATTGCTGTCCTGGGCATTGCCATCTTAAGCGGCCTTTCCCTGTATTTCCTTGCGGAGCGGGCCACGAAGCCGCTTAAGAGACTGACAGAGACCGTAGATGATATAGCCGGCGGAGATTACGGAAGAAAGATGGAGATCCGTTCTTCCGATGACGAAGAGATCCGCGCATTATCCGGAAGTGTGAATTCGATGTCGGATGCCATCGAGGAGAAGATCCGGACCATCTCCGATGAGCTTTTGAAAAGAGATGCATTTGTATCCGATTTTACTCACGAGATGAAGACCCCGATGACAGCCATTATCGGCTATGCCCAGATGCTGAAATCCTATGACATGGATAAAGAGGAGAAAGAACAGGCCACCGATGCGATCCTTATGGAGTCGAAACGGCTCGAGCGTCTTTCACTTCAGCTTCTGGATCTGTATGTTTACCGCAACGAAGATGTGGAGATGGAGGAACTGGATCTTGATGTGATCGGGAGCGAACTTCAGACTGCGCTTCGTACACTTGAGAAGAAGTATCAGGTGGCATTCGAATGCGATCTTCCGAAGGAGACTGTCTCCGGAAACCGTGTCCTTCTGCTTTCCCTGTTTTCGAATCTTGCTGATAATGCGAGCAAAGCATCGGAGGCGGGTTCGGTGATCAGGATCGGTGGGACTCCGGAGGGGAACAGGATCAGATTCTATGTCGAAGATCACGGACGCGGTATCGCGAAAGAGAATCTCGATAAGATCACGGAACCTTTCTTCCGGGAAGACAAGTCCCGTTCGAGGAAACTGGGCGGGGCTGGTCTCGGATTGTCATTATGCAAAGAGATTGCCAGACTTCACGGAACGGAACTGCTCATCGAGAGTGAGCAGGGAAAAGGAACGACGGTGTCCTTTACGCTGAAGAAAGGAGGAGAGAAGTCATGAGAAAGACTTTACTTGTGTTTGCCCTTATCCTTCTGACATGCGGATGCATTCTGGTTCCGAGGATGATCAGCAGTGCGCGTCAAAAGAAGCTTCTCTCCGAAACTGAATACCGTGAGCGGGATATTGGAGAACGCGAAACACTGACGAAGAAAACCGTCGCACTGCTTTACCGGGACAGGGAGATCGGCGTCGGGACGGATAATTCCCAACTGAATTCGAATAGTCCGGAGTATGGCGAAACGATTAGGAAGGGAAAAGAGATCCTGGAAATGGTTTTCGGACAGGGAAGCCCTGCTGCCCGGAAGTTTCAGTCTCTGTTAGATTGTTCCGGAATAGGAGTATACCGGAACAATACGCTGGTGATGATCGGAGATCACGCTGCTGCAGTCGGGGTCGTGAATATTGTGACCAAGACGGATGATGGAGTGATGGAGATGGTTTTCGAAGAGAAGACGATGATCCTCCTCGACATGGTCTATTATTCTGCTGAAGGCAAGCCGGAAACAGTGCTTTCCACGGATGAACTGGAAGAAACAGTACGGACTTATTACAGGGACGGGTGCGGGTTCGATGAAGATCTCTATACGTTCCGTCAGACAGAGTCAGAAAAGAATGAATCATCCGGAAGCGAATTCAAATTCGGAATCAGCCGGACCCTGACGGATGAAGAAAAGAAAAACGAAATGGATAAAACAATCTGATACAACTCTGATACATCTTGATAGAAATTCAGATACAAGCCTCCCGTAAGATCAACTCAGATCTTGCGGGAGGTTCTTTTCAAAATCCAAATACGTCCCTCCGAAAAGAACCTCCTGCGGGACTGATTAATGAGAATCCAAACGATACGGAATATGAGGTGAAACCGATATGAAAAAAACAATGAACAAAAAGATGGTCGCGGCTGTATCTTCGATATATCTTGCCACTATGCTATCAGGGTGCTTTCCGAAAACCGGTCAGGCAAAAGAATCTGTCATCGGAAGCGGCGATGCAGTTATGCTGCAGGGAGGCCAGGGAAACCCGGATGGCCAGACGGTCAACGGAGCATATCCGGATCCGGCTGAGTTTCCTGCCAGTATACGGGACGAGAGTGTGCCGAATGTAGATGTCAGGGCCAGTATCCACATGCCGGAAGGAATCAACTACCAGTCAACGGTCAGTACATCCGAAGCAGCTTTGCGTCAATGGGATCAGGATGATATTATTTCGCAGATCGCGGGCGGAAGAACGGTAAAGAGTGATGATACTTTCGAGAATTCCGGTCCGGAAGATCTGACCCGTGTGTGCACCTTCGATGATGACAGTGACATCATTTTCTATTTGGATTCCGTAGAGTATTCAACAGTTCAGGAGAAGGATAAGGACTATGCCTCGTTCTTTGATTATTTTGGCCGGTATACGTCGCCGGAATCGATGGATAAGGAATTCGGCAATAGCAGTATTGAAGGACTGAATAAGGATGAGGCTATCCAAAGCGCAGAATCGATCTTGGATACAATGCGGATCCGTGACCTGGTCGGAGATCCGAAGATCCTCTCGATGGACTTCAATTCCATCAATGCAATTATTGATTTAGAAAAAACGGTGGATAAGACCGGAGATCCTGTCAGTCCCTGCACCAGTGAGGATGAAGTCTATGCACTGATCTATCCGGTCCGTTATCAGGGACTCAATCCACTGGGCTTCTGGGGTGGCGGAGAAAACGAGATGTTTAGTTCCGGTAAGGTGTACTTCATATATGGAAGAACAGGACTTGTGGCCTTCCATATAAGCGGAATCTGTGATATTGCTTCGCAAGGTCAGATGTCCTGCATTTATGCTCCCACTAAGGTCGTCAAATCGATCCAGGATGAATACGCCGACATCATATCAAATGAAACACTAATTATTAATCAGCTCCGTCTGACCTATATTCTCCGACAGGAAGATGGAAGTTCGAATATTGTCATGGAACCGGTCTGGATCGTCCTCGGAAAAAGGATCATCTCATCCGAGAACGAAGGAGAAAAAGACAGTTACGGAACGTTTGTCATGCTGTACTCGGCTGTGACCGGTGAAAAGATAATGCTTAACTATTATGGAGAGTAAAGATGGGAAAGATGATCAGACAAAGTGTGAGAAGGACATTTCTTTCTAAAAGTTTTTTCTTCTCTATGTTCGGTACAGTCATCTTGTGTTATTTCTGTGCCAGAGAGTTTTTCGATCCATCCTGCAGCTCGGTGTATGTGATCGACGTGATGCTGAATTTAGGCCTTCTTAAGAAAGTCCTGGTCTTCTTCGCAGCGCTTCCGGCAGTGACCTTGTACTGCCAGGACCAGAATTCCGGATTCATCCGTTCTATCGTGGTACGAAGCGGGATCCGAAACTATACGCGATCGAGTTTCCTAGCCTGCGCAGTTTCCGGATTTGTTTCCCTGTTCTCCGGGTTAGTAATATTCTTCGGAATCGTCTCGGTATTCTGCCCAGTGAAGTCCTATGAAGCGGGCGGCATCTATGACGGGATCGCGCAATCTGCCCCGATCCTGTACACGCTGATCGAGCTTTCTATTTTTTCGTTCTATTGCACGATGTGGACCATGGTAGGATTTGCCCTTAGCTCCGTGATCCCGAATAAATATGTGGCTCTTGGTTCGCCCCTGATCTTCGGGTACCTTCTCGAGGAATTGACAGATAAGTTCCCCACATACCTGAACCTGTACAGGCTGAGTCACTGCAGTGATGTTTTTGCAAAGTCTGCCGCCACGGATTATCTATACACGATCGGATTATTCCTTTTGGTAATCGTGTTTTCCGGCGTGATGTTCTCGTACTTTGCAGGAAGGAGGAATCGAAATGAGATGGTGTAGGCCTGTCCGCTCTGTTGCGATGCAGAATATACGGAAATGGAAGAGTGACTATCGGGTTTGGATCGCGCTTCTTCTGGCGGCGATCATTGTCCACTCCCTGACCAAGGGACTGGGTGAATTTGTGGAACAGACGAGGGTAAAATCCTCACCGTGGATCTTCCCGTTTCTGTATATGAGATATTACAACAAACTGCTTCTGTTCTTCCCGCTTATTCTGATCTTCTGCAACGCACCGTTCTTTGATCAGAACCAGCTCTATGTCCTGGCAAGAGCAGGGAAGAGAAAGTGGTGCGCCGGGCAGCTTCTGTATATCTTTACGACTTCGGCTCTGTATTTCGCGTATATTTTCCTGCTGTCGATTATTTTGAATCTGAGGTATATCACATTTACTTCCGAGTGGGGAAAGGTCATGAATACGCTGGCCAAGACCAGAGCATCGCTCAACTACGGAATTGAATTCAGTGCGGAAGAAAACGTCATCCGACTGTTCTCCCCGATGTCGGCTGTGTGGTTTACATTCCTTTTCTCATGGATATCGGGAGTGATCCTTGGGCTCATTACATTCTTCCTGAACATGCGGATCCGTGGGACAGGTTCTTTTGCCGCATCATGCTTACTCGTGTTCTCGGCGGTGGCTGCTAAAGATACGAAGTTTCTTCCGTTCTCCCCCATATCCTGGAGCACACTGAATTCGCTGCATCTTTCCGAAAGAGACAGAAAACCCGCATACGGATATGTCTGTTCTGTATATACCGTCATTACTATCGCACTGTTTCTGATTATCCTTCTTATGGTGAAGAAATATAACTTCGATCAGGAAATGAAGGAATAGTTGTTGAAAAAAGGAGATCCAAAATGTCTATTGCAATTAAAGTGGAAAACGTGAATAAAAGATTCGGTGAGACGTCTGTACTGACGGACGTCTCCGTGGAACTGGAGAAAGGAAAAGTACATGGCCTTGTCGGTAGAAACGGAAGCGGGAAGACCATGCTGATGAAGTGTATCTGCGGGTTCGTGCCGGTGACATCCGGGACCATCTCGATCAACGGGAAAGTCATGAAAAAGAACTTCGACATCCCGGAGAATATCGGGGTGATCATCGAGACACCCGGCTTCCTTCCCGGATATACGGCATATCAGAACCTTCGTTTCCTCGCGGATATCAAGGGGAAGATCCCGAAGGAAAAGATCCGAAGTTCTATCGAGCAAGTCGGGCTTGATCCGAACAGTAACAAGCATGTCGGGAAGTATTCTCTCGGTATGCGCCAGCGTTTGGGCCTTGCCCAGGCGATCATGGAAGATCCGGATATCCTGATACTCGATGAACCTATGAACGGTCTGGATAAAGACGGAGTCGTGGAGATGAGGAACTATCTACTGGATCTAAAAAAGTCCGGCAAGACGATCCTGATCGCATCCCACTCCGCAGAAGATATTGAAGTGTTATGTGATACTGTTCACGAGATGGACAAGGGGAGAATCCAGCCCATGATAAAAAATTGAAACTAAAGTCATGAATAACCGTGAAAAACACATGAAGAATTTCAGTTCTTTATATTAATATAACGACACAAGTTCGCCTCCGTGCTATGATGAGCGCAGTTACGGTGATTTTTCCAGGTAAAAATATCACAAAAAATTTAATGCCGGCGGTTTGGGGTTATTGTCGGCAGAAAGGATGTAAAGATGAGGAAGCATGTTTATGTGCGCCGCATGCGGGAAAGACTTGTGTCGGTTCTTCTCTGTGTGGCAATGACAGGAAGCCTAATGCTTGGGGCGGCTTGGCACGGACCGCGGGTCAACGCGGACGAGGTACCTTCGATAAGTGAAAACTTCGAAGACTATGCCACGGAAGCAGATGTTAAGGGCGGAAAATTCGGCAATCCGACCTTTGAGCTTTCCGAGGACAAAGGTGCAGAAGGATCAAAGGCACTTATTGTTAAGGACAGAACTGATGGATATTTCGGATACAGTTTTAATCTGAATGCGTTCATCGGCAACAAGGTTTCGATCAAGGCCAAGATCGCTGCTGTTGATTCAGCGGATCAGGAAGCCGAGAAGTCTTTTACGGCAACCGTTGCCAAGAGCATTTATGAGGTTGCAGACCAGCAGTATGCAAATCTCGGTTCGGTGACTTGCACTGCGGATTATGATTATCAGGAACTGGATATCACAGCCGATATCGAAGAGGCATGTACAGCATGCGTTCTTTATATCGAAGGTCCTGCGGGCCAGAGCTATATCATCGATGATATTTCGATCACCGTAGACGGAGATTATAAAGATCCTTCGACGATCGTACGTACTCCGAGCACACCGCAGGAAGGTGTTCCGGAAATAGTTGAAGATTTTAATGATTACGAAGATGCTTCTTCCAAGAAGGGATCCTCTTTCGGAAACCCGACGTTCTCTCTTACTGATGAAGGTGCGGAAGGCACAAAAGCACTTGTCGTCGGCGATAGAACGCAGAGCTATTTCGGTTATGCTCTTGATGTATCCAAATTCATTGGAAATACGATTGCGGTAAAAGCTGATGTAAAGACGATCGGAGCTACAGAGACCGTAGATTTCAACGCCAGCATTAAGATCACCAATGCTGATGGTGATGATTATAAGCAGGCCGCAACGGGCAAGGTGTCTGATGATGCTTTTGTAAGTCTCAGCGGTACCTATGCGATCCCGGCGGATCTGACTGCCGCAGTGATTTACTTCGAAGCACCGGAGAATATTTCTTATGTCATCGATAATATTTCCATTACAGTAAGCGGCGAGTACAAGGATCCGTCGACGATCGGCAAGGACCCGCAGACAGTTGCTCCGGAAATCGTTGAGGATTTCAGTGATTACGATAGTACATCTTCTCTGAAAGGATCCTCATTCGGCTCTCCGACTATCACGATCACCGATGAAGGTGTAGATGGTTCAAAAGCAATTCTCGTCAGCGGCAGAACAGAAAGCTATTTTGGATATGCACTTGATGTATCCAAATTCATCGGAAATACAATTGTTGTAAAAGCTGATGTAAAGACGATCGGAGCTACCGATGCCGTAGATTTCAACGCCAGCATTAAGATCACAAATGCAGAAGGTGATGATTATAAGCAGGCTGCAACGGCCAAGGTGTCTGACGATGCTTTCGTAAACCTCAGCGGCACCTATGATATCCCGGCGGATCTGACTGGCGCAGTGATTTACTTCGAAGCACCGGCAGATGTGGATTATATCATCGACAATATTTCCATTACTGTCAGCGGCGAGTATAAGGATCCGAACGGCGATTCCGGCGACAGTTATGTCGATACCACGAATTATGTAAAACTGAAGGATCTTTACAGCGGTAAGTTCCTCATGGGTGTTGCCTGTGAGGCGATCAGCAACTTCAACAAGTCGAGCTGCGAGATCGGAAACGATGCAAAAGAGAAACTGATCAAGGAGCAGTTTGACAGCATTACTTTCGGTAATGAACTTAAGCCGGAATACAACATGGATGTAACAAACAAATCCGGCTTAAGAACCGATACATTCCTGCCGTTTGTTATCAATCCGGCCGCAAAGGAAATGCTTGATTTTGCAAAGGCTAATAACCTGAAGGTCAGAGCACATGTTCTGGTATGGCACTCCCAGAATGCTGATGAGATGTTCTATGTGAATTATGATAAGAGCCAGGGACTCGCATCTGCGGATGTTGTCAAGGCCCGTTTGACCAGCTATATCGACAATACGATCAAGTATATGTATGAAAACGGATATGGCGATATCATCTATGCGTGGGATGTAGTCAACGAGGCGGTTGAGCCGGGAACGAATGCGGATAATATGAGAAACAGTCTGTACTATCAGCGTTTCGGCATGGACTTCCTTATGTATGCCTTTGAGCAGGCAAGAAATTCTGTGGATAAATATCAGCCTCAGTATGGCGGCATCAAGGCAAAGCTTTTCTATAATGACTATAATGAGTTCCAGAAGGAAAAGTGTGATGCCATTATCGCGAACCTCACTCCGGTCAAGAATGCAGGTTATATCGACGGAATCGGTATGCAGGCACATGTTTCGGACGGAACGAGTGTTGCTGATTTTATCACCGCAATGAAGAGATATGATGCGGAATTCGGCGAAGTCCATATCACAGAGCTTGATGTTACTACTACAGGCACAGGTGTAAATGCCGAGTACTATCAGGGCAAATTCTATTACGATCTTTTCAAAGCACTTATTGAAGCAAAGGATGAGGGCGTAAATCTTACTTCCGTTACCATCTGGGGTCTTACCGATGATAACTCCTGGAAGGCATCGTCCAATCCGCTTATCTTCAACAAGAACCTTTCCAAGAAGAAGGCATTTGACGGAATCGTTGCCGCTGCAACCGGCGGAGATATCGGCGAGCCTGAATATGTTAAGCCGGATTACTCTGACATCAGAGTAAACTTTGATGAAGAAGCACTTCCTTCCGTATTCTCTGTAAGAGGCGACGGAAACCTGACCGTTCAGAGTGAGGTAGTCTGTGAAGGAAAGTATGCGCTTCTTGATTCGGGAAGAATGGCTAACTGGAATGGTGCCAGCTTCGATGTTTCCAAGTTTGCCGGCCAGACGATCGGAATCAGCGCATGGGTCAAGTCGGAGGCTCCGATCGTGAAGATCTCTGCGGATATCGACGGCAAATGGCCGAATATCACCTCTGCGGATACTTCTTCCGGAGAGTGGGTCCAGATCATCGGCGAATATAAGATGCCGGCAGATCTCAAGTCGCTGAAGCTCTATTTCGAGGCAGACGATATTGAAGGTGGTATACATCCTGACATTTACATTGATGCACTCAGAGTTAAGGTAGTAGGTAAGGACGAAAGTTTTGAAGATGCAGAGAATATCGCTTCTTCCCGCGGCGTAGGTCATATGCCGGTTCTTGCTGTTACTGACACGGCTGCGAAGTCCGGTGCGAAGAGCCTTCTTGTTACCAGACAGGAACAGGATGCGAACGTCAGCTTCGACGTCAGCGATTATATCGGTCAGTACATTACGGCTTCCGTTTATGTGAAGACAAATGATTCAAATATCACACTCGGAATTGACGGTGATACTCCTGTTCCTTGCATTACAACACCTGCAGGTTCTGACTGGACCAAGGTAACAGCAACCTTCGCTATTCCGGCCGGTGGTGTAAGTGCGAAGCTTTATCTCGAGACTAACGGAAATGCAGATATGTATGTGGATGATTTCTCGGTAAGATATGCTGAGTTTACAGATGATGTCGAAGGAGCAACGAATATCTTCGGCACCAGATGGGGCGGTGCAGGTAAGCTTTCTGTTGTTGATGATGAAGACGGAAAGGCTGTCGTTCTTACTGATAATGATCAGACCTATTACGGTATCGTATTTGATGCAAGTGCATATCTCGGAAACGAGATCGATGTACAGTTTGATGCCAAGACAAATGATGAACTGGTAAAACTGTCGGGAGATATCGACAGCGTATGGCCGAACTATCTCTCTACACCTGCTACAGCCGGTAAGTACAAGTCTGTAGGCACAACGATCCGTGTTCCTTCGGAATACAATGCACTTAAGATGTATGTTGAGACCACAGGTACGGAAGATCTTTACCTGGATAACTTCCTGATCAGAAGAATCCCGGTAGGTCCGGAAGCAAAAGTTACATTTAACCTTTCCGCATTCGGCATGGAGAATGTAACCGTCCTTGACCGTATCGGATACAGAATCCCGGCCGAGACATTTGCACTTCCTGAAGATAAGGAGATCACCGGCTGGTACAAGGATGCGGCCTGCACAGAGAAGTTTGACTTCGGTACCGAGATCTTAAGCGGTAATATCACCCTTTATGCTACAGACGGAACGTCGCTTCCTACAACGGAAGACCCGACAAACGAGAATCCTTCTACAGAGCAGCCTTCGACCCTTAAGGAATATAAGATCCTCGATGGCGCAGATCCGACGTACACACTCGGAAGCAGAAAGAATATCGTTATCCGTTCGGAAGGCCCGATGTCAAATTACAAGAGCATCAGCTTTAATGATGTAAAGGTTCCGGGCATGGCTCTGACTATCACAGAAGGTTCAACGATCATTGATATTGATTCGCTCTACCTCGAGAGCCTTAAGGCTGGCCAGTACAGTGTCTACATTGAATTTGCCGACGGTTATTCGAAGACGACACTTACGATCGTTGAAGCTAGTGCAGACAAGGCAGCAGCGGCAGCGGACGCAGCAAATGAAGAGAAGAAGGGTGCTGTTGTTAAGACAGGTGATGTAGGTACTCCGATTCAGATCATCGCAATCTCGCTGGTTGCCCTTGGCGGAGTCCTCGCTGTTACGGTCATCAGAAAGAAGAAAAATCTTGAGTGATCCGAAACGGCGGACAAAACGTAGTGGTTAAACTGCAATAAAAACCCCGGGAATCTGGAAACAGACTCCCGGGGTTTTTCAACATATATCTGCGCTGTTTTTCAATCTCTGGATCTGCTGTTTCCCAGGATCTGCAGGATACGGATGAACAGGTTGATGATGTCAAGATAGATGTCTACTGCGCTGTCGATTGCATTATCTACTGTCTTCGGATACTGCTGGGCTTTCCAGTAATCGTAGCCGATATACAGGGAGAAGATGGCAGCTCCGAGCCATGCGAAGATATCCGAGCGGGAACGGAAGATCAGAAGGGAGAGAAGCTCTCCGACGATAAGACCGATCAGTGCGGCACAAAGGATACCGCCGATCTTAGCGAAGAAATTCGGGAATGCACATGAAAGAACGATCATGGCAAAGGTCGTTACCGCAGTAATTATGATCGCCTGGAAAACAACGTCGCCCATGCCTGCGGAAAGATATGCGGAAACCATAACGGAAACCATCAGACCCATCGGAACCACAAGTAAGTTATATCCGAGAAAACTGATTGCCGGGGAACTCGATTTATGTGAGATGATGATGCCGACAGCGGCGAAGACAAGATATCCTACGCAGAGGATGATTGAATTTGATTTTGACTGGACCACCCAGTCCAGCATCGTCTCGCCGGCTACCGCACAAAGGATAATGTTTACCAGAAGACCGTAGAATACCGTGCCTCCGAGAAACAGGTTATATTTCTGTTCGCTGATGGTATTCTCCGCGACCTCGGTCATTCTTTTTTCTTTTCTAGCTGAAGTCCAACTCATGTCTCAACCTCCTAAAGTTATCTTTTTCCCAACTTAACTTCCATTATAACATGCTTATTTCC
The DNA here is from genome assembly GCA_947302815.1 of uncultured Clostridia bacterium. GTDB lineage: Bacteria > Bacillota > Clostridia > Saccharofermentanales > Saccharofermentanaceae > Scatonaster. The sequence continues at coordinate 8,350 of CAMYWO010000007.1, read as the reverse complement.
ACATTTATATCATTATTGTGAATGCAGAAGAGATGATATAATGTGTTCCGGGTTAATTTTTAGGGGTGGTGGTTTTATGTCTTTTAATGATACGCAGGTTTCAGGTTTAAAATCCTCCGGGATGAAAGACACCTTCGGAAGAATCCTCGGTGTTGCAGCTGCTTTATTAATGATAGCTAGTGTGCTTACACCGCTTGTCACTACGACTCTGTCCCGAGGCAGAACGGATTCAGCGAAGTGGGATGTTTTCTATGAGGGATATGACATGGCTGTCTTCTTTTCGACGACCTTTGTGATCGTGGTATCGGTTGCGGCCATAGTGCTCGCCATTATTCAAACTAAAGAAACGAAAATAGCATATGTCGTTTGTTCCTGCTATTCAGTCATTTTCGGAATCTATGCGATATCGAAGATCAGTGATTTTACCAATGCTTTAAACAATCCGGGTCAAATATCAGATGGTCCGGTAACTTATCGGTACAGTTTTAAAAACAGAATGGAAAAGACATACGGCTACTACATTCTGATCGCCGCTGTTGTTGTTGCAGCCGTTGCCGGAATCTATATGGTTATCAGCTTAAAAGGACGCGGGAAAACGGCTGCTCCTGCTGCTGACTATTCCCAGTTTGAACAGAAGTAAATACATCGACGTGAGAGGTTATGACATGAAAAAGAGACTGCTGAGTGTTTTGCTAGTTATTGTACTGATTATCAACATTATGCCGGTTTGTGTCTGGGCGAAGGAAAGTTCGCAAACGGGAGATTACGGTACTTTTGTCGATGGAGAAACAGTTATCGACGACATCATCAATAAGTACGGAGAGAATGTTCACCCGAGACTTATCATGACGGAGGAGAGGTTCGCCATGCTCCGGTCACACATCGGTGATGGTTCGGTGACGGATACTCTTCTCAAAGATCTTCGTAGCGAAGCGGAAAATGTTATCAGTCGAAAAGCTAACAAACCCGCTGAAGAGACCATCAAATATGCAAAAGATGGCGATGAGGGCATTCTCGAAATGTCGAAAAAGGTTCAGCGCAACGTTGCCACATTTGCTCTGGCATATAATATTTTCGGCGACGAAAAATATGCCCGATATGCCTACGCAGATCTTGAAGCGGCTTGTAATTTTCCGGATTGGAATCCGCATCATTTCCTGGATACAGCTGAATTGTGTACAGCCTTTGCATACGCGTATGACTGGCTCTATCACTGGATGACTCCGGAGCAGAGGAATCTGATCAGGACCACCCTGATTGAAAAAGGCTTAAAACAGGTCATGGTGGATTATACGAAGTCGAAGAATGAATACTCTCGCTCGTACTACTGGTATCTGAATAATGAGGGAGACAACTGGCAGTTCGTGTGCACCGGCGGCACGAATCTCGCAGCTCTGGCGATTGCAGATGAATCGGATGCAAGAGATATTGCCTCGCAGGTTATAACCTACAGTTACAAAAGAGCTTATTACTGTGTACGTCTTGGATATGGCGCCGTAGATGGCAGCTACAAAGAGGGCCTGGGATATTGGGATTACGCCACATATTATCTTGGTCTGCAATCCTCCGCACTGAAAAGTGCAACCGGAACCGACTATGGCCTGGCAGATTTTGATGGTGTAGAAAGATCTGCTGACTGGGTCCTCAGTATGAGCTCCAACACACATATATCATTCGATTTCGGTGATGACCGTACGGAAAGAAGAACCGACTGGGCTGTTTTTCTGTGGCTCGGCGAGCAGCTCAATTTACCGGCATTGTCTGCTATACGTCTCGAAAATCTCGCAAATAAACCGAAAAGTCAGGACTTTAACTACCTGGATGTGTTGTGGATCGACGAGAGTAAACAGACAGGCGAGAAATTGAATAAGAAAACCGATGCCGGATTTGTCGGCGCATCAGATGCAAGCTTTAGAACCAATTGGAATAAAAGCGGTCTTGTCTCGGCACTTCATCTCGGCAAAAACGATTATGTGTTTCACGGACACTTTGATCTGGGCTCGTTCTATATCGAATCTAACGGACAGCGTTTTTTTACACATCTGGGAAATGAGAACTATCAGCTCAAAGACCGTAAGTATTCTTATCGGATCAAAGCAGAAGGGCACAATACGCTTGTCATCAATCCGACGAGGGATATTGATCAGGCGGACCTGGTGCAATGCCTCGTAACTGAGTACAAAAGCGGAAATGAAGCCTACGCTGTAACGGACTTAACTGCCGCATATGCGCCGAGCGGCGCCAATAAAGTGATCCGCGGCATGAAAATGATAAAGGATAAGGAATGCGTGATCATCCAGGATGAGATCTCTCTTAATAATGCGGGTGAGATTTACTGGTTCGCGCATACCAAGGGACAGATCCGGGTTTCATCTGACGGGAAAAGTGCGATAGTAACTGTCGGCTCTGACAGATTATGGGTGCAGCTTCTTAGTAGCGATGGTCAGTTTACTGTCATGGATGCGAAGCCTCTTCCGACATCCATGAATGTTCCGGGTGCAACGGATAACAGTGAGTATAGAAAGCTTGCGATCCATCTTACAAATACCAGGGATACAACGATCTCCGTGGCCTGCATCCCGTTGAAAAGCGGCGAAACAAGTCCTTCGTGGACTCCGTCCGTGAAAGAGATCTCCGAATGGTCTAATGCGGGAACGGCGGACTTTGGTGAGAAACTGTGCGGCTGTACTCTGAGTCTTTCCGGTGATATCGGCGTGAATTTCTATATGGATCTTTCGAAGGCGACTCTTTCTGATGACGCGTATGTAGAGTTTGATGTTCCTTCCGGCAACAAGACCGTGACCCGGAAGATCTATGTAAAAGCGAAAGCGGGCGAGGACAGAACGGTCGCAGAGACCATTTCCGAAGGGAATACGACTTACCTTGTTTTCAAGTGCCAGGTATCGGCGAAGGATATTGCCTCCACGATCGGGCTTCGGATGGTCGATGGCGGAGAATACGGAAGGAAATATTCTTATTCCGTGAAGCAATATGCCGATACGCTTCTTTCCCAGACAAACGTTAATGCCGAGTATAAGAAGGCCGAGCCTCTGGTAAAAGCACTGGTGTGCTACTGCACGTGGACCCAGGATTACTTTGAAATGGATGCCTCTCTTATCGATGAGAATTATCGGAATTACAATACTGTCTCTTCCGTTACCGCGCAGGAGGTGACTGCGGCGGCACCGGCTACCAAAGTTTCTCTTGATAAGCTGTCAGGCGTGACCTTTGAAGGCGCGACGATCTCACTTAAGTCGGAGACGACTCTGTCGCTTTATTTCAGCAGCAGCGAGAAACTGACCTTCTCCTGCAATCGCGGCAATAAACTGGAAACATCGAAAGTAGACGGTTATCAGGTCGTTCGTATCCGCGGGATCGCTGCTTATGAACTCGATGAAGTCTTCGAAATGAAGGTCACCTGCGGAGGTAAAAATGATACGGTCAGATACAGCGTCATGAACTATATGTCCAATATCTTCAACGGTGAGTATTCAGATACATGGGAGAATCTTGTAAAAGCACTGTATCTGTATCACAAGGCAGCAGTGGATTATATCAAATGATACCTGATGCAGCCCGGTTCATGCCGATTAAAAAGGATTCCTGCCGTTTGCTATAATAGGTTTATTCTTTATAAAGCAGGAACAGATCGATGAAGAAACTGGATATTTTCGGAGAGAACTATTTCGGAAACTGGACGAAAACAAGAGCAGGCTGCCGGGCGGTCATCATTAAGGATGAGAAGATACTCATGTCCTATGAGACGAAGACCGGCCAGTGGATGCTTCCGGGCGGCGGGCTCGAGGACAACGAGAGCGATGAAGAATGCGTGATCCGGGAAGTTTCGGAAGAGTGCGGTGTTCGGATCCGTCCCTCTTCCTGCGTACTTCAGATCGATGAATACTACGAAGACTTCAAGTGGGTCAATCTCTATTTTTTTGGAGAAGTGACCGGAGAGACGGAGATGCAGCTGACTGACCGGGAGATCGAGTGTGGCATGGAGCCGAGATGGATGCCGATCAGTGAGATCTACCGGATTTTTTCGAAACATCAGGAATATGACGGCATGGACGAGATGCGCCGCGGAATGTATCTTCGCGAATATATGGCGCTGTCGGAACTTCTGATCGACCGCCTTCCGGAGCCGATCCGTGAGAAGGTATCCGGAAAGTCTTTTTCCTTAGACAAGACCGGCAAGTCCGGATCGACAGTCATGCTCTTTGACGACTGCGTCCTGAAGGTCATGCCGCTGGGGATGGAAGATGAGAAAACGGTGCAGATGACACGCTGGCTTTCCGGCAAAGTGCCGGTACCGGAGATCCTCGCTTTTGAACAGGATGATCAGAAACAGTATCTTCTCATGAGCAAGGTACGGGGAACAATGTCCTGCGACAAATACTATCTGGAGCATCCGGATGAGATGGTTACGGTCCTTGCGGATACGCTGAAACTTCTCTGGAGTATCGATATCTCGGACTGCCCCCGGGACTGTGGTCTGGAGCAGGAGCTTCAGAAGGCGAAAAGACAGGTGGAGGAACACCTGTATGATTTAGAGGATGCCGAGCCGGAGACCTTCGGCGAAGGCGGGTTTAAAAATCCGGAGGAGCTGCTCCAGTGGCTCTTCGGCCATAAACCTTCCTATGAACCGGTCCTCTCCCACGGCGATTACTGCCTGCCGAATGTCTTTATCGAGAACGGGAAACTCAGCGGACTGATCGATCTGGGGAATGCCGGCATCGCGGACAAGTGGGAAGATATCGCCATGTGTTACCGGAGCCTCAAGCATAACTTCGACGGGACATACGGCGGAAAAGTGTATGAAGGTTTCCGCCCGGAAGTGCTTTTCGAGAAGCTTGGCATCGAACCGGACATGGAGAAGATCCGATACTATATTCTTTTAGATGAACTGTTTTAAATATTCAGACAGCATGTGATCCTTGTTGTTCTGTCGGGGAATTTGTTTCGAATATTTCCGCTTCGTCATGTGTCTTAATGGCAGATGCGGAAATAAAGGAGGACAAAAATGTCAGAAAAAGAACTCGAGAAACTGTATAACGAAGCTTATAAAGCGGTGTACTGGACGGCGTTTTCTATTCTTAAGAATAACGAAGATGCCGAGGATGTTGTCCAGGAAACATTCGTCACTGCTTTTGAGCAGTACGATTCCCTGAAAGACAAGTCAAAGGCTGTATCATGGGTCAAGAAGATCGCGGCGAATAAGAGTCTGAACATCGTGACGCGGAAAAGAACGGTCAATGTCGGCGATGAAGTCCTTGATGAGACTGAGGATATCGGAGAGGATTTCCTTCCGGATTCACTTGTCGAGTCGGCAGAGACCAGAAAGGTCATCATGGACATTATCCACAACACTCTTTCCGAAGATACCGCAATGACCATCATTCTTTTCTACTTCGACGAGATGTCGATCAAAGAGATCGCCGAACTTCTTCATATCCCGCAGGGAACCGTCCTTTCTCGATTGAATTACGCAAAGAAGAAGATCAAGAAGGAGGTTGAAAAGTATGAGAAAGATAACAAGGATAAACTGTTTGCAATGGGCATCCCATTCTTAACCAAGCTTTTCGAAAAAGAAGCCGAACAGGTACCCTTCCGACCTATGCCGGCTTCACTGTTGAGCCTTACTACCGCATCTTCGAAAGCAACAGCCGCTGCAGCGGCAACAGCTGCCGCAACGGCATCCGCGGCAATCGTTGTCCGTAACATCATCATCGGTATCGTGACCGCAGGCGCAGTCGGCGGAGCCGGTTATTTCGGATACCGCGCCCTGGTCAGCAGAAAAGAAAAAACACCGGAGACGTCCCCGGCAGTGGTGGCATCGGATGTGTCGGAAACAACGGGCGGATCCGCATTTGTTCCCGGCTCCTCGGACAAAATCATCAACGTCCGGGGTATGACTCCGGACCAGCTCGATCTGTCCGGCGGGTATGTGAGAACGAGTACCTATCATGATGCGAAAGACGGAACTTCCAAACCGGACCATCAGCTGTACTACGATGCCGACGGGCATCTGGTCCTGGATTGCCTGTACAACGACGATAACGTTGTCATCGATTCCAAGTACTACATCTATGACAAGGATGGGCGGCTCGTCCGCGAGGAACTCTGGGATGTCTCAGTAAATGATTACGGGTTATATAAAGAATATTCTTATGGTGCACATGGCATCGAGCGCGTAGACAAGGGAACTTTCGAACGGGACCCGGATCACTATTATCTGTATGAGTATGATCCGCAGGGCCGCCTGATCAAGGAGACAGAATATACCACAAAACAAGGTCTTACGTACTGGTTCTGCGACTATGAGTATGAGGCTGACGGCACGTATATTACCAGAGTTACTTCGTGGGATACGCTGAAACAGGAGATGCGGCAGTCCAAGGACTACTGCAAATACAGTCCCGACGGAAAGCTTCTTGAGGAATATGACGGTTCCTGGAAAAGAAGCGACGTCTATACCTACGACAGCGAAGGTAAACTTACCCTTTTGGAGAAATACGACGGAAAAAAACTCATGCGTTCCACCACATATGAATACGACGCGGAAGACCGTCTGATCAGCGAAAAGACAACCGATAAAAACGGGGAAGCGGTGTCCGATTACACCTACGAATATAAAAATCTGTAAATTATTGAATTTTTTTCAAAATCTTTCGAATAAATCTCCTCACTTGTGTGTCTTACTGTCGACACGCAAGTGAGGAGGAATTAAAAATGAAGAAGATTTTATGTGTAATGCTTACCATCGCAAGTATCCTTTCCGCAACCGCATGCTCGGATAAGAGCGCCGGCGGGACCACGAAGAAGAGCAGCAGAACTACTGCTGCGACAGAATCTGAAGTGAAGGGTACATCGAAGGAAACATCCGAGGAAACAACTAAGGAAACAACGGCGTCCAAGGGTAAAAAGACGAAGTCGACTGAGTCTTCCGGCAAAGAGGCAATCTGGGAGTATACGGATAAAGGAGATTTCGCGGCGCTTCTTCCGAATGTGGAGACAGTAACCGCCACCGCGAAAGACGGTGAGGAGATCACTCTCTATACCACATCGATCTGCACTCCGAAGGACGAGATGCTTCAGAAGGTTAAGTCCGATGATTTCGTGAAGTCCTTCGGACCTCTGCTCGACTACTATAAGGAAAACGGCACGGCAAATGAAGGTCAGGATAACCAGTGGTCTTTCAAGTATTCTGATGGTGTTTTTGCTGCGAAGACAAAAGAGAATAAGTGCGCGGAACTTGCTTCCGCAAGTCCTTTTAAAGTGCAGTACGATTACGAAACAGCTTCTTTTACAAATGAGAACAGAGTAACCCTGGAGTTTACCGTGGAGGATATAAAAGATGCTGCTGCACAGGAGAACATCCAGCGTATCGTCAAGGAAGTTTACGGAGAAGATCTTGCGGATATCCTGCTCTTTGCCAAAGGGAAGGATGCGAAACAGTACGAGAAGGACCCGAATCATCTGATGGAATCCGTAACAAAAGACGATCTGAAGTATGTATTCTCCCGCTCGGTAACGGATTTCGGATCCTTAGGAATGCAAGTGCTTTTCCGTATGGAAGTCAGAAATACGAAGAAGATCATTCACCCGTACGATGGCGGTTACCAGGCAAAGGTCTCCGAGTTCAAAGCACTGCCGAATGCGGTTTTCAGCGGTGACATCGGAGCACAGGACTTTATGGATGTAAGAAACTTCGGAAACAAGTTCTATGCCAACATGAATTTCGGCGATAACCTGCTTCCGGGTCTGGAGACCAATGAGTACACGATCGAGCAGTACATCTGCGAGGATGGCCGTGAATTCTACACAGCCGAGTTCTATAAGTATGAGCCGAGCGACCTGCATCTGCAGTACAACCTGGGACTGAACAATGGTCAGCTGGAAGACGGACGCCCCGGATTCTCGCTCAAGGCCAGCTCGACCCGTCTGCACGGTGATATCAGAGATGACCGCCAGTCGATCCTGGATCAGGCAAATCATATGCTCAAAGCACTGTTCGGCACGGATTACGCGCTTCAGATGAGCGAAGGTCAGGAAGATACCAACGGCGAGGTCATGATCGAGAAAACAGTCAATGTCTGCTTCTATGGCAAAGATGTTGAGCATGTAAAGCTTAAGGTATGGCTGAAGAAGAGTGAAGTCAGCGGCAATATCGCATCTATCACGATCGGCACATAATGCGTCCCCGCAATCTGGATCGCCGTAGATACTTCGGCAGACAGATAAACTATTGATTTTTCGTTTTCCCATATTATAATAGGCAATGCAGTGACAGCTGTCACGCCAAGCAGTTCGGGTCCGATATCCTGCTTGTAAAAGATTAAAACCAAAG
>CAMYWO010000006.1:0-67866 GCA_947302815.1 uncultured Clostridia bacterium | reverse complement strand
GTTGTGTTGAAGTGTCAGCTCTTCCGAAAGGAGCCCTCGTGGAGATCGAGGTCATCGCTGTGATAAGTGAAGATTATCTCGGACGATAAAACGCCGGTATTTTTCAAATATGTACCCGGATGATAGCATGAATGCATCACATCCAAATCAGTCTACGAACTTGTTCGCGGAGGAGTAATGCTAGTTAGGAAAGCGACAATAAAAGATGCAGATAAGATAAGCAAGCTGGAGGCAGGTTCTTTTCCTAAGGAAGAGGCGGCCTCCTTATCTGCTTTTCGAGACCGTCTGCGCGTGTATCCGAATCACTTTCTGGTAGTGGAAGAGGATGGTGAGATCCTGTGCTGTGTCAACGGTCTGGTCACGGATGAGAAGGATCTGACGGATGAGATGTATTCATCCGCGGATCTTCACGATGAGAACGGGAAGTGGCAAATGATTTTCGGGGTGGCGACGCATCCGGATCACCGCCGGCAGGGACTTGCTTCCGATATCGTCAGACGGTTTGTCGAATATGCCCAGAAGGAAGGAAGGCTCGGAGTCGTTCTTACCTGTAAGGACTATCTGGTTCACTTCTATGAACGGCTCGGATTCGTAAATGAAGGAGTTTCCGAATCGGCGCATGGAGGGGGCACATGGTATCAGATGCGACTGACTTTCCCGCGTTGCGAAGTTTCGACGGAATCAAGAAGTGATGACTGACATGAAGAAAGATATAGAATACCAGATAATTGATACGGTCGACGGAATCGACTTTGAGAAAGTAGCTGAAATCCTTTCTTTCTATGGGTTGAGCAACCTGGATGCGAAAACACAGAGGACCGTATTTGAGAACAGCTATGTAACGATTTTCATCAAAGATGAGTCGCATTATAAAGAAGCGGGTTTTATCGACTGATCCGTCTTCTAATACGAGTCATAATGTAATATCGGAGGTAATTACTATGCCTCAAATTCAGGCAGAGTCGATATCTTGATCCCCTTATTCTTAGCATAGAGAGACAAAAGGGCAGAAGCATTTCCTGAATCTCCGACGAAGAGACCGAGATTGGAGTCGACGTCCCATGGCGTTACGCGTGTCCAGGCATCATACCAGCGTCGGCCGTTCTCATCAACAAAAGCATCGTTCAGGATCGAGTTGGCTGTCCGTGCGGCAAGGGTGTGATTTATCTGGCCCGGGATGAGGTCCGGATCAGTCAGGAAGTGCAGGAGAAAGCCCGATGCACCGCAACATATGCAGTGGTTCCAATAACCGCGGGAACGCTTCTCCGGAACACCTGCCTTGATGAGCGCCTGATTGAATCTTCTGTACCCTTCAAGATACTTCTCGTCGCCAGTAACCTTAAAGAGTTTTCTGTAGACAACAGAAGATCCTACAGGACCATGGCAGAGACCCAGATAGTAGACATCGTAAGGCTCTTCGGAATCAGGCAGATAGATGTACGGGATGATGGAAGAATCCTCGTCCTTGATTGCAATCTTCTCGAGGTAGTTGATGCCACGCTCTGCGTAGCGGAGATACTCCGGGTCGTTTGTTGCTTCGTAGAGCAAAGTAAGAAGATATACGATGCCGGATGTTCCGTGAGCGAAGTTTGCAATGACACCGCTGTCAGGAACTTCAGAGAAGTAGTCGTGAACGTTTAAAAGGCTCCAGTGGATCGTATTTTCGTCGTCTTCGATGCGAAGAGCAAGGATCGATTCGAGTGCCTGCTTAGCGAAGTCGAGGTACTTGTTGTCGCCGGTGATCTTGAAGATTTTTATCCAATATAGCGCGACACTTCCGTCACCCATGTAATCGTAGAGACCCTTCCAGCGAATGAGGTCGCCTTCCTTGATCGCTTTGTCGTAGATATTATCTGCGATGCGTATCGCATGATCGAGGTATCGCTTCTCATTCGTCTTGTTGTAGAGAGTAAGCGCGAGGAAACCTTCTCCTGCGGTTCCAGTGTGAAGACCAGGTTTGATCGAGAGCTCCGGATCGTATGTGTTGATAAGATATTCTGCACCTGCCTTGGCTTCATCAAGGTACTCTGCATTTCCTGTAACTTCATAAAGCTGGATGAAGAAAAAACTGATGCCGGCAGCACCTGAATAAAGCGTGCGATCGTTTAGATATGTCTTTATGAGCGCACCGCCATTGTTTGCCTGATTGATGCTCACGGGCCAGTGACGGCCGTTGTTATCATTGATCTCGTGGCTTTTGATCCACCTGGCTGTCTCTATCGCACCGTTAAGATAATCCTCTATACTTGTGGGATTGAATATATTTGGTAAAGCTATTCTTCTCATGATTGTTTCCCTTTTTTGTGATGTGTTTCTTACAGAAATGCTACAACAGGTTATGTGTCCCGTCTAATTCGAAAACCTGATCTGGAGTTATAGGCTGCGGTTATAACTTCTGTTTTTGCAGAATAACTCTTGACTTAGAGTTAAAGCTACGATTTCAGAGGAAAGACAGTTATCCCGTTTGCCACATCCGGAGGATCGGGGCTTGGTGATTCTTATAAGAACATGCAGGCATTAGCTCCGGCAGCAATCGTAAAGGACGGTAAGAAGTTTGCTCCTTCCACATCAGAAGTAAGTCTTAAGGAGTGGGCGGAACAGTATATCTAAGTATCAAAAACCTGGGGTAAAAACGGGGTATGAAACCCGGAAACTATTGAGAATCGGACGTGGTTACATTTAGTCATGTCATCCGCACCAGTTCAGACTCTTCATGAAACTTCATGGAGAGCCTTTTTGTATTAGTCGGATGTCAGAATGCGGTTTGCGATGTCCTCGTATTCGGCATATTTCTTCGCTTTCAGGAGATGCCTGATGTCACGCTCCTGACCATCGAAAAGCACTTGCCAGTATGTCCACAGTTCCCTCATCTTATAAAGGACGTTGATGTCAGGTGACAGGACCTTCTGATACTCATGGTAAATGGTGTCGTGCAGTTTCTTAAGTTTGGCAAAATCCGTCTCCGATGTGAAGCCCTTAAGCTTATCTGCAAGGGAAGGATCGGATACCAGGCCTCTGCCTGTCATTACGGGATCAAGGTCGCAGTCGAAAGCTGCTGAATAATCTTCGTAGTCTTTGCAGGAAAAGATATTTCCGTTATACACGAGAGGACATTTGGCATGCTCCAGCGCATACGCGAAATATTCTTTTCGAGGTTCTCCTTTATAAAACTTAGTCCTGATCCTGGGATGGACGATCAGTTCGCTTACAGGGAAGGCGTTAAAGATCTCGAGAAGATCATAGAACTCTTCCGGGACCTGGTAGCCGAGGCGCGTTTTGATCGATATCTTCATGTTTTCAGATTCGGAGTAGGAGTAGACGTCGTCAAGAAACTTCGAAAGTGCGGATCTGTCCTGCAGAAAGCCGGACCCCTTACCCTTCGCGCAGACGGTTCCCGACGGGCATCCGAGATTCAGATTGACCTCGCTGTATCCCATTTTTTGCAGTTCTTTTGCCGCTTCGATAAAGTGGTCGGATCTGCATGTGAGGATCTGGGGAACCAGGTGTATCCCTTTATTATTCTCAGGGGTGATATCCTTTCTCTCCCGGGGCGTCATCGGACAGTTATCCGCAGGAGAAATGAAAGGCGCGTAGTACTTATCGATGTGACCGTAGATCGCGTGATAAGCATTGCGGAATATGTAAGTTGTCACACCTTCGAGCGGGGCGAAATAAATCTTCATGAGATCAGCGGGTTCCTCCATGGATAATGCATACATATATTCTATCACGAGTGGCAATCTCTGTACCTCGGACCAGTGCTTTTCAATCGGCTCGAAAAAACAGGAAAAAATCTGTGCAGTAAGATAGTCTATATAGTAACTGCATATTTCAGTGAAGGTTGGTCGATGTATGAGAAAGGTATTTGTAATTCTTGAATGCGTTATTCTTGCGCTCGGGGTTTTCCTGAGCCTCACTGCTACGATCGGTGCTGTAAAACTGTCTGCGAAATACATCCCGTTCTTCCTGATCGCTGCGCTGGGGATCTTGTTTATCGTTATTCTGATAAAGCGTATAGATGAATCATTTGCAGCCCTTCTCGGGTTCGCGCTTATATTGGTTTATCTCTTCGTTGCAGGAAGCGGATACGCCGTATGCAGTTTGAAAACAAACAAGATGCAGAAGCAAAGAAGTGCTTTTTACACCGAGAGCAGAACTGTTCCGGATGACGAGTCACCAGCTTAAGTATACCCGTAGTGTAATACCCGAAAAGCACCTGCCCGCCTACGGGAGAATGCTGTATAATCGAATCTGAAGAAATCAAATTCATTGTGAGGTGAACTGAAAATGATTCGTGAAGCAACAGTTAATGACGCAGCAAGAATTGCAGAGATCGAGGTTACCAGCAGTCGATTCGCATATAGAAATGTTGTTTCCGAAGAGTGTTTATACAGGGATATGTCTGTAGAGAACCGCATCCCGGTTTACCAGAGATGGATATCGGAAAAGAGATTCGCACTGTATGTTTACGAGACGCCGGATACAGGTGTAGTCAAGGCGATGATGGGCATCGGAATGTGCGAAGATGAAGATAAAACGAACGCCTTTGAACTCCATTTTATCTATGTCGATCCGGGTTTTGTACGTGAGGGTATCGGCTCGGAACTGCTTGAACTGTTCGAGAAAACAGGCAAAGAAAAAGGCTGCTCGGAACTCGTGATCTGGGTCCTGGAAGATAACGGAATGGGAATCAGTTTCTATGAGAAGAACAACTACTATCCCGATGGAAAAGAGAAGATCTTTAAGCGATGGAATAAACGTGAAATCAGATATGTGAAAAGCGTGTAGAAGTTATGAAAGCGAAGAAGTGCAAATATACAGCTAGAGTTGACTTCAGCGAGAAAGAGATCGAGTATCTTACCGATAGATACAGACCCGGACAGCTGGTGCTCTGGAACGTGCTCGGAAAAGCTAAGCCGTACGGGATATGGCTGATTGCGCCGGATTTTTCACGCGCGAAGACGATATCGTTTAATACACTTGAGGATGATGACGAGGTCAGAAAAGCGAATGATCTTCAGGTAGGAGATACGGTCAAAATGGCCGGATCGCTGCCGGAGAATAAACTCAGGGAGATAACCATCCTTTCTGTCAAAGAAAGTAAGCCGGTCTATGTCGACTGGTCACGCAGGCCGGCATCCTCGATTGAGGAGGCGATGAAGACCGCAGATAATGTTAAGATCAAGCGCTCGATATTCCGTCTCCACGGTCTTCCGTTTGTGAAGGACAGAACACAGCAGGTCGTCATCACATCTGATAAAGGCGACGTTTGGAAGTTTCCGTACAGGACCAATAAAGTTTTCTATATTGATGAGAAGAGGTTCTGCATGCTTTTAGAATCACATCACAGTCCGATGCTGGCAGTAAGTGCATATCTAAGTAAAAACTCACACTATCAGTACCGGATGAAGATGTCCTACTGGCCGGATGTGCTGAATTACTTTTTCACTCCTGACGCAGAACTGGAAGATCTTGAAGGGATCACCTATAAGGTCAGAATTGAAGAGAAGAACCCGTGATCTTCACGCCTTTCGATAGTTATAATCTATGCGTGTTGTGATCGTCAAAGGAATCAACTTCGATGAAGAAATTCATTTGCTTATTTGTTTTCGATTTGTTAATGAAATCGCTTCTGCAAAAATAGTAAAATTACCTTGTGGGTTGTCTTTGGGTGAATGAGGCTTCCCGCGACTGAAGCGAAGGCGGGTATGGGCATGAGCGAGAGTAAAGTTATTGTTTCCCCGGGGGAGTTGTATGTTGTCGGCAGGATCCTGAATGCCAAGTATATCGACTATGCGTATGTGGCAGCGGTGCAGGACATCGGCGCGAGTTTTGAGCTTTTCGAGAAAGAGACGACAGACAAACTGGTCTCAATGGGAATTCTGGAAGGCGATTTTTCCGGAAGCGTGACGCCGAAAGCAGAGACGGTCGGTCTCTTTACTCCGGTTTTCTTCGGAACGGTCGAGACGACGCTGGATATCTGCACGATCAAGGAACCGACAAAGATCGATACTTATAAGTTCCATTTCTTCGATGATCAGATCACCAAGGTTACGGGCGCAAGTGAAGGCCTGCTTGAGATGGAGTCCATCGGAAGCAATGATCTCGGCAAGGTGGTCGATGATCTTTCTTCCGACTTGAAAAGCACTGATGACGCGGTGGAGTTCTCCAAGGAAAGTGTTTCCAGATTTATCGTAGCGAAGTCGACCCACGTGGGCGAGAGCTCGCTGGTGGCGACGTTTATGGAATCCAATGACAGGATGTATAAGGAAGATGCAGGCGGCAACGTCGTTCAGATGAGCGCGGAAGATTTCAAGACAGAAATCTCCCAGATCCTGACGGGTGTGAAGTAATGGCGTTTAAGGATACTGCATTCTGACGCGCGATATCGATAATTGAGACAAAATGTCGCAAATGTTGACATTTACATTTTTTTATATTATGATATGACCATAAGAATAGAAAAAGAGAGGCAAAAATGCTTTTGATGCCGCAAATTCAGCGGCTTTGAGGTAAAGATGATGGATATTAGTAATGAAGAAAAGAAGCAGGAGTATATCGACAGAATGCTGGACCACATTGTTGCACTTCGGACGATGCTTCACATGACTCAGCTGGAAATGGCGACTATCCTCGGAATCGGGCGACAGACGTTGGTTTCGATTGAGACGAGAAAGCGCCCGATGACATGGTCTATGTTTCTGTCTCTGATGTTTGTGTTCTCACAGAGACCGGAAACGAGACCGCTTCTGGAGATCTTCGGGATCTACTCCGATGAAATGAAAGCGATTTATCAAAGAGGTGTAAGGGAGAAGTAATTATGAGTGAGAGAATAGCAAGGGTTTCTCCTGGAGAATTGTATATAGTCGGAAGGATACTTAATGCTAAGTACATTGACTATACATATGTGGCTGCTATCAAGGATGTCGGAGCAGATTTTGATCTTTTTGAGAATGAAACGACGGACCGGTTGGTGGCAATGGGACTCCTGGAGGGTGATTTTTCAGGGCGCGTAGTCCCGAAGGATGAAACAGTCAGTCTGTTTACACCGGTGTTCTTTGGAACGATTGAAACTACACTGGATATCTGCACGATTGCGGATCCTACAAGAATTGATACATATAAGTTTCACTTCTTTGATGATCAGATCACGAAAGTTACTGGTATCGACGGTGGAATTCTTCAAATAGAGAATGTCGGGAAAGAGAGCCTGGTAGACATGATTGATACTCTCCTCGTTCAGAAACTAAAGCGAAATGAACCGACGGATGACGAGGAGTTCAGTAAGGAAAGAGTTTCGAGATTCATTGTAGCGAAATCGAATCACATATCGAAAAGCACTTTGGTAGCAACGTTCATGGAAATGAATGGACGAATGTATAAAGAAGATGAAACCGGAAAAGTAGTCCGACTGAAAGCGGATGAATTCAAAGAAGAGATCGCACAGATTATGACGGGGGTGAAATGATGGCTTATAGAGATTCAGATGGAAAGATAACGATTGATGAGATTGCTGCAGAGAGGGATATCAAGCAGTTGACTCTTTCGAAGGAGAGTATGGAGACAGCGCTGAAGGAACTGAATGAGATCGTGGCTCAGTCTGAAGAGTTTTCCGGAAACTCGGCGATGAGGATCAGAGAGGCCAGTATGGTGATGATCAAGGATATTCAGAAGTCGATAGAGCAGACAGATTACGCGATCAGTAATATCCAGCTGGCGGTTAAGAAGTACCAGCAGATCGACCAGGATGTTAAAGGCCTGGTGAATGCCAACGGTAAATAAGGGGGGATGATAAATGTCAAAGTTTAAGGCGAATGTAGATGATTTGCGGAATGCGAACAAAACATTAAAAGCTACAAGTTCTGACCTGAATCTCCTCAAAGGTGAACTTAAGGAAATCCAGAGTGTTGTAAATGCCGAGTGGACCGGTCTGGCGGCTGAACAGTATAAGCAGTTAATGGCGAAATATCTGAAAGATGTCCAGGCGATCAAGAAAACGGTAGACGAACTGAAGGATTACGCTAAAGATACGAGCGAAGTTATGGAGATTCTGGATAAAGTTCTTGATGTTCTTACATCGATATTTAGCTTTTCTTAATTCTCGCAGAGGAGGTGACTTTACATAATGGAAATTAAGTTTGATACATCAATAATGAGAATTATGGCAAATAAGGCGCTCAATGCGAGAAATGCTATGGAGACCGCCATGAAGACCGCAGATGCTGTTACTCTGCATAATGACTGGAATTGCGCGGAACGTGACCTGATCGACGACGGTATTACTGAAATAAAGAAAAAGAATAACGTTATATGTGAGAACATGGCGTTGTATTCTGATAAGATCAATTCACTGGCCATGCAGGTCGATGACTTTGATAAATCGCTCCTGGCAAGGTTCTCGAATGTGGATTCTTCTGTCGGCGAGATGTACCAGATCGAGAGTGGTGTTGTGACAAACAACTCCTCTGTGATCGGCGCAGGAGAGGTAAAGCGTATCTCTTCGAATCTTGCTGAAAACACATACTGGAATCAGTATCACGTCGGTAATCTGACACAGCCGATTCCGGTCGTAAACTTTTCAGATGCAAATGATATCCTTTCCGGTGCTGAAAGCACTGTTTCCCAGGCAGATGTGGTGAAAGACCTCGCAGGCAAGCTGGGAATTGACGAGTATATTGGAGGTTGACCATGAGTGAGATTAGAATATCTACCGAATCAGTAAAATCACTGGCAGTGAAAATGCGCGGATGTGCTGATCGGATGGGCGTCATTGAGACCAATACGATTAATGCGACAAAACTTATCGAAAACGGCGTGCTGAACAGCTCGATCGGAAATATGAACAGCAAGATGGCAGCTCTTCGGAAAAAGGTCACGAAACTTCACACGGATCTGGAAGGCAACTATGATCTTCTCATGTTTATTGCCCAGAAGTTCGAGGAAGCGGATCATCCTACGAGAAACTTGATTCCGGATTGGGCAAAAGAAAAGTTTAACGACTCGAGATATTATCGTGCAGAGAATGGAAGCTCCGGATATGTGTACTATAGAAATGGTGGTGGAGAAGTTTCATGCACATATTATACGTTGCATAAATTGAAGGATAGAGGCTTAGGCTTCCCGTTTAAATATGCCGGTGGTGCAAATGGAGGAAACTGGTTCAATAATTGTTCGGATTCTGCAAAGAAGTATCCTGGAAACGATTGCTTGACGAATATAATGAACGAATATGGTGCGAGTGGAAAGCCGGTTCAGAATATTGTCATTTCAATGGGCGGTAATCCGGGACATGTGCTTCTGATCGATAAGATGTATAAGGATCCCAATAGCGGTCAAATCATGGTTGAATGGAGTGATATGTGTTATCCGTTTAATAAAATTTACGGTGATGTGAATACACTGAATCCGACAAAGAACGTGACTCTTGATCAGTTCAAGAAATACTACAGCTGGGGCGGAAACATCAGCGGTGCAGTCCTGATAGGAGAAGCTTAATCGCATAATCACAACAAATAAGATTTGAATGGGGATAGTAAAGTAAAACGGTGTATAAAGCATGCTAAAATACGCGACAATTACGAATAATGGTTCTAGAGAGGTGAATGAGGATTCTCTCGGTGCATATGAGAAGGATGGGAACTATGGTTTTATCGTCTGTGACGGACTCGGGGGCCATGGTATGGGGGACCTTGCTTCTCAGTGCGTGAGAGATACCTTTGAAGATCAGTTCGGCAAGACGGATGACATGGTCAATTTCCTTGGCCAGGTGTTCATTACAGCGCAGCAGATCCTTCTCGAAGAACAGGAAAAGAAACGTGCCGGGAACAAGATGAAGACGACCGCGGTGGCGATGGTCACGGATGACCGTAACGCCTATATCGGTCACGTCGGAGATTCCCGGCTTTACGTTTTTGCGAAGAACAAGGTGAAGGTCAGAACGCTCGACCACAGCATCCCCCAGATGCTAGTGCTTTCCAAGCAGATCAAGGAAAAGGAGATCCGTCATCACAAAGATCGGAATATCCTTCTACGCGTAATGGGAGTAGAATGGGAAGAGCCGATGTATGAACTGATGGCGCCGATGGACCTTCGGAAGTGCCAGGCTTTCCTGCTCTGCACGGACGGTTTCTGGGAACTGATCGAGGAAGAAGAGATGTGCGCGCTTCTGAAAAAGGCGACAACTCCGGAGGAGTGGCTTCTGGAGATGGAGAATGTCGTGAAGGCGAACGGATTGGGGAAAAGTATGGATAACTACTCGGCCATCGCGGTATGGACCGAGAAGAAAAGAGGATAATAGTATTGATCGACAGTAGAGATAACTACAGCCTGCGCGATGAGAATAGCGTGATGGAGGTCGCGGTATTGTCGGTGATCGGTAACCGGGAGGACCAGCAGGACAGTTTCGGATTCGAATTGAAGGATGACGAAGGGATCGTGGCGCTTTGTGATGGCATGGGAGGCCACGAGGGCGGCAAGAAAGCCAGTACGACGGCAATCGAGCACATTCTTTCGGAGTACGTTGATTCCTATCCCTGCGAGGATCCGCACGCGCTTCTGGTGGATCTTGCAAATGAGAGCGACATGAAGATCGCCTCGCTTAAGAATGAAAATGGCGAGCCCATGATGGCCGGTTCCACGATCGTGTGTGTACTGGTGCGTAAAGACAACCTTTTCTGGATGTCGGTGGGAGACAGCAGAGCCTACATACTCCGCGGTGAGGAGTTTGTGAAGATCACGACGGATCACACGTATAAAAGTGTGCTCGATGAGGAGCTTCGAAATAGTAAAATCACCGAAATGGAGTATAATGAAAGAATAAAAGAAGGGGAGACGCTGGTGAGCTTTCTCGGCAGGAACGGACTGCCGTATATCGACGCCAACGGTATCCCTTTTAAGACTCAGCCGGGAGACAGGATCCTGCTGATGTCGGACGGCCTCTACAAGCTGGTTTCGGATGCGGATATCCGGGCGGCGCTTTTGGGGTTTGAGAATATAAACGATGCCATTCACGCACTGGAATCCAGAGCCGGGCTGAACGGGCAGAATATAAACAGAGACAACACGACCATTGCGATGGTGAAAATCAAATAACACTGGGAGGATAATGACATGAATGTAAAGAAATGCGACAACGGACATTTTTACGACGCGGATAAGTATGCGGCCTGCCCGCACTGCGGCGCTGCAGGACCGAGTAACGCGGGACAGGCGACTGTTCAGTATGATGACGTAGCGGACACAGATGTCGGCAGTACTTTCAGTGCTTTTGATGGACCGGAGATTCCGAGAGAGCAGGTATTCGCACCGATGAATCAGGCTCCGCAGATGCAGCCTCCGATGGGCGCACCTGCACCGATGCCCGCACCTATGCCGGCTCCGATGCCTGCTCCGGCGCCTATGCCGGCACCGGCACCGATGGCAGCTCCTGCACCTGCAGCCGCTCCCGCTCAGTTTGGCACTTGTGTTGCTTGTAAAAAAGCACTTGCCCCGAATGCGAAGTTCTGCCGCTTCTGCGGTATGCCTGTTCAGGCACCTGCCCAGGCTCCCGCACCGGCACCGATGGCAGCTCCTGCACCGATTCCGGTACCTGCTCCGATGCCTGCTCCGTCTAAGCAGGGAATTGAAGCGTACGCGGACAACGTCATTCCGAAGGTCAATATTCCTGACCAGCCGGCTCCGAAGAAGCCTGCTGTCAGTGTGGAGCTTCCTGATGAGCCTTCCGAGCCTGAGGAGGCCGAAGAGAAGGTATCTCTTGAAGAGGCTGTAAGATCTGCAGTATCCGGTTCCGAGGGAAAGACCGTCGGATTTTTCAGCGCAGGAAGCAGCAATACCGAAGACGCAGCGGATCCGGTCGTCGGCTGGCTCGTCTGCATCGGCGGTAAGCATCTCGGTGAGAGCTTCAGCATCTATGCCGGCAAGAACTCGATCGGCAGAGGCTCCTCGAATAAGATCGTGATCTCCAAGGATGTAACGGTGTCCAGAGAGAAGCACCTTTGGCTGATCTATGAGCCGAAGAAGAGAGAGTTCTATGTTCAGACAGGTGAGGGCAGCGGCCTTTCGTATCTGAACGGTGACATCATTACCGAGACGAAGAAGATCGCCGGTAAGGACGAACTCGAGCTCGGCGATGGCAAGTACCTCCTCATTCCTCTCTGCGGAGAAGACTTTACATGGGAGACGTACATCAACTGATCGGCTGATCGGTAAACCTATTTTGAACCCCAAAGGAGAAGTGGAATGCGTAGGTGCTTTTCCTGCTTTAAAGAATTCGACGAACATTTTGAAGTCTGTCCACATTGCGGAACAATCGTGGACAACAACCCTGTTGAACCGATTCATCTTTTGCCCGGAACTGTCCTTGCCCAGAGATATTTCATCGGCAAGGCCGTAGGATCCGGCGGATTTGGCATAATCTATCGCGCATGGGACAGTAAGCTCGAGACCATTGTGGCGGTCAAGGAGTTCTTCGTCACGCGCATTATGACACGTGCTGCCGGGGAAAAAGAAGTTATCGTAAACCGTAAGTCCGCCCAGGAATTCGAATACAGAAAAGACCGTTTCCTGGCAGAGGCGCGCACGATGGCGAAGTTCGGCACGCACAGGAATATCCCGAATGTATTCGAGTTTTTCGAAGACAACAGTACAGCGTATATCGTCATGGAACTCCTCGAGGGCCAGACGCTGAAGGAATATATGCAGGAGACGGACGGCAAGGTCGATAAGGACTTCGCCATCATGGTAGTCCGTGAAGTCGGAAAAGCACTGACATCTCTTCATCAGAGCGGCATTATCCACAGAGACGTTGCTCCGGATAACATCTATCTTTGTTCGGGTAATGAGCTGAAGATCAAGCTTCTTGACCTCGGCGCGGCGAAACTCGCGGACAGCACGGATGATGTCATCGATATTATCTTAAAGCCGGGCTATTCACCGGCGGAACAGTACGATAACACCGGAAATATCGGTCCGTGGACCGATATCTATGCGCTCGGCGCGACTCTCTATGTAATGCTTACGGGCGTTAAGCCGGATGAGTCGACGAACCGTAAGGTCGCGGATACGGTACTGTATCCCCGTGAACTCGATCCGGAGATCCCCGAGAACTTAAGTAATGCGATCATGAAGGCCATGGCGGTCGATAAGCATCTGCGTTTCAGTTCCGTCAGTGATTTTATCTCGGCCATTGATAATAACAGAAAGATCGTCACGATCAAGAAAGAAAAGAAGAGAAGATTCACAAGAAGGCTCCTCGGCATCGTGGCAGCGGTCCTGATTCTCGCGGCAGCAGGGTTTTTCCTATATAAGTACTACGAGAACAAGCGCGCGGTTCAGATCCTGAAGGACGCGGATATCACGATCTGGTACTGCGCCGATGAAGGTTCGGATGAAGAGACGGCGATGAACGCGGTCATCGAAGACTTCAGAAGTATATATCCGAACGTCAATATCGAGGCGGAGTGCTTTTCCGAAAGCGAATACTTCAGCAAACTCGAGACAGCCGCAGAAGAAGGTGAGCTTCCGACGCTCTTCGAGAGTACGGGGGTTTCGGACGATGTGCTCGAGCAGGCGGGAGATGTGAGCAAAGTTCTTAAGTCGGACCAGGCAAAGGACTGCCTCTTCCTCGATAAGTACGAGGATTACTACGACGATAAGAAGTGTGTCCCGCTCGGCATCGAGGTGCCGGTCGCATATATCATCACGAAGGGTGATACGCAGATCGATTATTCGAAGAGAACATTCGGAAGCCTCAGTGATTTTGGATCGGCGGCGATCGCATTCGACAAAGATTACGAAGAGCTGATCGCGAAGAACTTTAAGTCAAAAGCATCGGCAGATAAGAGTGGTTTCATGAATAACGGCGGCAATACCTGCGCGGTCATGATCTCCTCGTCGATGTGCATGAACGATGTAAGAAGCACGCTGACGAATTACGAGAAGGCGTATGTGTATTTCGACTCGGAGGAGGCCGTGGCGTCTTTCACATATGAATGGAGTATCGGAAACGGAAGCAAGAACGAGATCGCGGCAGCGGAGAGACTTCTTTCCTGGATGCTCGGAAACAACTACCAGAACATGCTCATGATCTCGAGATGTTCGGACGGGCAGATCCCGGTAAACGAGGAGTGCTTCGAGGACAAGATCAAGGTGGACTATTACGCACCTCTGGGCGATATATACAAGAACTACACATTCTGAGGGGACGGGTACGAAGATGAGTAGAAGATGTTTAGGATGTATGGAACTGGTGAACGATGGCTTCAGTGTATGCCCGTTCTGCGGATTTGTTGAGGGAACTCCGGCGGAGGAAGCGATCCACATGCAGCCGGGAACGCTTCTTCATGACCGCTACATCATCGGACGTGTCCTCGGATTCGGCGGATTCGGCGTAACGTACATCGCGTGGGATGAAGTGCTCGAACAGAAGGTAGCGATCAAGGAATATCTTCCGAATGAGTTCTCAACGAGAATGCCCGGACAGTCGGTCATTACGATCTTCAGTGGCGATAAAAAGGAACAGTTTAACGACGGGCTTCTGAAATTTCTCGATGAGGCTAAGCGTCTCGCGAAGTTTCAGAATGAACCGGGTATCGTAAAGATATTCGACAGTTTTGGAGAGAACGGCACAGCTTATATCGTGATGGAGTATCTCGAGGGCGAGACGCTCACGGAGCGTCTGAGAAGAGAAAAGACGATCCCCGAGGATGAAGCAGTGAAAATGATCTGGCCGCTTCTCAATTCACTTCAGGTCGTTCACGCGGAAGGCATCATCCACAGAGATATTGCTCCTGATAATATCTTCCTGACCAAGGACGGACAGGTCAAGCTGATCGACTTCGGTGCATCAAGATTTGCGACTACATCGCACAGCCGAAGCCTGACTGTCATTATTAAACCCGGATACTCTCCGGAAGAACAGTACAGAAGCAGAGGTGACCAGGGCCCGCATACGGATGTGTACGCGATGGGTGCCGTACTTTACAAGATGATCACCGGCAAAACTCCGCCGGACGCGATGGAGCGCCGTGCGAAGATTGAATCGCAGAAAAAAGAGATCCTCGTTGAACCGCATAAGCTGGTGAAAGATATCTCCCAGACCAGAGAGAATGCCATCTTGAATGCGATGAATGTGCAGATCGAAGACAGAACCGCTGATGTCGCTGCTTTTATGAAAGAACTCGAGGCCGATCCGCCGGCGAAGAGAAGATACGGAAAGATTAAGAAAATCGATCTTTTCAAGTGGCCGCTGTGGCTGAAAGTTTCGCTTGCAGGAATCTTACTTGCGCTCGTGGTCTTCGGCACGCTGCTTGCTACCGGTGTGATCAGTTTCCGCTCCCTTTTCTCGTCGAAGGTGAAAGTGCCGGATAAGATGGTCTCGGTACCGCAGCTCGAGTCGATGGATAAAGATGTGGCGATAAAAACACTTCGCGATCTGAAGATCAACGTGGCTACGGCAGGAAACGTCGAGTCCGAGTATATCGAACCCGGTAAGATCGTGCTTCAGTCGCCGAATCCGGATACACTGGTATATGAATACGGAACAGTTTACTTAACGATCAGTTCCGGTAAAGGCGTTGAACAGGCGCAGAACGGTATCGCAAAGGTTCCGTATGTGGTATGGGATACAAAAGAGGATGCTATTGAGAAATTCAGGCAGGCCGGACTGGGTGAGCCGGAGATCATTGAGGTTCACGATCCGAATGTCGAAGCCGGCAAGGTCATCTCACAGGATGTCGAATACGGCACCGAGGTCGATGAGGGAACGAAGATCAGGATCACTGTTTCTCTCGGTCCGGAGACGATTGAAATGCCGAATGTCATTAACACGGAGCAGGAAGTGGCAGTCCGTCTTCTGGAAGGATACGGTCTGAATGTAAGTACCGTTACCGGAGAAAGCGCGGAGATCCAGCAGGGCTTTGTCTGCGACCAGAGTGTTGCTCCGGGAACGCAGGTAAAACCGGGTGACAGTGTCGTTCTGACGATCTCCACCGGTTCTTCGAATACTGCGGAAACGACGCAGAAAGATAATACAACACAGAAAGATAATACAACACAGGCTACGACACCGGCACCAAAAGAGACAACTCCGGCACCAAAAGAAACAACACCTGCGCCGAAGGAGACAACTCCGGCACCGAAAGAAACAACACCTGCGCCCAAAGATACGACACCTCAGAATACCACTGTAATAGTGAATGTTTCTTTCGATGGAAATGGCGGATCCGCATCCGCAGATTCTGTTGAGGTTCAGTACGGTTCAACATACGGTACGTTGCCATCTGCGTCAAGGACGGGCTATGCATTCGCTGGTTGGTATACTGAAAAAACGGGTGGAACTCAGATTACAGGTTCTACTTCGGTAACGATGAATGTGGATCACACACTTTATGCGCAATGGACGGCGAACAGTTATGCAGTTGCGTTTAATGCAAACTCCGGCTCGGTATCCACTCCGTCCAAGAGCGTTACCTTCGATTCAACATATGGTGATCTTCCAACTCCGACTCGAGACTACTATAGTTTCGAAGGTTGGTATACTGCGGCAAGTGGCGGATCGAAAATCACTTCTACTTCCACGGTAGCTATCACATCAGATACGACACTTTATGCACACTGGAAATTAAAACCTGTTAAAGGTCCGGTTCCGGCGAGTAGTGTGCCGGCTGGTGCGCAGATTGTCAGCGAAGAATGGAGATACACTCGTACCCAGAGAACTGAGAGTGAGAGTTCCAGTTTAAGCGGCTGGACAGCTGATGGTTCTTACTGGAAGCAGACCGGCAGTGGCTCATGTGAATATGCAAGTGTTCCAAGCGGATTTGATACCGGATATATGAGTTTTAACAGCTCCGGCTATTCGGCCTACGACAATGGAAGCACGAAGCGGGAAGTATCAAATAACTGGGCCGGATATGTATATTGGCATTGGATGTATAATGTTGTATACCGTAATGTTATGGATAGAGCAATATGCGATAAAAAGGGCACTTATGGTTCTGCGGGATACTGGTATGGATATTTCTATGCATTCAAATCACCTACGGATTATCCTAGAGGATCACAAGGATATGTTGCTTCTTATGCGGCATCCAGTGCACCTGCAACATACAATTGTTCCGGATATATGGGAACAGGTGTTGGAAATAATTCTAAAGATGGTAAGGGCACTCCGCGTATGCTGAGATTCGATTATTATACTAGCACCTACACAGACTATAAGAAGATGTACAAGTATGTGAAGGTAACTAACGAGACTTCCACTACTGCTGTATCTGCGGGTGGTGAGATCTCGAATGTACAGAAGTATGTAACGTATCGGGAGAAATAATTCGTTTACGGTGATACGAAACACTAAGAAATGTTATACTGATTGAGTAGAGGCATGATCGGAAGATCAGAAAGGTTTTCGAGGGGGAATCTATGTCAACAAATTATGGTGGTTATAATCAGATGCCGCCGCAGGGCGTGTTTCAGTGCGCGCGATGCGGAGCGCAGCTTCAGCCGAATAACCCGTACTGCACGTACTGCGGATTTATGAACCAGATCAATTACTATCCGCAGCCGCAGCAGTTCTATCCTCAGCAGCAGTTCTACCCGCAGCAGATCTATGTGGACAACCGTTCATACAGCGGTGTGAGTATCACGGGATTCGTTCTTTCTTTGGTATCTCTTATTTTTCCTTCGTATATTGCACTCCTTGGTCTGGTTGTTGCGCTCATTCTTTCCTGCGTCGGAATCAGTGACTGTAACCATAATATGAAAAAGGGAAAGGGTCTTGCGATCGCGGGTCTGGTCATCAGTATCGTATTCCTGACCTTTATCATATTTGCACTTGTAATGCTGCAGTCTGTGTACAATTCCCTTGTTCGTTGGTAATTGCATCTATCCTTTATAAATCTAATTGGAAACACAGGAGGTATTGGAATGGATAAGATGTTTCAATTGAAAAAGAACGGAACGAATGTCCGTATCGAGGTAGTAGCCGGACTGACGACGTTCATGACGATGGCCTACATCGTCGCACTCAACCCGAGTCTGCTTGTCGGATTCGGTAAGGAAGGAGATCCTCTTTGGAACGGCGTTTTCCTTGCGACATGTATTGCGTCGGCGATCGGTACGTTCTGTATGGCTTTCCTGGCGAACAAACCGTTCGTAATGGCACCGGGCATGGGCTTAAACAGTTTCTTTGCGCTGGTTGTCGCGAATATCTCCGGACTTACGGGAATGAGCCAGCTGCACGCGTATCAGAGTGCACTGGTTATCGTATTCATCGAGGGTATGATCTTTATCGTTCTCTCCCTTCTGAACATCCGTGAGAAAATCGTTCAGGCGATCCCGCTGGGCGTCCGCCTCGGTATCGGACCTGCGATCGGCCTTATGCTCCTGAATATCGGTTTCGGTTCTAATGCCGGCGTTCAGGTTAAGGATGCTGCCGGAAATACGACTACCTTCTATGCGATGTCGGATTTCTTCAGCTCCCTAACTGCTTCTTCTGCAAGAGATAAGCTCGGTGACGGTTACAATATGATGATCCTGACGATCGTGACGATGTTTATCGGACTGTTCGCGATCATCGCACTGAACCACAAGAAAGTAAAGGGCGCCGTTCTCTACGGCATGATGATTGCCTCCGCGATCTTCTGGGCCGGAGAAGCGATCTTCTTTGATATCGATCCTTTCGCAAATCTCCGTGGTAAATCTTTCGTTCCTCCGTTCAAGGATCTTGCTGACACCACACTGTTCCGTCTGGACTTCGACGGATTCATGGAGATCGGATGGTTTACGATCATTACGCTGGTCATTACCTTCTGCCTCATCGATATGTTCGATACGATCGGAACTCTTGTCGGTACGGCTTCCCGTGCGAAGATGCTCGATGAGAAGGGCAATATGCCGAAGATGAAGGAAGCACTTCTTTCTGACGCGATCGGTACTGTTGCAGGTTCTGTAACCGGTACATCCACAGTTACCACATTCGTTGAGTCGGCTTCCGGCGTTGAGGCGGGCGGCAGAACCGGTCTTACTGCTCTGGTCGGCGGATTCATGTTCCTGCTTTGCATGTTCATTGCACCTGTTGCGGCGATCATTCCGACAGCGGCGACTTCTTCCGCACTGATCTATGTTGGTATCCTGATGCTCAGCAATCTCAAGGAAATCAAGTTCGACGATATCTCCCAGATGGCTCCTGTAGGTATCATGCTCCTGGCGATGCCGATCTCCGGTTCCATCGGACACGGTATCGGTCTTGCGCTGATCTCTTATACCATAATCAAAGTCTTCACAGGAAAGCACAAGGAAGTTTCCTTGCTGACATACATCCTGTCCCTGATCTTCATCCTGAAGTTCTTCGTAGCCGTCTGATCCTTTCGCTTCGAAAGGGCATGCCAAGCCCCTTTGGGGACTTTCGAAGATCCATATTGAAAAGCACTATGACCACAGTCATGTTTCAAAACGTGACTGTGGTCACTTTTTTGCATAAAACAGGTTTAGTAAAGTGAGTACAGAAAAGAAATGAAGGAGACAGTATGTGCCAATGAGCAAGGCAAAATCGAAATTATCACCGTGGCCGTATATACGGAATAACCGGGTGAGGACGACGGCACTCATCATCAGTCTGTCCGTCTTTATGCTGATGATCTATGTAACGAATTATATCATCGGAGGAATCGATGAACCGTTTAGGAAAGCTGATGTTGATCCCTTTGGAAGACTTCAGATCATATCTTCTGATCTCGGATTGAACTCGGAAGATTATGAATCGGGCGAAGAGTTCCTGACGGATGCGTGGAAAGTTGCTGAAACCGTATGTGAGAAGATCGCCGCGCAGGAAGGCGTGATCGACTGCAAGCCCTTTGCATGGCAGTATGTTATGCTCAACTCGGTCATCGGAAGCAGCAGTATAGACTGTTATCTCTTTGGAGATACGAAAGACTGCGAGGAGTTTCTGGCGCATATGGACGGAAAACTGCTCTCCGGAAGAATGCCGGAAAAACCGGGTGAGATCGTGGTTGAGAAGAAACTCCTGAATAACCACAGGAACGATAATAATCTTCTTTCGTATCTGGGAAGTAAGTATAAGGTCGTAGGATCCGTGGAATCAGATTACTATCTGGCTTTCGGAATCACGCAGCCCGGAGAGAACGATATATGTGAACTGATCATGATGGAAGAGGGAAGCACTCTGGATGGCGCGGAAGCCTGCAGAAAAGCAGGGTATGATCCGCTTTACTTTTCGAACCAGGAAAAAGCACTGAAAGCGCATAAGGATTCCCTCGGATCGATGGATATCGTGCAGACGATCCTTACCTCCGTATCGGGAGCGCTGCTTCTGATCTGTGTGGCGGTAGTGCTTTCACTGCATATCATGGACAGACATAACGAATGGTGTCTCTTTCATTCCATCGGTTTTTCAACCGGTGAGATCTATGTGATGGCGCTCAAAGAGATCCTTATCTGTATCGGCATCGCCCTCGTTGTCGGATCAGTCCTGAGCTGGCTCACGGTATTCTGCCTGAATGTTTTCCTTTATGAGCCGGTAGGTGTGGCGATAAAGCTCTGGCGGCCGGATGCGGTACCGAGGATACTTGCGGTATTCCTGGCCTTGATCGGAATTGCGCAGATCCCGATCTGGAACGGAATGAGAAAGATACAGACGATCGACACCATCGAATCCTGATGGAAGATGTGATAAGAAGGAGCAAATAAGATGTTTGAATTAAAAGAAGCTACCATGATCTACGATATGGATAAAGAAGAGAAGGTCTATGCCATGAAGAGCATGAATATCACCTTCCCGGATAAGGGACTGGTCGGTATCATCGGACCTTCCGGTTCCGGTAAATCCACGCTGATGTATACGATGTCCACACTGAAAAAACTTACTTCCGGCGATGTTCTTTATAACGGAAAATCACTTGTGAGCATCAACGAGTCGGACAAGCAGCACTTAAGAAGATATGAGTTCGGCTTCGTGTTCCAGAGACACTATCTGATCAACTACATGACGGCGCTGGATAATGCGACGGTCGCGGCGACGATCCCGGTCAGCGAAGCAAGAACTAAGGCGGAAAAGCTTCTTCTGGATATCGGACTGAAGAAGAGTGAGCTTCACCATAAACCGACGAAACTCTCCGGCGGCCAGCGACAGAGAGTCGCAATTGCCAGAGCGATGATGAACGACCCGAAAGTGCTTTTCGCGGATGAGCCGACGGCATCTCTGGACCACGAGAATGCGTTCCTCGTTATGGACAGATTAAAAGAGTATTCAAAGGACAGACTGGTCATCGTGATCACGCATGATACCAGTATCATCGAGGGTGCCGACATGATCGTGAAGATCTGGGATGGAAGCATCTCGGATGTTTCGGTGAAGGGAGTATGACGGATATGAGAATCAGACCATTTTCAGCGCTGTCGTATATCCGCAGCAATATGGCCAGATCGATGGTGCTGCTTCTGATGATGTCTTTCATCACGGTTTGCTTTATCGGCGGTATGTATGTGGATAATCCGCTTGAGACCTTCCGGCAGTCGAAGTCCGAATCGACCAGATATCTCCTGATCGACACGAAGGGAAACAGTTCCGAAGCGATCGAAGAATATCATAAGATGCAGACCGAACTGAAGGAGCAGCTTCCCGAGAATGCCAATACGATCCTTTATGTCAATGTGCGTTATGTGGATTTTGAGTCGATCATGCTCTTTAACTGCCAGATGGAGGGATTCCTTTTCCAAAGCCCGGCGGACTTCGAGATCTTTAAGCAGCGGACACAGCTTTTTCCGGAAGATATCGTGCTGCATGACCGTGAAATGGTGATGAGTGAGCAGCTGGCAAATAATGCGGGTGTGAAGATCGGAGAACCGATCAAGAAAGACTCCAAGTTCATACTGGCCTCTACATTTGACGGAAAGGGCATGCGGTTTTGCGGCGTCGTAGAAAACGTCGGAACAAGGTGTATGCTTATTGTCAGTAACGATGGCGTCTGCGATGAGAAACTGGCATCCAATCTGGAGAGAACGGCCGCGGAACTGGCCGTGAAATACCCGCACGTCATGTTTGAAACGTCTAAATCGTATGTGGACGAAGTCGAAGAGCAGATGGGCTTCATGTACTATATCTTCGCAGCAGTGATCGTGCTGGTGGCCGTCGTTCTTCTGGTGACGATCAACGCAGCGTTTACTGCGGCATACGATAAGAGAAAGCATGAGTTCGCGATCTATAAGGCACTGGGATTTACGAAGTGGCAGATCTTCCGTAAGGTCGCATCGGAGGTGCTGATCCTGAATATCGGAGCCCTGATCCTCGGTGCGATCATGAATATCGGAGTGATCCTAGTGATGAACCAGATCATGTGGAAAGACGGGTATCACTTCTATGGTCCGTCTAAAGCAGCGGTCTACGGTACTTTGAGCGCAGAAGTGGTTGTGATCTGTACAATTATCCTTCTGAACTGGCGGAAAGTAAGGAAATGCGAAGTTACTGAGGAGTAGTTGCTTTTTGTGTTGCTTATCGCGTATGTTGATCGACAGAATCAGCGACAAATGACGATTGTTGCTGTTTCTGTTTCTGTTTAGTGCTCTTTCAGCGACAAAAGTGACGACAAATGGAAAAAGTTACTGTAAATGTCGCTGGGCAAGTGCTTTTCGGAGACAATAATAGCGACAAATGAGGATTGTTGCTGTATTTGTCGTTTGTTAAGAATAAAAAGAAACGTAATCAGCGACATTTAACTACTCAGCATAACTTGCGCGGCAACGATAGAGAGGATTTTGCTCTTTATTACGTCAATGAAGAACCCGCCTTCTGCAAGTTCGTATGTATAAAGAATGTCCAAACCTTCGATGAGGTTGTTCTGTGAGTAGGAAGTGATTTTCTGAAATGTACGGTTTCTATAACCCTCGTCTGACATCCGACCGAAATGCTCAACAAAGAAGAATCGTGCTGTTTCCGGACAGTAAACGGCAAAATCTACGTAATACCGGACTTGGCCAATCACTACTGGAATTTCATATTTGTATTCCAATCCTAGCTCTGTAAACAACTGAGCCATCATGAGTTCGGATTTTGAACGGAAGTAATGACCATCAAATTCATAACCTCCTTGAAATGACCGGTCATTTAACTCTTCCAGTTTATCAAAAGCATCGCGGCTGTATGTATAAACTCGTATATCGTTCTTTTGCGAGGTGAAGTGATCTGCCGGCATATCAAGAGGTCTGTTTAAGAAAGATTTAAATTCGAGATTGTTCTCTCGTGAGATGAGAGCCGCCTTCTTGGCCATCAGAGTTTTCCACTTGTCTGATTTTGGCGAAGAAGTATTAAACTGCAATCGTTTTGCGGAATTGTTTTCATGCTGATAGACACGTATCACTTCCACGTCTTTCCCGTTTATTCTGCGTTTGCCAATGGAAATGGCAGGGAGCGGGTCTGCTTGCTGATGAATAAATGATAGGTGTCTGCTTCGAAACTTTAGTGCGAGCTGATAAAACTGTGCGGCGATCACGTGATACCTCCTTCACCTGTGTGACAAGATTATACAAGTAAAAGAGGCAGCATAAATCGATTGTTTTTCGACAAATAATGACAAAAGCAACACGATTCGCCGAATTCGTGCTGCTTTTGATGATTTAATGATTTGATGATTTGATAATTTGGTGATTTGATAATCAGTTGTTGAAGCAGTAACCGACTCTGTTTGTTTTTTATCCCCACAAAGCGGTGAGCATCGGGATGATCTGCTTTTTTCTCGACATGACGCCGGGGAGGAAGACGTGGTTGTCTTTCGGCTCGACGTTGAAGGCGAAGCGGATGGTATCATCGTCGCCTACATAGAGCAGCTCGGTTCCTTCCTGCAGGACATCGGTGAGCATCAGGATCACGAAGTCATAGCCGCGTTCGGTGCGGAGCTTATTCATGTGAGTGATGAACTCGTCTTTTCTGTCGAGCATCTTGAACGAATCGATGCAGACGATCTGCGCAACACCGAGAGTATGCTCTGCGATATGGAATTCCTTAAAGTCGGACTTCATGAGATCCTCGACGGTCTTGGTGTCGAAGGAAGCATTGAAGAGGTCGTGCCCCAGTTCGTCGATAGAAACACCGGCGATACGTGCGAGACGCTCAGCCATTGCGATATCTCGCTGCGTGCAGGTCGGCGACTTGAACATAACGGTATCGGACAGGATCGCGGCACACATCAGTCCGGCCATTTTCGGCGACGGCATGACACCGTTCTCCTGATAGAGTTCCGTGATGATCGTATTCGTAGATCCGACCGGCTCGTTACGCATTGCAATCGGCTGTGTGGTCTGGATATCCGCGAGCCTGTGGTGGTCGATGATACCCAGGATCTCCGCCTGCTCGAGACCCGGAACGGACTGTGCGAGCTCGTTATGGTCCACCAGTACGACCTTCTTTCTTCTCGGACGGAGGAGGTGGAATCTTGCGAGCGTTCCGATGACCTTGTTGTTTTCATCGAGAACCGGATAACTTCTGAAACGGCTCTTCAGGACGACTTCTTTAACATCGTCGATGTAGTTGTCGAGGTGAAAGCACTGGATCTCGCCGGTGTAGCAGGCTCTCGAGATCGGGAGCGCCTGGTAGATGAGCTTGGCTGCCTTGCTGGCATCAAGAGGCGTGGAGATCACGCATGTGTTTGTTTTCTCGGAGAACCAGGACGGGTCGACGTCGGTCTGGCAGAGGATCAGGCAGTTAACGCCGATCTCAAGTGCGCGCTTGACCATATCCGGCTGGTTGCCGCAGAAGACGATGGAATCCTTAGAAGAGAACAGGAGGTTCTCGTTGTTCTGCGGAAGTGCGATGCAGATCTCGCCGGAGATGGAATCCGTGGTGGTATCGCATTCGTTGACGATCCGGCCTTCCAGAACGCTTAAGAGGTTAAACAGCGGAAGGTTGTCGATATGCGGGTTGTTGATCGTCTCCATGTTGTAGGAGGCGATATCGCCGGAAGAGAGTGTTCCGTAAAGCGTGCCGTCCTCGTTGATGACGGGGATGACGGAGATCTTGCCCTCGGACATCGTTCTCCATGCTTTATCGAGAGTGACCTGGGCATTCAGCGCCGGCGGTGTATCGAAGTCCAGATCCTGCACCTGGGTTCTGACATCTCTGATACGAAGCGGTGTCTCAAATCCGAATCGGGTGAGCATACGCTTGGTCTCGTCGCTCAGGTGGTCGAGACGGGCGGCGATGTAATCCTGCTCGCCGAGCGCGTGCTTCAGCGCCGCATATGCCATCGCAGATACGACGGTATCGGTATCCGGGTTCTTATGACCAACAACATAGATCTCGCTCATATGTGTGTACCTTCATTCTTCCAGTATTCTTCGGCAAAAGCATCTGTACCGTATTTTGGTTGGCGTGCCCTGCCTTCCTTCTTTTTCTTGGCAAAAGCACTCGCCCGGATCTCCGGTGCGCGGCCCTGCCGGTTTCAACTATCTATCAGACCTTAAACAGCATGCCGAACAGATCGAAGAGGTTTCTTCCGTCCATGTAGTGTCCGCCCCAGCCCTTGTACTGGCTCTCGACGAGCAGATAGATGGCGTGCTTGCCGGAAAGGCCCTCGACATCTGCAGTTACGACCTTGCAGTCCGGAGTAAACTTCACGGAGCCGATCTCATGTCCTTCACGGGACAGACCGAACTTGCCGGTGTAATCGGAAGAGGAGAATTCCTCGAGGAGCTTGCCGCTGAATCCGTAGACCTTAGAGGATGTATCTTCGAGTGCGGCTTTCTTTGCCTCGGCATCCGGCTCATCCGGGTAGATCGGGCGCGCATACTTCTTCACGGCATCCATCGGAACGCCGTCCGCGAAGATATGGATGGTACCGCTCATGTAGCAGTTATCGAGCTTGAGCTGGCACTTCATGGCGCTGCCGGAATGGGAACCGAAGTCGAAGTATTTGAATCCGATGACGGAACCTGCGGTGATCTTGGTGATGCACTGCTCAAAAGAGTTTCTCTCGGTGATCGTTGCGCCTTCGGTAAGTACGCAGGCCATCTGCGGGTTGGTGACGCGGTAAGGATTGAGGATATCCTCGAAGCCCTGGGAAGTCATCTCCGCCTGGGTAAAGGTGCCGTCTTCCTTAAGCTCGAGCTTGTCGACGCAGCCGACACGGCTCATGATGGAGCCGTTGGTCATCTTGTGATAGAAGACGACCCACTGATCGCCGACTTTGGCAACCGAACCGTGATCGTTTCCGCCCGGATAATCGCAGCCGGAATCGATGAGCGTGCCCTTATATTCAAAAGGACCCGTCGGGGAATCGGATACTGCATAGACCAGCTGGCTCGTCGGCTCAGCGGAAGAGTAGATCATGTAGTACTTGCCGTTGATCTTGCGGGGAGAGCATGCCTCGAAGAAGTTAAACGGCGCAGTGTTAGGGATGATGTCCATCTTGAATGATCCGTCGATCACTTCGTACATATTGTCCGGATTTACCTCGAACATGTAAGAACGGAGGAATCCGCAGTAGACATATACACGTCCGTCATCGTCGACGAGCGTGCCCGGATCGATGAAGATGCCGCCGTCCGGGTGATTTTCGATATTGTGCTTATAGCGGGAAAGGAGCTTGAACGGTCCTTCCGGCTTATCGGCAACGGCAACGCAGCCCGGTGCGTTCTGGATATATGCGTAAAGATAGTATTTGCCGTCCTTTTCAACAACGTCCGGTGCGAAGAGACGTCCGTCAGTCCAGTCGGTATCGGACGGGTGACCCGGGAAGTTGCGTGTGGCAAATGCAATGCCGTGGGATGTCCAGTTGGTCGGATCGGAAACCGGTGCGGACCATACTTTCAGACAGAAGTCGCAGAATTCGTCTGTGTCCGGGTTGTCGTGTGAGCCGTAGATATAGATGCGGTCGCCGAATACTCTCGGTTCACCGTCCGGAATGTGTTCCCACATAGGGAGATATGGATTTGCCATGAGATAATTCCTTTCTTTCTCCGAAGAATCAGGGCGCGGGAACGCGTTTCGGACTCTCGGGAGATCACGCATTATTAAAGATTACCGATATTATAGCAAATCTGCTCAGATAAATGCTATAATCTTAAAGATTGTAAGAAGGGGATTTTATTATGCATTTTTATCCGTTTTTGGATTCATACTGTATGTTCTTCATCTATGCGGTCATCGGATGGGTGCTCGAAGTCATCTACTATGGCTACGATGAAGGACGTTTTATCAACCGCGGATTCTTAAACGGTCCGCTGTGTCCGGTCTATGGTATCGGTTTTTACGGCGTTATCCTCCTTCTTCAGCCAATTGCGTATAACTTCTTCCTCCTGTTCTTCGGCGCTGCGTTTATCTGCACATTCGTCGAGTTCTGGGCAGGATTTATCCTCTACAAGATCTTCGAGATGCGCTGGTGGGACTACAGAAATGAGAAGTATAACTTCATGGGATTTATCTGCCCGAAGTTTACCATGTACTGGGGCATCGCCTGCTCTTTCGGCATGTATGTGCTCCATCCGACGACCCTGTGGGTCCTCCACCACAACTACGAGATCACCAAGATCATAGTCCTTTCGATCTGCACGGTCATTCTGCTTTGCGACATCATCGTGACGGTGACGACGCTATTCGGTATCAAGAAGCGTCTCGGTTTCCTGACCGGTATCTCCGGCGAGATGAAAGTGCTTTCGGATAAGGTGGGCGGCACGATCTACGGCGGTGTGGATGCCGTGATGACGAAGAGTGAGCCGACACGCCAGAACTATAATGCATGGCGCGAGCTTTATTCGATGAACCGTAAGGAGGAGAAGGAGCTGGCCCGCCGTCACCGTGCCGAGGAAAAAGCACTTTTCGGCAGCATGATGCCGAAGATCCGTCCGTCGCAGCTGAACCCGAAGAAGGCGATCGCTTCCAAAGCTTCCGCGCTGGTCAAGTCACTCAAGGCGCCGGAACTCCGTATTCTCCGCAATGTTTACCTGAACGTGGGTGAGTACGGCAAGTCGGCCTTCG
Source organism: uncultured Clostridia bacterium (assembly GCA_947302815.1). Classification (GTDB taxonomy): domain Bacteria; phylum Bacillota; class Clostridia; order Saccharofermentanales; family Saccharofermentanaceae; genus Scatonaster. The sequence continues at coordinate 39,890 of CAMYWO010000006.1, read as the reverse complement.
ATACGCTTGTGCGCCTGATGCCGTTCCCGAAGAGACCTTCCGAGAGTGGCGGAACTGCAGACATGGAGGATGCGGAAGAATCACTCGTGATCGCGGATGAGAAAAGCCTTCTTGAAGGCGCTGCGGCAGCCGTTGCGGAAGAGCCTGCCGGAAATCAGAAAGAAACCGCCGAAAAGTAGTTTTCAAACTTTATTTATATTATTATCTGTGGTATCCTTAACGTAGTTTTTTCGGGGGGATATGTCGCTGGCCAACATCCAGTTCCAGTAAGATAACGGATACATGAAACACCTTTTTATCGTCAATCCGCGTGCGGGTAAAGAAAAAGAGAATATCTCTGTGCGTGTCCGCGAGTATATCGCTGCCCATCCGGAAATGGGTGCCCTCGTTTTTAATACTGAATATGTCGGTCATGAGACCGTGCTTGTCGGCAGACTCTGCCATATCTTCGAAGATGAGACCATACGCCTTTATATCTGCGGCGGTTCCGGTACGCTTTGCCGTGCGATCAGCGGCATTCCGAACTTCTCGATGGTCGAGGTCGCGTTTTTCCCCTGCGGCATGACGAACGACATCCTCAAGGTCTTTGACGGCGAGCAGGAACCGTTCTCGAATCTTTCCAATCTCGTCAACGGAACTCCGATGTATCTCGATATTCTGGATTTTGGTTTTGGAAAAGCAATGAATTTCTGCTCGGTCGGCTACGAAGCCCGTGTTGCGGAGGACGTCAATGCCCTTGGCCGTGTCTCCATCGGCGGAACGAGGATCCCTTATCAGATGGCGATCATTAAGAATACGGTGTCCTTTGTAAATGCGCAGTATACCATCATCGCAGACGGGCAGGAGATCACGGGAAGAAAGACATCGATCACCGCATTTAACGGCATCGTCTATGGCGGTTCTTTCTCTCCGATACCGAATGCATGTCCCGTGAACGGCAGAATGAAGCTGATGCTGTGCGATGCGCCGTCGACGCTGTCGATCCTGCCGAACCTTAAGCATATGCGTAAGGGTCAGCTTGATAAGATTGGCAAAGCCGTTCATGTGATGGATGTCTCCGAGGTTTCCGTAAAGACTCCCGAAAAGAAGAAAAAGATGTATTTTACGGCAGACGGGGAGACTTTTGAGATGGATGAGCATAACAAGTCGCTTTCGCTTCGTGTACTGCCGACAACGCTGAAGTTTGTTGTTCCGTCCGGTGTGTCACTGAAAGAACAGTGCAGAGAAGGAGAGTAACTATGCTGCTTGAAAAGAAAGATGCACAGAGGATCCTGCTTCTCATCTATTTTGTAACCTGCGTATTCTTCATGATCCTTTCGGCCAATGCCGAAGAGTATCCTGAATTCTTCAATATCTTCTGTATCACGACACCGGTCGTAGCGATCCTCCTGACCCATATCTCGAAGGATAACTACAAGTTCCAAATGTATATGATGACGACGCTCTATCTGTTGATCGTCGTGCTTTACGGCATATATTACAAGAACCCCGGAACCCTGCAGGACGGCTTTATGACCGTTGCCTGCGTCATCTCACTGTACTTTGACTTCAGCGCGAACCTGTACTGCCTGATCTTCACGGCGATGTACTATGCGTTCTGGATGGTCTATGACTACACGCTCCTGACGTGGATGAGTACGCCGCAGGAACTGATGGTTCGTATCCTGCTCCTGATCATCGCGCAGGTATTCCTGATGGCGCTCGTATCCTTCATTAACCGCTCGAAGCAGACGCTCGTCCAGAAATCCCAGAGTACCGAAGATCTTCTCCAGATCGTTGAGATCAAGAAGAAGGAAGCAGTTGCTGCTTCCCAGACGAAGGCGGACTTTCTCGCAAGCATGTCCCATGAGATCAGAACCCCGATGAACGCGATCGTCGGTATGACCGAGATGATCCTTCGAGATGACATCAACCCCGGTGTCCGTGAAAATGCCCGTAACATCAAGAGCGCAGGTAATGCGCTCCTTGCGATCGTTAACGATATCCTCGACTTCAGTAAGATCGAGTCCGGTAAGATGGAGATCATCAACGTACGTTATCAGCTGACGTCGGTCGTTAACGATATCATCAATATCATCACCGTCCGTATGCAGGATAAGAACCTCGATCTGGTGGTCAATATCGATCCGCACATCCCGAGCGAGCTTGTCGGTGATGAGATCCGTATCCGTCAGATCCTTCTGAACCTCCTGAACAACGCGGTGAAGTTCACATCCCAGGGACATATCACCCTGAAGGTCGCATATCAGCCGGTATCAAGCGATATGTGCCTTCTGCACTTCGATGTATCCGATACCGGTATGGGTATCCGTCCGGAGGATAAGCAGAGACTGTTCGGTTCGTTCCAGCGACTCGACACCCGCCAGAACCGTGCGGTCGAGGGAACGGGTCTCGGACTTTCGATCTGTAAGCGCCTCATGGATCTCATGGGCGGTACGATCTCCGTGGAGAGTGAATACGGAAAGGGAAGTACGTTCTCCTTCGAGCTTCACCAGTATATTGCCAAGCAGAAACCGATGGCGAGTGTCCTCGAGAATAAGAAAGAACATGTCCTCTACTTCGATGAGAAGGCGATCTACAGAGATCAGGCCAGACTCGATCTTCAGCGTCTTGGCGTATCGGCACGTTTCGCATCGGCGCCGCGTGACCTTGATCCTGCTTCCAATGCCTACTATTCCTACTTCTTCGTTAGTAAGCCGATGTTCGATGAATTCTCGCACGAGATCCGTGAGTTCTGCAGTTCACACGGTAATCCGAAGGTCGTTCTCATGTTCGATAAGAATGAACTTTCGACAGGTTATAAGGACGTTCTGGTCGTCCGCCGTCCGGTCTACTCGGCGGTATTTGCGTCAGTACTGACCGAGAAGCCGATCGAGTCGCTCGAGTCGGATGAATTCCAGGAGACATTCATCGCGCCTGAGGCGAAGATCCTCGTCGTTGATGATAACGCCGTCAATCTTAAGGTCGTAAAAGGACTTCTCGAGCCGTATCAGATGCATGTATTTACTGCCGGTTCCGGTAAGCAGTGCATCGAGATGTTACGAGACGGACAGAGATTCGATATGATCTACATGGACCACATGATGCCCGATCTCGACGGTATCGATACACTCCGTATCATCCGCCAGATGGACGATGAGTATTTCCGCACCGTACCGGTCGTTGCGCTCACGGCGAACGCGGTAAGCGGTGTTCGTGAAATGTTCTTTAAAGAAGGTTTCCAGGACTATGTAAGTAAGCCGATCGAGCTTGCCCAGCTGGAGAAATCCTTGAAGAGCAACCTGCCTGCCGAGATGATCATCCGCAAGCAGCATACTGTGGCCAGTGCTCCGCACTTCGGCGAAGGCGATGTACAGCTTCGCGGCGTAGACTGCAGCAAGGGTCTCCTGAACTGCGGCAATAACATGGATAACTACATCAGCCTGCTGAAGGTCGTTTATGAGGACGGTCTGATCAAGATCGACCGCCTGCGCGAACTGGCAATGGCGAAGGATTATGCCGGATACGGTATAGAAGCGCACGCCCTAAAGAGCGTGGCCGCATCGATCGGTGCGATGGATCTTTCCGCAATGGCGAAGGATCACGAGTTCGCCAACTACGACGGACGCTTCCAGTTCATCGACGCGAATTACGAAGACCTTCTGTCCTCGTATCAGTCACTTCTTGATGATATCGGACTTGAGCTCCGTGCCCGCGGTGTCATCAAGCTGCCGAACGATTCGCTGAATGCCGAGGATGAAGCTCCGAAACTTCCGATCACGGAGAATGAACTGAAACAGGCTCTGATCAATATCCGCAACAGTGTCGAGGATTTCGATCAGGATTCTGCCCTGCAGACGCTCGAGTGGCTCATGAACTTCGAAATGGGTCCGGACGTCGAGCTGGGACTGAAGAGAACAAGAAACTACTTAAGCGACTTCCAGTATGACGAAGCTGCCGAAAGCCTGAATAATCTTTTAGGAGAATGACATCGTGGATAGAACGAAGACAATTCTGGTCGTAGATGACAGTAAAGCAAACCTTACGCTCGCGAAGCAGGCGCTTGATGAGTATTATCAGGTCAATCTGGTCACGTCCGGACAGATGGCGCTGCGCTTTCTGGAAAAGAGACTGCCGGATCTGATCCTGCTGGATATCAACATGCCGGAGATGGATGGACTGGAGACACTGCGCCAGATGCGTATGATCCATGAATACAAAGACATACCGGTGATTTTCCTAACGGCGAGAACAGACCCGGAGACTGAGGTAGAATGCCTGAAACTCGGTGCGGCTGACTTTATCGGTAAGCCTTTCGTCCCGCAGGTCATGAGAAGCCGTGTCGCGAGAACACTGGAACTTGAAGAGTTCCGAAGACTCGCCGAGAAGAGAGCGAAGAGATTTGAGAGCATCGCTTCGAAAGACCCGATGACCGGACTTTGGAACCGTTCCTATCTTACCCAGAAGATCGAGGTTGCTCTTGCCAAGGGCATCAGCGCCGCATATATGATCGTCGACGTCGATCACTTTAAGAGCGTTAACGATAAGCTCGGACACATCGTGGGTGACCAGGTATTGAACCGTCTTGCGCACATGATGATCGAGTTCTTCCCGGATGACAGCGTCGGACGTCTCGGCGGCGACGAGTTCGTTATCTTTATCGAGAATCCGCCGGGAATCGAGGAACTGTCCTCACGTATCCATGTCTTCCAGGAAGCCGTCAATGAGGACCTTAAGGAGGCCACGAACGGCATTGCGACACTGTCGATCGGTATCGCGCTGGCGCCGCAGGACGGCAACACCATGGACTCCCTGTACGATAAGGCCGACCGTGCGCTCTATGTTGTAAAGAAAGAGGGAAGAAACAGCTTCCGATTCTATGATTCGACACTGCCGTCAAAGCAGGCCAAGCTCGAGCGTCCGGAAGCCATCGAGATGAATATCCGTACACTGATGCAGCAGCTCAAGGAGCCGGGTACGATCCGCGGTGCCTACTGGCAGGATTACGAGCCGTTCCTGGCGATCTTCCGCTTTATCGAGCGTATGATGGCCAGATCTGAGCAGACTTTCTGCGTTATGCTTGCGACACTTCTTGACGCCGAGGGCAATATGCTTGACCCGAAGATCCTCGAACCCGCCATGGATGTGCTTTTCACGGCGATCCAGGATACGCTTCGAAAGGGCGATGTATTCACGAAGTTCAGCGGTGCCCAGTACATCATTATGCTGCCTTCCGCGAAAGCCGAGAGCGGCGCGAAGATCGCATGTGACCGTCTGCAGAGAAGATTTGACACGATCAACTTCGATCCGGATGTCGTCTTAAAACTTGATCTGACCATGATGGATATGGTCGAGCGCGCGTAATTATGGTAAAATCTATAAGTTATATGTTTCACTTGGAGGCAGAAAAATGCTGGATATTAAGTTTGTCCGTGCCAATCCGGACGTTGTAAAGGAAAATATTAAGAAGAAGTTCCAGGACGAGAAGCTCCCGCTCGTGGACGAGGTCATCGCCTACGATAAGGAACTGCGTGAGGCGAAGACCCGCGTTGAGTATCTCCGTTCCCAGAGAAATACGATCAGTAAGCAGATCGGTGCTCTGATGGGCCAGGGTAAGAAGGACGAGGCTGAGGAAGCCAAGAAACAGGTCGCTGCGATGGCAGACGAGATGGCCGCTCTGGACGTCAAGGAGCAGGAGCTTACCGAGAAAGTCAGAAAGATCATGCTCGTGATCCCGAACATCATCGACGATTCCGTACCGATCGGTAAGGATGACAGCGAGAATGTCGAGAATGAGCGCTTCGGCGAGCCGGTCGTTCCGGATTTCGAAGTTCCTTATCACGTAGATATCATGGAAACCTTCGACGGCATCGACCTCGACGCAGCAAGAAAAACCAGCGGTAACGGTTTCTATTACCTGAAGGGTGATATCGCGAGACTCCATTCCGCGATCCTTTCCTACGCAAGAGACTTCATGATCGACCGCGGTTTCACATATTATGTTCCGCCGTTCATGATCCGTTCTTCCGTTGTTACCGGCGTTATGAGCTTTGCCGAGATGGAGAACATGATGTATAAGATCGAGGGCGAGGACCTCTACCTGATCGGCACTTCCGAGCACTCCATGATCGGTAAGTTCATCGACACGATTCTGGACGAGGATAGCCTCCCGCAGACTCTGACATCCTACTCTCCGTGCTTCCGTAAGGAAGTCGGTGCGCACGGCATCGAGGAGAGAGGCGTTTACCGTATCCACCAGTTCGAGAAGCAGGAGATGATCGTCGTCTGCAAGCCGGAAGAGAGCATGGACTGGTATAACAAGCTCTGGAAGAACTCCGTAGACTTCTTCAGAAGTCTGGATATCCCGGTAAGAACACTTGAGTGCTGCAGTGGTGACCTTGCTGACCTGAAGGTCAAGTCCTGCGACGTTGAGGCATGGTCCCCGCGTCAGCAGAAGTACTTCGAAGTCGGTTCCTGCAGTAACCTTGGTGATGCTCAGGCAAGACGTCTCGGCATCCGTATCAGAAATAAAGAGAAGGGTAACTACCTTGCACATACGCTGAACAACACGGTAGTTGCACCGCCGCGTATGCTGATCGCATTCCTGGAAAACAACCTGAATGCCGACGGTACAGTCAGCATTCCGGAACCGCTCCGCATGTACATGGGCGGCAAGGATAAGCTGGTACCGAAGAAGTAACAGGTTTTAGGATATGATGCGTAACAAGAAATTTATCATCGGTTTTCTGATCTTCGATGCGGTGGCCATTCTGGTCATCGTATTCGTGCTTCTGATCCATAACCCGTTCGCCGTAAAGGTTGCTCCGGAGATGGAGCCGACGACCTCGCCGACTACACAGACCAACAGCAATAACAAGGCATCCGGCATGGATCAGCTCGAGTCGGACAAGACAGTGCTTTTCCATGATACGACGAGCCTGGTCGGTATGCGTGAGACGTCCGAGACAACTTCGGACGGCAAGTATCTTACCGCGTACCGCGCCGAGCTGGATCTGGATCTGGATGGAGACGGGGAGATCGAGTCGGTCAGTATTTCACTGGATGATCACAGCGAGTCTTTCTACATTCTGGTCAACGACGGCGGAAACCTTATGGATTACGTTGTTCCGGGAACAGAGTTCACCATGCGTGACCAGTACGGAGTGAAGGCCTTTAAGGGCGGTCTCCGCGGCTTCTCGGCAGATCTCGATAAGAACGATAAGTACACCGAGGTCGGCGTCGAGATGATGCGCGACACATGGGATGAATATAAGACGATCATGGTCAGATACGACGGCACGAAGATCAGTGCATCGATCGTTCCCGGATCGCTCAGCGCCGTTAATAATGCAGGCGCAGCACAGTTCTCGGTCTTTGATCCGATCTACGGCGTACATAAGCTCTACCGGACGTACAGCATCACATCCGAGGTGGATTTCCTGAAGGCACAGACTGAGTATTTCTTCACGGACACGAACGTGGAGAAGACATCCTATATGTACAACCCGGATTTTAATATCCAGTGCACCAACCTTAACGGGGAAGCGTGCATGATCACGAGCGGTTCGCTGTTCTACTGGAGCCGCACGGATTACGAGACATATGTAGATGTCATCTCTGTGGACAATCTCGTATACCGCCTGCCGATCACGGTGGAAGAGTATGAGTATGAGAGCGGTCCGCAGAAAGTGTATAAGATCGGCGATCACGATGCCGCCGAAATCAAGACCCGCTGATCGGGACAAGTGCTTTTCCGATCCGGGAGTACTAAAGATCCGAAGAGATTAAGGAGTAGAAAATGGGAATCATTGTTGGACTGGATGTTGGTGGCAGTACCACCAAAGTCGTCGGAATGGACGGCGAGAAGATCATCGGAAATAAGATCGTCAAGGCTGACGACCCGGTTACTTCCGCTTTTGGCGCGCTGGGAAAGTTCATGGATTCTTATGACCTGAAGATCTCTGATATTGAGCAGCTGAAGATCACCGGTGTCGGTGCATCTTTCCCGAACGGGAATCTTCTGGGGATCCCGACAGTCCGTATTTCCGAGTTCTTCGCGACCGGACAGGGCGGACTCTTCCTTTCCGGACTCGAGCACGCGATCGTAGTCAGCATGGGCACAGGTACGGCTTTCGTCGAAGCGACAAAGCAGGAAGTCCGTCATATCATCGGTTCCGGTGTCGGCGGCGGTGCACTTGTCGGGCTTGCGAACTGCGCGCTGAATGTCCGTGACTTTGACATGATCGCCGATCTGGCAGAAGACGGTAACCTTAATCACGTCGACCTGACGATCGGGGATATCTCCCATTCGGCGATCCCGGGCCTGACGATGGATACGACCGCTTCAAACTTCGGTAAGATGCAGGATGACGCGACGAAATCCGATATCGCGTACGGCCTCTTTAACATGGTATTCCAGTCCATCGGTACGATGGCGGTCCTGGCGGCCAGAAATGCGGACCTGAAGGATGTTGTCTTTACCGGACAGGCGACAAAAGCACCGATGTGCGCTACGATCTATAAGAAGTTCTCCGAACTTTATAACATCAACTTTGTCGTTCCGCAGATGTCGGAGTTCGCGACCGCGATCGGCGCTGCGATCGCGACGAATGCGTGAGGAATCCCATGGAAGGTGAGGAGAAAGTCGGGAAACTTCGGAATACCCGTGCTTTTGAGCTAGATCTGCTTCGCGGCTTCGCCATCTTCATGATGGTCCTCCACCACTTCGCGTACGACCTCCGCTATATTTTCAATTACAAGGTATTTGCATTTATCGGCTCGGAATGTGACTGGTTCTGGGCCTTTGTGCATCCGTTCTTTATTTTCATCTTCGTCGGAATCTCCGGCGTCTGCTGCCAGTTCTCGAGAAACAACTTCAAGCGTTCGCTGAAACTTCTTGCCGTGGCGCTTGCTTTCTCTGCAGTCACGATCATGGCCGACCGCATGTACGGGCTTGAGTGCGCGGTGTACTTCAATGTCCTGCATCTCCTGACGGTGGCGACCTTCCTGTTCGCGGTCTTTGACCATGTCGAGCAGAAGAAGACGGGTTCGCGTGAGAGCCGCGGCGGCGACATGATCCTCTTTACGATCGTTATGGTCTTTATCTGGCTTCTGCAGGCGATCAGGTTCTATCACGAGAAGATCAAGTGCGGCTGGGTCGCGATCCTGGGGATCGATGCACATCCTGACTATGCATTTGCGGTCGGCGACGAGATGGGCCTGATCCCATGGATCGGTGTCTTCTTCCTCGGTGTCCTGATCGGAAGACATGTCTATAAGAAAAAAGAAACTCTTTTCCCGAATACCCCGAAGCCGGTAAAGGCGGTCTCCACGCCCTTTGAGTGGATCGGCCGTCACTCGCTTCTGGTATATATCGTGCATCAGCCGGTCGTGCTGGGAATCCTGTACCTTCTCCGCTATGTGGGGGTGCTTAAATGAGGTTTGATAAGGATAAGGTGAAGACGGTGCTCCAAAAGCACTGGAAACGCTGGTTTTTCGGGATCGTTCTGCCGATCCTTCTGATCACTTTCCTGTCCATCCTTCAGTCTGTCCTGATGAATTTCCCGAGTGTGGGCGAGGCCTACGCGAAGTCGGGGTTCGTGTTCTTTTCGTTTATTCCGGCAAAGATCTCGGATCTCATTCCGATCTCTCTTGCGGAGATCTTTGTGGTCACCTTGATCCTTTCCTCGCCGATCCTGATCGCGTGGCTGGTGATCCGGATCCGCAGAGCAGTAAAGGCCGGCCGCGGGAAGAAGTACTTTTACAACGTCGGAAGAGTCACGGCCTGGGGACTCTTCGCGATCTATCTCCTGTTTATGCTTCTGCACGGACTGAACTACACACGCTACTCTCTCGATGAGGAGCTCGGATTCGGCAAGCGGACGTACACGCTTGAGGAGCTTCAGGAAGTGTATGCCTGGGTCATCTCAAGTATCAACGAGACGAGACCTCAGTGCACGGAAGATGAGAACGGCGTCCTGTCCTATCCGGGCGGAAAGTATGCTTTTCTTTCGGACATGAAGGATCTTTACGAGGAATCAGCGAAGAAGTTCCCGCAGATCCGCGGAAATGCGGCGCGCCCGAAGCCCGTTTACTTCTCGCATTACTGGTCATACACGTACATCGTGGGGCTGTATTTTCCGTTCTTTGCCGAGCCGAATATCAATGTCGATGTGCCGTTTGTGGAGATGGCGTACAATGCCTGCCATGAGATGTCGCACCTTCACGGATATGCCGTGGAAAACGATGCCAACCTCGCGGGTCTTCTGATCGCTCTTGAGAGCGACTGTCCGGAGCTCCGCTACAGCGGTTATTACGAGTCGGTCGGCCTGATCATCAAGGACCTGCAGATCGCTTATAACAAGGATCGTGAGGCACTTTCGAAATTCCTTGCGCAGTATCCGGTCGTTGGCGGATATTTCCGTGATTACACCAACGGCGTCAGTTACTGGGAGACGATCGATCCGCCGAAGATCGTGGAAGATGTCTCCAACGCCACAAACGATGCGTATCTTAAGGCTAATAAGCAGAAGGACGGCGTGAAGAGCTATAACATGCCGACGTCCACAGTGGCTGACTATTACTTCACCTATGTAAAAGGTCAGGAGTGACGTATGGAAAACAGCCGCATTACAGTCCGTCTTCAAGGTCACGAATACTACTATCCCGTAAGCGATATCCTGCGCCTGTTCACAGGCTCGATCCCGAAGGAGGAAAAGGGCGCCGTCGTATGCGATGCCGGTGCGCTCGCGCCCTTGATCGTGGACGATATTTCTCCGGAAAAAGCACTTGTGCTTGTGAGCTCCGTCTCCGATGATTTTGTGGAGACCTTTGTCGCAGGAGAGGACGGGAACGGTTGCGATGACGCTGCCGCAAAGGGCGAGCGGATCTTGATGAAGCGCTCCGAACTTACTCTTCCTCTGAACCGCGAAGTGAAGCGGCAGCTCTATTTCCTGCTTTCAAAGATCACCGGAAAGGCTTTCCCGTGGGGATCTCTTACAGGGATCCGTCCGACGCAGGTCGCAAGAGAACTGACTTCTGAAGAAGAGATGACATCGGTATACGGCGTAAGAGAAGATAAGGCACACCTGGCGTTTCTGACGCAGAAGAAGGAAGACGATGTCCTGAGCACTTCTTCGCCTGACGCACTTCATATATATATCGGAATTCCATTCTGCCCGAGCCGGTGCTCATACTGCTCTTTTATCTCGCAGGAAGCGCCGAAGAAGACGGAGCTTCTGCCTTCGTATGTAGACGCGGTGCTGCATGAGATGGATCAGGTGCTTCCGAAGATCGGAGATAAGATCGAGACGCTGTATATTGGCGGGGGAACGCCGACAGTACTTCCGGAAGTGCTTTTCGAGAAGTTTATCCGGGGCGTGTTCTCGCATCCTGAACTTTCTTCACTTAAGGAAGTGTGCGTAGAGGCCGGACGGCCGGATACGATCACGGAAAAGAAACTTCAGGTGCTTCTGGACTGCAGCGTCCGGAGGATCTGCATCAACCCGCAGACGCTCTGCGACAGTACGCTTGCGCGTGTCGGCAGAAGGCACAGCGCGCAAGATTTCGTGCGTGCATATGAACTGGCGAAGAAGATGGGATTTTCCATCATTAATACGGATTTAATCGCGGGTCTTCCGGGCGAGAGTTCCGAGGAGTTCTGCGACTCGCTCCGAAGGATCATAGGACTGTCGCCTGAGAATATCACGGTGCACTCGCTTTCGAAGAAGCGCCGTTCGTCGCTTAGAAGAGAAGAGATCGTCAGGTCGGAGGAAGAGGAACTTAAGAGGATCGAGTCGATGCTTTCGTTCGCATCTACGTCGCTTCTTGAGGCCGGATATTTTTCTTACTACATGTACAAGCAGAAGGATACGCTCGGCGGGCACGAGAACGTCGGTTACTGCAGAGAAGGGACGGAGTGTCTCTATAACGTCGCCATGATGAGTGATCTTCGGTCCGTGCTGTCGTTCGGCGCAGGTGGCATGAGCAAGCGCGTTTTCATAAATGAATCTTCGTGCGAAGGTGCGGCCGGATGCGCAAGTGCCGGTAAGAGCACCGCAAACGTACGTGTCGAGCGCTGCTCCTGCATTAAGGACCCGATCCAGTACATGCAGAACGTTGACGCGATGGCCGAAAAGAAGATCCGGTTCTTCACGGAAGAATAGTCCGGGGACTAGAGCTTTTCGAGCATCTTAAACACTTTAGATCGAAGTCGGGAAGAGTTGCCGATTTGCCGTCATATTCGAAATCACTTGTTTTTATCCGAAAGCATGATATAATCATCAAGTGTCCTTTTTCGAGGTGTAGCGCAGTTGGTAGCGTACGTGCTTTGGGAGCATGGGGTCGCAGGTTCGAACCCTGTCACCTCGACCAGAAGACCGGCAGGAAGAACAGATCTTCGAAGATCAGTTTCTGCCGGTTTTTCTTTTGTCTTGTCGGATTGCCCTAATTTTCGGAAAATACTCGGGAATTGTTAGGAAAAATAGGGTTATTGTGGTTTGCGGATTTTTATTATAAAATCATAATATATTTAGAATTGGAAGTGTGCGAGAGCACAGTTTTTGGAGGTAAAGAATGGATAATAGAAAATCGAAATTCGTAAAGAAATTTTCTGCTCTGATGCTGATCCTTTCTATCGTCTTTGCTCTGAGCGGATGTCTCCGTTATGAGATCAAGACTGAGGTTCACACAGACGGAACGGCTGATATCAGCTTTACTTATGCAGTTGCTGATGTAACCGGTAAGGCAGATACTTCATCCTGGGCAAATATGGCGGAAAAGTTCACCAATGCTGACTGGGATGTAGAAGATTACAGCGAGTCGGCAAAGAATACAAAGTATGCCGGCTTCGTAGCTACACGTAAGGGTGTTGAGCTCGACAGCATCGAAGACGAGATGAAGAAGGTTGATGCCGGTAATCTGAAGCTTACAGAGGATGACGGCGAGTACACACTCGAGTGGGATATCTCTTCCGGTGTTGATTCTGCGAAGAGCCAGGGTGTTACTTCTGATTACCTTGAGCAGTATGAAGGTTACATGAAGTTCGTTCTTGAGCTCCCGGGCAAGGTTATCAAGAGCAACGGTGAAGAATCCAAGGGCGGCAAGCACATCGAGTGGAATCTCTTTGATCTCAAGGATAGCAAGATCGAGGCTACATTTAACCTCAAGTCTTCCGGCTCCGGCGCTCCGATCGGTCTGATCCTCGGTATCGTTGGTGGTGTTGTTGCTGTAGCTGCTATCGTAGTAGTTATCCTTCTGGTAATGAAGAAAAAGAAGAATGCTCCGGCTCCGGTAGATCCGATGGCAAACTTCGCAGCTGCTCCGCAGGCTCCGGTAGTTCCGCAGGGCGCTCCGGTAGCTCCTCAGATGCCGGTTGCTCCTCAGCAGGCTCCTGTAGCTCCGCAGATCCCGGTAGCTCCTCAGGCTCAGGCTCCTGTAGCTCCGCAGGCTCCGATCGATCCGCAGAATCCGGGTAATCCGACAGTATAACGGTTTTTCGTAATTTATAGTCAAATGACCAGGAGGTCGTCCCGGAAACGGGACGGCCTCTTTTTTGTTGCTGATGCTTGCGGTATTCGGTGAGAAGTGTATAATGAATTTGTTCAAAAATTGCAAAACGATAAGATGAAATGAACAGGTGAATGCTTATGAGTCTGCAAAGAAAACATTTTGATATCTTAGTGGCGCTCGAGGGTTCAAATGAAGCCCTGACGCAGCGCGATCTGGAGAAGATCACCGAGTATTCCCTAGGCACGATCAATAAAGTGTACAGGGAGCTGGTGACGGACGGACTGGTGGATGCCGGTAAGATCACGGACAAGGGAATCGAGGCGCTGGAGCCGTATCGTGCGAAGCGCGCAGTGTTCATTGCGGCGGGTTTCGGATCGAGAATGGTACCGATTACGCTGAATACACCGAAGCCTCTGGTACGTGTCCACGGAAAGCGCATCATCGAGACTCTTCTGGACGCTTGTCTGGAGGCGGGGATCGAGGAGATCTATATCGTCAGAGGTTATCTCGGCGAACAGTTCGACCAGCTCCTCTACAAGTATCCGATGCTGAAGTTTCTCGATAATCCGGTCTATAACGAAGCAAACAATATCTCGAGTGCGATGGTCGCAAGACATCTGTTCTCGGGCTCTTATGTGTTTGAAGCGGACCTTCTGCTTTCGAATCCGAAGATCATTACCAAGTACCACTATACTTCCGACTTCCTGGCGATCCCGATGGAACGCACGGACGACTGGTGCTTCGTCGTAAAGGACGGCGTCATCAAGGAAGAGAAGGTCGGCGGCGAGAACTGCTGGCAGATGGTGGGTATTTCTTTCTGGAACGAAGAGGACGGAAAGAAACTGGAGACGGATGTGCCTTCAGTGTTCAACGGTCCGGGCGGAAAAGAAAGATACTGGGAGCAGGTACCGCTCGTATATAAGAAAGAAAACTATAAAGTCGAAGTCCGTTCCTGCAAGGCAGACGATATCGTTGAGATCGATACTTTCAGAGAACTGAAGGCGATCGACCCGGCATATGACGTGTAAGAGAAGCCGCGCCGCCGTGATGGCAGGCGCCTGAGAATAAGACATAAAGAAAGAAGAATACTTATGGAACCAGTAAAAAGAAACATCCTTTTAAATCCGGGTCCGTCGACGACGACCGATACAGTAAAGTATGCACAGGTCGTGCCGGACATCTGCCCTCGTGAAAAAGAGTTCGCAGGTCTCATGAAGGGCCTTCGTGAGGACCTCGTCCGTGTTGTTCACGGAGATCTTCAGGAATACACTTCCGTCCTGTTCTGCGGATCGGGAACGATCAATATCGACGTATGTATCAACTCGCTCCTTCCGGAAGGAAAGAAGGTCCTCGTGATCAATAACGGCGCATATTCTTCCCGTGCCGTCGAGATCTGCCAGTACTACGGACTTCCGCATATCGACCTGAAGTTCCCGGTCGATGAGCGTCCAGACCTGGCTGTTGTTGAGGAGACACTGAAGAATAATCCGGATATCGGACTCGTGCATACGACACACAACGAGACAGGTACGGGTATCCTCAATCCGATCCGCGAGATCGGTGCGCTGGTGCATAAGTACGGCGCGATCTTCACAGTTGATACGACAAGCACATACGCGATGCGCCCGATCAATATCAAGGAGGACAATGTTGATTTCCTGATGGCTTCCGCGCAAAAAGGACTGATGGCATTTACAGGTCTGTCGTTTGTTGTCGGTAACCGTGCGATCCTCGAGGCATCTGCGAATAACCCGAAGAGAAGCTACTACTGCAATCTTTTCCTGCAGTATGACTGCTTCGAGAAGACAGGCGAGATGCACTTTACTCCGCCGGTACAGACGATCTATGCGACGATTCAGGCGCTGAAGGAATACTGGGCAGAAGGTGAAGAAGCGAAGTGGGCACGCCACACACGCGTCTTTAATGCCATCAACGACGGGCTTGAGGAGCTTGGCTTCCGTCAGGTCATCAAGCCGGAGTGGAGAACCGGTCTTGTATCCTCTGCAATCTATCCGGACGATCCGAACTGGAGCTTCGAGAAGGTACACGACTACTGCTATGAGAGAGGCTTTACCATCTATCCCGGAAAGATCTCTACGACAAACACATTCCGTCTCTGCTCACTCGGTGCAATCGATGCGCCGGATATCGCGGACTTCTTCAAGGTGTTCCGTGAAGCGCTTGAGACGACAGGCGTAAAGGTTCCGGTCCAGTATAAGAACTGACCGGTTAGCCGTATAGCGGAAAAGCCATGAGCAACAGTGCTTTTGGCGAAGAAGACTGACAGATAGAAAAAGGAGAATCATCATGAAAACAGCTTATACTTGTTTCTGCACAGACGTCCTTCACGAAGGACACATGAATATCATTAACGAAGCGAAGAAACTCGGTAAGGTCATCGTCGGATGCCTTTCCGACCAGGTCCTGATCCGCTACAACAAGTTCCCGACGATCTCCCAGGAGGAGCGTATGCGCCTTTATAAGACGATCCCCGGAATCGATCAGGTCGTTCTTCAGGAGCAGATGCAGTACGATGATGTCATCGAGCTGATTCATCCGGATTACGTCGTGCACGGCGATAACTGGAAAGAGGGCCCGGAGAGCACGATCCGCGCGCATGTTGAGGAGCTGCTTTCCGCATATGGCGGACAGCTCGTCGATGTTCCGTATACATTTAACGAGAAGGTCAGAAAGATCGACCTGCAGCTCCGTGAGAAGCTCGCGATGCCGGAGTACAGAAGAAAGAGACTCCGCCAGCTGATCGAGATGACACCGATCGTAAAGGCGATGGAAGCACACAGCGGTCTGACAGGCCTGATCGTTGAGAAGACGGTCGTTGAACACGAAGGCAAGCTTGACCAGTTTGATGCGATGTGGGTCAGCTCCCTCTGCGACAGTACCGCGAAGGGTAAGCCGGACATCGAGCTCGTCGATATGACCTCACGTTTCAGAACGATCGAGGATATCACGGAAGTTACCACCAAGCCGATCATCTTCGACGGCGATACCGGCGGACTTACCGAGCACTTTGTTTATACAGTAAGATCCCTCGAGAGAATGGGTGTTTCCGCTGTCATCATCGAGGACAAGAAGGGGCTTAAGAAGAATTCTCTCTTCGGTACGGAAGTGAAGCAGACGCAGGCAACGATCGAGGAGTTCTCCGAGAAGATCGCGGCCGGTAAGAAGGCACAGCTGACCGACGATTTCATGATCATTGCGCGTATCGAGAGCCTGATCCTCGAGCAGGGCATGGAAGACGCCCTCGCACGTGCTTTTGCTTTCGTAAAGGCCGGCGCAGACGGAATCATGATCCACAGCCGGAAGAAAGATCCGGCAGAGATCTGCGAGTTCTGCGACAAGTTTAGAAGCCAGGATGCTAAGACACCGATCGTTGTTGTTCCGACAAGCTTTAATACCATCACGGAAGAAGAACTGGCTTCTCACGGCGTTAACATCGTCATCTACGCGAACCAGCTCACAAGATCCGCGTTCCCGGCGATGCAGCAGACCGCAGAAGATATCCTGAAGTATCACAGAGCGAAGGAAGTCGATGACCGCCTGATGTCCATTAAGAACATCATCACACTGATCGACGAGATCTGATCACATAACCGCCTTAGGATACGGCGGAGGACTTAACGTAAGGAGCAGAATATGAAAGTAGAAAAACTTGTAGAGATCATAGGCGCGGATTTTTATACCGGTGTTCCGGATTCCCAGTTAAAAGCACTGTGCAATTACCTGATGCATACTTACGGCATCGATGCGCATCACCACGTGATCGCGGCAAACGAAGGTAACTGCACCGCACTTGCAGCAGGATATCACCTCGCGACAGGCAAGGTCCCGGTCGTTTACATGCAGAACTCAGGCGAAGGCAACATCATCAACCCGGTGGCAAGCCTTCTGAACGATAAGGTCTACGCGATCCCGACCGTGTTTATCATCGGCTGGAGAGGCGAGCCCGGCATCCACGACGAGCCACAGCACATCTATCAGGGTGAAGTCACGATCAAGCTTCTCGACGATATGGATATCGCTAGTTTTGCGATCGGCAAGGATACCACCGACGAAGAAGTCGAAGCGAAGATGGAAGAGTTCAGAGGTATTCTGGATTCCGGAAAAGATGTTGCATTCGTTATCCGTAAAGGCGCGCTTTCCTACGATGAGAAAGTTGTCTATGAGAACGATAACACCATGATCAGAGAAGAGATCATTCAGCACATCGTTGCCGTAAGTGAAGAGGATCCGATCATCTCTACAACAGGTAAGGCTTCCCGTGAACTCTTCGAGACACGCGTGGCAAACGGACAGAGCCACAAGTACGACTTCCTGACCGTCGGCTCGATGGGACACAGTTCCTCCATCGCGCTCGGCGTGGCGATCAACAAGCCGAACCAGAAGATCTGGTGTGTCGACGGAGACGGTGCCGTTCTTATGCACATGGGTTCCATGGCGCTTCTCGGTTCCAACCAGCCGAAGAATCTCGTACATATCGTTATCAATAACGGCGCACATGAGACGGTCGGCGGTATGCCTACTGTCATGGGCGATGTCGATCTCGTCGGTGTGGCAAAGGCATGCGGCTATCCTTACGCAGTACGCGTAAATGATTTCGAGGAACTCGACCGCGAACTGTCGCTGGCGAAGGGCCTGAACGAACTCTGCCTGATCGAGGTAATGTGCAGTATCGGTGCCCGTGACGACCTCGGACGTCCGACCACAACAGCACTTGAGAACAAGCAGAACTTCATGGAGTATATCGCGACGCTGTAAGGCAAAGCGATCAAAAGAGCGGAAGCGGGTGCTTTTCAGGCGGAAGACTGAAAGAAAGCAAGTGCTTTTCGCGAAGATAAAAAAGACCCGGGACGGGATCAGGAATACCTGGTCCCGTCCTTTTTTGTGCGCCGATGTAACTTTTGAAGATAATCGTGTAATAATCTAATGTGGCGTGTCGCAAAATGCGACATACAATAGAACCATAGCAAAGAGGTACTCGGTACCGGAAAAGGGGTCAAAAATGAAGAGAAGGAGATTCGCAATCGTATTTTCACTGATTAAGGCAATCGCGTGTTTTGCGGCATGCTCGAGCAGCGAAGTCGACAAGACAGCCAGCATGAATGTGACACCGGTCAACACAGCGGCTGTTGCACAGACTGCGGAGACATCTCCGGTAACGACAGTTCTGACATCCTCTCCGGCTAAGCCCGTAAAAGCAGTGTCGACGGAAACCCGCAAAGAAGCTTCGAAGGACGCAGATGATACCAAGGCGGCTAATGTTCAGAAGATCGACGGCACAGACGGTTTTATCGACAGATACGGCGTGATTGAGTATGACACCTCTCGCACGTACAAGATGACAGACGGCAAGACCGTATGTGATGCAGATACATACAGCACGAAGAAGCTGGATGTGAAGCGCTACGAAGAGTTTATGAACGTAGTTGATGACAGCTTCGCATACATGCTGATCTGGGACGGAAATGCATATATGTACAATAACTACTACATCCTGGTCACGACCGAGGACGGCAGTAACTGGAACACGATCTACAGCGAAGGCTTCAGTGATGATCCTTCCAACGATAACATCGGATCCGGCACATTCTACAGCAAAGACATCTACGCTTCCGTACCGGTCAAGAGCTCGAAAGAGACGAAGGCTTTCAAGACAAGTAACGGCGGCATGGTCGTATTCACCGGAAGCTACCTTGAGAACCACACATGCAATAACTACGGCGACTGGATCAGCATCAAGTGCGATGAGGATCACAAAATCACGCTGAATACCTACAAGGCAAGCAACTGGTACAAGGGATTTACCATCTCTGACGGAACCGTCCTGACCGGCGAAGAGTATGTCTCCTTCGATCTTAGTGAGACGGGCCGGACGGATGCGGCGGGCAATCCGGTCTATGAGCTGGACATCTACGGTAAATACGATAACGCGGTACTTTTCTCCGGACCGGTCACCATCGACCCCGAGACACTCAAGCCCGTACCGTGCACTGAAAAAGCATAATCGATTTCGCTCCTCCCGAAATACGAAAAGCATAAGAAGAAAAAAGCGGACCGCCTCAGGGTTCGCTTTCTTCTTGTTTCCAGTATTTCTTATTGAAGATGTCCGGTCCGTTCAGCGAGTACCAGATCGTGTCGGTGAACGTGGTGCCGGAGTTGTCTGTAAGTCCCCACTTATCGGTGTACATGATGTACATCGGCTTTTCTTTTTCCTCGGGACGGAACATCGGGTTTCCGGTAAACGGATTGACGGGATCGTCGATCAGGCCGTTCATGGCAAGATACGGTGTGTCCGCATTCGTCATGAAGGTATTGTCTGTCTTGATCTCTCCCTTAGCCCCGAAATCCTTTACGAAAAGCACCGGGTTATAGGCCATGGCATCTTCGGGGTTATACTCTGCGCCGGTGTTTGATCCGTCGAGAAAGAGCATGTCTTCGAAGTTACCGAGCGGCCAGCCGTGGTCGGAGACGATGACGATCCTCGTGTTATCGTAGACGCCGAGTTCTTTTAAGTAGTCCATCCAGTTGCCGAGCTGGATCCACGCGGCCATATTGCACTGGTAGTGCGTCAGTTTATACTTGGTTTTTCCCGCCATGTCCATCGTTCTTCCGTTATAAGTAAAACGGTCGGTGTGCGTCTTATCGAACTCGGTGTTGTCGACCTCGTACTGCGGCGCGTAATCGGGCTCCTGGAGCGGCATGACGTTGTGCGCGGTACCGTTCTGCAGAAGGAAGAAATGCTTGTCGGATGACTCGTCGATCTTCGTCATGGAAGGCAGTGCCTGAAGTGCCGCATAGGAATCGCGGAAAAGGTTCATGTAGGCTGCCGAGATGATGTAGTGCGCGGAGTCCTCGCCGAGTGTCTGCATGGACAGCTTCGAGTTGTCCGGCGCGAAGTAGGTGCCGTCCGTATAGATGACGGATTGAAGGACCATCGGGGAAGCCTTCATGAGGCTGTAGCAGAAGAAGTTTCTCTTCCAGACCGACTTGATCTCGCTGTCGGTCTCGTCCGAATCACGGAACAGTCCGAGCTCGGTGTTGTAGGCGCTGATGGACGGATATTTGTCGTAGATCGACAGGTCCGGGATCGCGCTGTAGCCGGCAAAAGGCGGGTCGAAGACGGTGACGTCGTATCCTGCCTCGGAGAAGAGGATCGGCATCGTAAGAAGCGATTCGTCGTGCTTCTGCTGAAGCGGCACGCCGGTCCGGTCGTTGATGGCAGCAGGCGTGTAGTCATACCCTCCGAAAAGCGCCGGTGCCGCGATGACGGTGCGCATGCCGAAGGAAAGTGTATTCGGGTACCAGGTAAAGCCGGAGAACTGTTCTTTCAGCTCGGGGCGCTCCTGGAACATATACGGGATGTAGGAGGCGATGGCGCGGTCGACCATGATGACCACGACGTTCTGCCCGTCTCTGCTTAACGGGATCTCGGGAAGCTCCTGATTCGTGTTCTCGATGACCCTTCGGATATCAGGCATGTCGGAGCTGATCTTATAGATGTTGTATCCGGAGATCGCAGTGGCGACGATCAGAAGTATCGGCGCGATAAAACGGATGACGGCAGTGCTTTTCTTAAAGAGGAAAATGACGGCGCCGATGATGGCGAGCGTCACAAAGAGGTTCAGAAGTTTTACGGATGCCGCGTGGGAAAGTCCGGTGTCGAACTGCAGGTCGGAAGAAAGGATGCTCTCGCTCTTTCCGAACAGAAGGAAGTTGACGGTGCCGATGATGGAAAAACACCAGATCGCGGCGGTTGCGCGCTTCCTGTTCTTGTTTCCCGCGAGGTAGTAGAAGAGGCTGCCCCAGATGACGAAGGCGCCGACGGCGGTGAGAAGCGAATAGATGATGTATCTTACCGGCGAGTGGACAGCGGTCATCAGGACGAATTCCGACGGGGAAGACGCGATGACGAATGACGGGATCAGCGCGCCGAGAAAAACACTCAGGAAGAGTGCACCGTAGATGAAGAGCTTATTGTCGGATGGATCCTTCCCGACAGAGGATTTCTTCGCTCCCGAAGAACGTAGAAGCAGCGGAAGCTGGAAAGCGGCGCCGACGAGAAGGATGATCATCTTTGACTTCGACGGTCCCTTGAAGAGGAGTCCGAAAATGATGATCAGAAGACCGGTAACGGAGAATGCGATACCGGTCGCACGGCGCTTGTCGGAGCGCGCGTTGACGATGTTCTTGATAAGTGAAAAAACGTTGTTGAGCGTCCAGTAAAGCACAAGACCGGACGGGGAGTTATAGAGCAGTACGAGGAAGATCAGGGCCATACCGTGGAGCGTGATCTTGTCCTTGAACTTTAAGCCCTTCGTGTAGATCTCCGAGGAGACGACGTTGATGATCGTCATCAGGATCGGAAGAATGTTGATGGAAAAGCCGCTGATCTTAAAGAGCGCATCGGGCTGGCCGAGGTCTTTCAGGAACAGGAAGCTCGTGCCGCGGAGCGCGGGGAGATTCGAAAGGAAGTTATAAGCCGCGATGAAGAAGGGAACTTCGAGGATCAGCGCGATCGAGCTGCGGAGCGCGTAGATCGGCTTATAGTTGTTTTCCTTATAGAACGCCTGAAGCATCATGTAGCGCTCATCGCCCTTGAAGGACTTCTTAATGTGGCTGACGAACGGCTCCATCTTCTTCTCGCGTTCCCGCTCTTCTGCCTGGATCGCATCCGCGCGGTTATAGAAGGGCAGTAGAAGGAGATTGACGACAAGGCTTAACGGGAAGATGGCCGCGCCGCAGCTCCCGAGAACGTAGAAGGCCGCCGCAAAGACAGCCTCCAGGATCAAGGTGAGAGGAGAGAGTAACAGTTGATATAGAATACTCCCGATGGACACGGCAACCCCCTAGTATCAGGCTTCTGCTTTCGCCTTCTTCTTCGGCTCTTTCTTGGAATCCTTAGAATTCCCGGAATCCGGCTCAGCTTCTGCTTCGGACTTCTTTGTCAGTTCTTCGTACTTGGCAACGAGGTAGTCGCAGACACGCTTGGTGCCCTCGCCCTGGTATGCCCAGGCCTCGTCACGTACCTGATGACGGCTCTCGGTGAAGGACTCGTCCTCGAGGCAGTCATCGATCATCTTCTTAAGATCGCTCCGGTTTTCCTTGGTGAGCTTCGCGCCCAGTCTCGGGATAACGCTTAAGCCCCACGGCAGACGGTTGAGCCACCATGCATCGTACGGGGAAGCATCGAACTTGGTGTCGGCGCAGATGACCGGCTTATCAAATACGAGCGAGAAGTCGAAGATAACGCCCGAAAAGTCGGAGATCAGGATGTCCGAACGGTTCAGGGCATCGAAGTTGTCGGTATCACGGTTCCACTCGAGCTGATCGGAATTCGGGAATTCCGCCATCAGCTTATCCATCAGTTCTTTTTCCGAAGTAAAGGACTGCGGGTGCGGACGTACGATGATGTGATAGCCTGTCGCGAGAAGGTCACGGATGAACTCTTCGCCGTAGCGGGAAAGGATCGCGCTCGCGCCCCAGGAAGGAGCGAGGAGAACGGTTCTGGTCTTATCCTTATCTTTGGAAGATTTGCCTTCTTCGGCGGCGGCCTTTCTCTCTTCAAATTTCTTTCTCTTTTCATCCATAAAAGGACTGCCCGTCAGGACAAGTTCTTTTGCCTTAAGATGACGGGCCTCCTCGAGGTCACGTGTATCGTCGATCTGGAACTGGCCGGAGCAGAGGACGGCATCGTAAAAGTCGATACCGAACATTCTGTAGGTCGTCATCTCGGCAGGGGAGTGCGGAACGTGGACGTAGTACTTGGCGTCCTTGGAGCGCTTCCACTGGTAGACGTCAACGCCCGGTGTGGTCGAAAGAACGATGGAAGCCTTGACGAAGTTGAGCTTCGCAAATGCCTTGTTGCCGGGGCCGATGCACTCGGCTTTGACGTGCTCCATCTCGGACTTCAGTCCCGGATCGTCTTCGGATGCGGTCATATATACGCAGTCAAAACCACGGTCGTTCATTTCCTTAAGGATCGGCTCGAATACCGACCAGTAACGCTTGTCGTCAGAGAAGACCGCCAGCTTGATGGCTTTGTCGGAATCGTCCTTGGCCTTACCGCCACTAAGAAGAAAACGGATCTTGACCCACAGGCCCTTGAAGGCGAAGCGCGCTACGCCAAGAAGACCGATCAGGATCGCAAAAAGCATGGAACCCGTACCCGGGTCAATATAAAGTCTAACGGGATGCATCATCTGTCAACTTCCTCCCAGTTCTCTTTTTCAAGTACATTCTGATTCTTCAGGCTGTACCAGATGCAGTTTGTAAATGTGTTGCCGGTATTGGACTCGGCCGACCAGTTGTCGGTGTAAAGCACGAGCATATCGCCGTTCTTGGCATCCGGCTGGAAGATCGGGTTGTTCGTAAACGGATTGACCGGATTCTCAAGAAGTCCGCTCATGGCCAGTGTCGGTGTATCCGCATTGGTCATGAAGGTGTAGTCCGTCTTGAACTCGCCTCTGGAATTGAAATCCTTATAGAAAAGCACCGGGTTATAACCCATGGCATCTTCTGCGTTATAGAGAGTATCCGGATCGCCGCTGCCAAAGAGCATGCTGTCAAAGGAACCGAGACCCCATGCATGGTCGGATACGATGATGATCCTGGTGTTGTCGTAGACACCCAGTTTCTTCAGTTCTTCCATCCATTCGCCGAGACGCTTAAGAACAGCCATGTCACTCTCGTAGTGCGCCATCTGATAGGTGGTATCCATCTTCATGGTGACACCGTTATAAGTGAAACGGTCTGTATGTGTGCGGTCGTATTCGCCGTTCTCGACGACATCAGCCGGCTCGTATTCCGGTTCCTGGAGAGGAATGATGTTGTGCGTCGCACTGTTCTGCATCATGATGAAGTTTCTCTTACCGGTCTCCTTCGCCTCGGTGATCGACGGGAGTGCGCGGAGTACTTCGTAGGAGTTCATGAACGAATCCATCAGCGCGGCCGGAACGTTATAGCGGTCGATCGCGCCGCCCTGGATCAGGGCAGTACTTGATGTACCCGGCTGGAAGTAAATACCGGTCGAGTAGACGGCCGACTGCATGAAGAGCGGGGAGACCTTCATCACGCTGTAGCAGAAGAAGTTTCTCTTCCAGATCGACTTCATGTTGCCCGCGATCTCGGAAGAATCACGGAACTGGCCGAACTCGGTGTTGTAGGTCTTGATCTCCGGATATTCATCGTAGATCGACAGATCCGGGATCAGGCTGTAGCCGGCATACGGCGGGTCCATGACGGTGACGTCGTAGCCTGCCTCGGAGAAGAGGACCGGCATGACCTTCAGGGACTCGTTGTGCTTATCCTTCAGGGAGATATCGTCGCGAAGGTTACTGTTCGACGGCATGTAGTCATATCCGCCGAAGAGCGCCGGAGCGCCGACGAGTGTTCTGGTTCCGAAGGAAAGTGTATTCGGGTACCAGGTGAATCCGTCGAACTGCTTGGCGAGGTTCGGATCCTCCTGGAAAAGATACGGTACGTAGGATGCGACTGCACGGTCGATCATGAGAACGACAACGTTCTCTTTATCTTTACTGAAGGTGAGTGTCGGACGCTCGGAGTTCGCATTTTCTGCGATAACTCTGCGGATATTCGGCATCGCCTTCTCGACATCGTAGCAGTTATAGAGAGTCATGGCGCCGATCGCGATCAGAAGGACCGGAGATACGAAGCGGATGACCGATGCTTTTTTCTTATAGATCACGATGATCAGGGCAGTCAGCGCGATAATCATGAGAATATCGAGGAAGATCTTGTTCTTGGCAAGATCGAGCGCGACATCAAATCGGAGGTCAGTTGTCAGGGAGTTACTGTTGGCACCGAAGACCATGTAGTTCGCAATGCCCGTGATCGCGCAGACCCACACGGCGCCGGTGAACCAGCGCTTCGTCTTGTTGCTCGCCAGGTAATAGAACAGTCCGCTCCAGACAATGAAGAATCCTGCAGCGGTCAGGAATGCGAAGAATACATAGCGGTTCGGGGAGTGTACGTCCGAAGTCAGGACGAACTCCAGAGGCGAGGACTTGATGATCGACGACGGGATCAGTCCGCCGAGAAGGATCGTCAGGAACAGCGCACCGCCGAAGAAAAGTCTGTGGTCCGGCTTCTTCTCGGAAACAGCGGAAGTGTCAGAGGCGAGTGCTTTTTCCTTACGGCGGGGAAGCATGCCGATCACGAACGGGATCAGCATCAGTGCGCCGAAGGCCAGGACGCCGAGACGGTAGTTCGGAAGTCCGTGGAAGAAGCAGAAGCCGTAGAGAAGGACCGCAGCGCCGCCGATACCGAAGAGGATACCTGCGGTACGGGCCTTGTCCTTCGTGCCGTTTACGACATTCTTCAGAAGCGAGAAGATGTTGTTGAGGGTCCAGTAAAGAACGAGTCCGGACGGGGAATCATAGAGGAGTACGAGGAAGATCAGGGCCATACCGTGGAGCATGATCTTATCCTTGAACTTTAAGCCCTTTGTGTAGATCTCCGAGGAGACGACATTGATCAGGGTCATTAGGATCGGCAGAACGTTGATCGCCACACCGCCGATCACGAGAAGTCCGTCCGGCTTTGAAAGGTCGCTGAAGCAGAGGAACTTCGCGCCCTGCAGGTCCGGCAGCTTCGACAGGAAGTTATACGCCGCAATAAAAAACGGAACTTCCAGGACAAGCGCGATCGACGATCTTACCGCATAGATCGGCTTGTAGTTGTTCTCTTTGTAGAGGGTCTGGAGCATCATGAAACGCTCATCGCCCTTAAAGGTCTTCTTGATGTGCTCGACAAACGGAGCCATTTTCTTCTCGCGCTCACGCTCTTCCGCCTGGATCGCATCCGCCCGGTTATAGAACGGAAGGAGCAGGAGGTTGACCACAAGGCTCAAGGGGAAGATCGCGGCACCGCTCGATCTTAAGAGCTCAAACGCAGTACTGTACACCGCTTCGAAGATAAGTGTCAGCGGCGACAGGAAAAGCTGGTACAGTATTGATCCAAATGACATAGAATCAGACTTCCTTTGTGTGTTTTCTTTTTCCTTTTTTCGATGTCCGCCGGGCTCGAAAAGCACGCAGACGAACAGATGGAATTATAACACTTCACAGAAAGTATCTCAATATATATTAATAACGTGCGCGACCGCGCGTGTATATGTGTGCGCGCGTATAAATGAGAATCAGCGGGTTATCCGCTCTTGGAAAAAGCACTGGCAGGAGAACGCTTTTATCCCTTCGGCTCGCTTTCTTCCTGTCTCCAGTTGTCCTTGTTGAAGATGTCCTGATTCTCCAGAGAGTACCACAGGAGCTTGCTGCCCGGATCGATCGTGGTTGCCTCCTTCGGCAGCGACCAGCTGTCCGCATACAGGATGTACTGCTTTGGCGCATTCTTTTCTTCTGGGCGGTAGATCGGGCGGCCTGTGAACGGATTGACCGCATCATCGATCAGTCCCTGCATCGCCAGATACGGCGTATCCGCATTGGTCATGAAGGTGTAGTCCGTGGTGTATTCTCCGGCCGCACCGAAGTCCTTGACGAAAAGCACCGGGTTATAGGCCATGGCGTCTTTGGAATTGCGGAAAGCTGTATCTGAGATCCGGTCGGCAAAGATCATGTCATCGATGCTCTTCAGCGGCCAGCCGTGGTCAGAGACGATGATGATCCTGGTGTTGTCATAGACACCCATCTCCTTAAGATGATCCAGCCAGTTACCGACCTGGATAAAGGCCGCCATATCGCACTGATAGTGGGACAGCTGGTTCTGGTCGTTCATGGTGATGGTCTTTCCGTCAAGCGTGAATCTGTCCGTATGTGTCTTATCGAATTCGGTGTTGTCGACCTCGTATCTCGGCTCGTATTCCGGCTCCTGAAGCGGCATGACATTGTGCGACGTACCGTTCTGTATCAGGAAGAAATGGTTGTCGGAAGAATCCGACGCATGAGTCATCGACGGCAGTGCTTTTAGCGCATTATAGGAATTCGAGAATGTGTTCATATACATCGCCGAGATGATGAAGTGCGCGCTGTTGTCGCCCTTCTGCATGATCGAGCGCGTCTCGTCCGGTGCGAAGTACTTACCGTCGGCATAAAGAAGCGGCTGGAGAACGAGCGGGGAGGACTTCATCAGACTGTAGCAGAAGAAGTTCCTCTTCCAGGTCGAGACGATCTGGGACTCATTGACATCCTCGTCAAGGAAAAGGCCGTACTCTGTGTTATAAGCATCGATCGCCGGATACGGATCGTAGATCGAAAGATCCGGGATGACACTGTAATTAGCGTACGGCGGATCGAAGACATCGACCTTGTAGCCGGCATCCGAGAAGATCAGGGGCATCGTAAGAAGCGCTTCATTGTGCTTCTCGACAAGCGTTTTGTCATCTCTTGCATTAATTGCGACCGGCGTATAGTCATACCCGCCGAAAAGCGACGGTGCCGCGATGACGGTGAGCATGCCGTAGGAAAGCGTGTTCGGGTACCAGGTAAAGCCGGAATACTGGTCTTTTAACTCCGGTCTTTCTTCGAAGATGTACGGAAGGTACGAAGAGACGGCGCGGTCGAGCATGATCACGACGACATTTTTGCCGTCTTTACTCAGTTCCACATGCGGGATCTCCTTCGTCGTATTCGCCGCGACCCTGCGGATATCGGGCATCTCGGCTTCGATCTTATAGATGTTGTACCCGGAAAGCACAAAGGCGACGGCCAGGAAAACCGGTGCCACGAAACGGATGATCGCGGGTGCTTTTTTGCAAAGAATAACAACCAGTGCGATGGTCAGGATTACGGCCAGGAGATTAAGAATTACGCGGCCGGACGGCAGATAAAAACCGGGATCGAACTCAAGATCGGAAGAGAGGATATTCTCGTTCTTTCCGAAGATCAGGAAGTCGACCGTGCTTAAGAAAGCGAAGCACCAGATCACGACCGTCGCGCGGCGCTTGTTCTTCGGTCTTGCCAGGTAATAGAACAGTCCTCCCCATACGGCAAAAGCACCGAGCGCCGTAAGGAATGCGTAGATGATGTATCTGACCGGCGAGTGGACCGCTGTCAGAATGATGAACTCGGCAGGAGAGGCCAGGACAACATACGACGGGATCAGCGCGCCGAGAAAAACACTCAGGAAAAGCATACCAAGAAGGAAGAGTTTATTATCCGGAGAGGGCCCGGCATCAGTGCTTTTCGGGCGGAAAGAAGAGCGGATGCTGCCAAGAAGCAGCATAATCAGGCCGGCCATGAACATGAAGATCCGCGTATTCGAGGGACCCTTGAAGAAAGCCGCGTAGACCAGAAGGAGAAGGCCCGCGATGGCGATCGTGATGCGGATCGTGCGCTTCTTGTCTTTGCTCGCGCGGACGATGTTCTTGATGAGGGAGAATATGTTGTTCAGCGTCCAGTACAGGACCAGACCCGACGGGGAATTGTAGAGTAGTACGAGGAAAATCAGGGCCATGCCGTGGAGCGTGATCTTATCCTTGAATTTCAGGCCCTTCGTGTAGATCTCTGACGAGACGATGTTGATCAGCGTCATCAGGATCGGCAGGAAGTTAATGGTAAATCCGCTGATGGAAAAGAGCCTGTCCGGCTGACCGAGGTCCTTAAGAAAAAGAAAGCTCGTGCCGCGGATTACCGGAAGATTCGAAAGGAAGTTATACGCCGCGATGAAGAACGGCACTTCGAGGATCAGCGCGATCGAGCTTCGAAGCGCGTAGATCGGCTTGTAGTTGTTCTCTTTGTAGAGGGACTGGAGCATCATATAGCGCTCATCGCCCTTGAAAGTCTTCTTGATGTGCTCGATGAATGGCGCCATCTTCTCCTGACGTTTCCGCTCCTCGTCCTGGATCGCGTCAGCCCGGTTATAGAAGGGAAGAAGCAGGAGATTAACGACAAGACTCAGCGGAAAGATCGCCGCACCGGCCGATGCCAGAAGATCGAAAGCTATGCTGAACACGGTTTCAAAGATTAACGTCAGCGGTGACAGAAAAAGCTGGTACAGAATTGCACCCAAAGACATGAATCGATCCTTCTTTCGAGTAAGTCAGCTTAATAAATTATAACATTCCGGGATATGCATCTCAACTTGAGAGGATAGCTAGAGTTTTTTCAAAATTCGTCTTTACAAGGGCATTGTGCTTGGGAACGACAAATGTATTGGTGTCATTTGTCATTTCCCATTAGTTGATGACTTATATGACTAATGAAAACCTGGATTCTGCCCTAAAAGCACTGTATTGGTCATTTTGTTTGACAGATTTCGAAAAGTGGACAACGGAATGACCAATAGAGCGTGGAGAAGTGCTTTTTGAGCATCTTCATTAGTCATAATAGGACCAGTAAAACGGAAAATGACTAACGGAAGAACTCCATTAGTCATTTGCGGGTAATTTCTGATAATGCGTCAAATATCGGATATGCAGGAAAGTAGTATTTACACCCGGCAATCGATATAATGGTTATCATACAGACTCAGTGAGGATAGGTTGATTATGGCGGATAAACTGAATGATGCGATGAAGATTTCTTTTTCTTCTCCTGCGAAGGTGTGGGAAGAAGCGCTTCCGGTGGGTAATGGTAAGCTTGGCGGCATGGTCTTCGGACTTCCGTATATCGAGCGGATCCAGCTCAATGAAGACAGTGTCTGGTATGGCGGTCCGCAGGACAGAAATAATCCTTCCGCGCTTGAAAAGCTTCCCGAGATACGCTCGCTCATCATGGAGGGGCGCATCCGCGAGGCGCAGGAACTCTGCACTTTTGCGCTGTCCGGTATTCCGGAGGAACAGCGCCATTATGAGACCCTCGGAAATCTCTATATCGAGTTTGACGGCACGGAGACGGAGTACTCCGATTATTCCCGCGAACTAGATCTTTCCACAGCGACAGTTACTACGAGTTTTAAGATGAATCGCACGATCGGAGGCAAGACGATCGGCGTGAAGTATACCCGCGAGGTGATTGCGAGCTATCCGCACGATGCCATGATCATCCGTCTAACGGCAGACCAGCCGGGAGCATTGAGTTTTCACGCGCAGCTCGGAAGAAACCCGGGAAAGCCCTGGGAGGAAACTCCGTATCAGAAACAGACGATCCGAAGACAGTGCTACACGGGACTGACGGACAGTATCGTTGCACTTCCCGGAAATATCCAGCTTATGGAGGCGACCGCCGGAGGAAAAGGCGGTGTGCAGATGGCCTGTGGTATTAAGGTGATCCCGCAGGGCGGAAAGACGGAAGTGATCGGCAACACGGTTAGGATCCTGGGCGCCGATGAAGCACTGGTTATTCTTTGCGCAGATACAACTTTCCGCAAAAGCGACCCGAAAGCATCTGTTCTCGAAAAACTCGAGAATGCTTCGAAGCTTTCCTGGGAGCAGCTTTATCAGGCGCATGAGGAAGACTACCGTTCGCTCTTTGCCCGCGTGAAACTTCAAATCGACGGGCAGGAAGAGGTTGAAAGATTCTTCCAGTTCGGAAGATATCTCATGATCGCGGGTTCGCGTCCGGGATCGCTGCCGCTGAACCTTCAGGGCATCTGGAATCAGGACATGACACCGATCTGGGGCAGCCGCTTCACGATCAATATCAATACCGAGATGAACTACTGGCCGGCGCTGACGGCGAATCTTGCCGAGTGTCAGGAGCCGCTGTTCGATCTCCTTGAAAGAGTACGAGAGAACGGCCGCGAGACGGCTATGAAGATGTACGGCTGCGGTGGATTTATGGCGCACCACAACACGGATATCTGGGGAGACACCGCGCCGCAGGATGTCTGCATCAGTTCGAGTTACTGGGTCATGGGCGGCGCGTGGCTGGCGCTGCATGTCTGGGACCAGTACCTTTTCACAATGGATATCGATTTCCTTATGAAGAACTACCCGGTTATGCGCGAGGCGGCCGAGTTCGTGATGGATTACCTGATCGACGACGGCAAGTATCTCGTGACCTGCCCGACGCTCTCGCCGGAGAACACATACATCCTTCCGAACGGCGAGCAGGGCGTGATCTGTAAGGGCGCGTCGATGGATAACCAGATCATCACCGAACTTCTGAATGCATGCATTTCTGCGGAAAAAGCACTCGCCCCGGACAACTCTGTTTCTATCACCAAACGTTCAGAAGAAGTCCTCTCCCGCATAGCTCCGATCCGGGTCGGTAAGTATGGACAGATCATGGAGTGGAACGAAGACTACGAAGAAGCGGAACCTGGACACAGGCACATCTCCCAGCTTTTCGCGCTCTACCCCGGAACACAGATCACAAGAAAAGAAAAAGTGCTTTTCGAGGCGGCAAAAAAGACGATCGAAAGAAGACTTTCCTTCGGCGGCGGGCACTCCGGCTGGAGCCGTGCGTGGATCATCAACATGTATGCGCGGCTCGGTGAAGGGGAGAAGGCATATGAGAACCTGATGACGCTGATCAGTAAGCAGACGCTTCCGAACCTCTTTGATAACCATCCGCCGTTTCAGATCGACGGTAATTTCGGCGCGACGGCCGGCATCTGCGAGATGCTGGTGCAGAGCCATGAGGACGAAGTGAGATACCTCCCCGCGCTTCCGGATGCATGGAAGAAGCACGGCCGGATCGAGGGGATCAGGCTTCGCGGCGGTAAGACCGTCAAAGTGCTCGAGTGGAGAAACGGGGAAATCGTAAAGCTGGAAGTCGTATAAAAGTAATCTTGCCCGAAACTGCCTAAATCTCTAGAATTCCGCCCCTATCTTTGCTACTATAAAAGTGTTGTGAAGGTAAAGGGGGGTATATCATGTCAACAACAAACATTGTTATCCTTATTGCCATCGGTCTGTATCTTATTATGATGGTTGCGATCGGTGGTGTTTTCAGCAAGAAGAACAAGAACACAGACGACTTCTATCTCGGCGGCAGAAAGCTCGGCCCGATCGTTACCGCGATGAGTGCAGAGGCTTCCGACATGAGTTCGTGGCTTCTCATGGGTCTTCCGGCCGTTGCCCTGATGACGGGTATTCCGGAGGCGTTCTGGACGGCCGTCGGTCTTGCGATCGGTACGTACCTGAACTGGCTCTTTGTAGCCAAGCGCCTGAGAGTCTACACGCAGAAGGTAGATGCCGTAACGCTTCCGGACTTTTTCTCCAAGCGTTTCGGAGATAAGCACCACATCATCACACTGGTTGCGGCGCTGTTCATCGTCGTATTCTTCGTGCCATATACCGCATCCGGGTTTGCGGCCTGCGGCAAACTCTTTTCCTCGCTTTTTGATGTTTCCTACACCTACGCCATGATCGCCAGTGCATGCATCATTGTTCTTTACTGCACACTCGGCGGATTCCTTGCGGCATCCACGACGGACTTTATCCAGTCCATCATCATGACGGTCGCGCTGCTGGTCGTTCTCGGCGTCGGCGAAGCCGCCACGAACGGTTTCGGAAATGTATTCGGTAATGTGAAAAACCTCGATGGTTACATGGACGTATTCAAGGGCTTCAACGTCGCGAAAGACTCGGTAGGCAGCTACGGTGCGCTTGCTGTTGCATCGACACTGGCATGGGGCCTCGGCTACTTCGGTATGCCGCACATTCTCCTCCGCTTTATGGCGATCGAGGATAAGAAGAAACTCAAGCTGTCCCGCCGTATCGCATCGATCTGGGTCGTTATCTCCATGGCGATCGCCGTTGTGATCGGTTTCGTCGGATACTCTCTCATGAAGAATGGTATCGTTCCTGCATATTCTGATGCTTCCGCAGCAGAGACCATCATTGTTGACGTTGCGAAGTGGATCGCATCTCACGGTTACATTGCGGCATTTGTCGGCGGTGTCATCCTTGCAGGTATCCTCGCATCGACCATGTCCACCGCAGACTCCCAGCTTCTCGCGGCTGCATCTTCCGTTTCCCAGAACCTCGTTCAGGAGACCTTCGGTAAGAAACTTTCGGAGAAGAAGGGCGTATGGCTTGCCCGTATCTGCGTTATCGTGATCTCTGTGATCGCGGTATTCCTCGCACTGGATCCGAGCAGTTCCGTATTCCGTATCGTATCCTTCGCATGGGCAGGATTCGGCGCCGTCTTCGGACCGCTGGTTCTTTTCGGACTGTTCTGGAAGAGAACGAATATGTGGGGCGCCCTGGCCGGCATGCTTTCGGGCGGTGCCACGATCTTTATCTGGAAGTTCGGTGTCCGGACCGCCTGCAAAGACACATGGCTCGATATCTACGAGCTCCTGCCGGCATTCATCATCGCATCCATCTTCATCGTTATTGTCAGCCTGCTGACCAAGAAGCCTGACGATTCGATCGTCAAGACTTTCGACGACGTTAAGGCGGAGTGCGCAGCAGAGTAAGATCGATTAGAGCTGCTTAAGAAAAGGTCTTTTATGAAAAGTTTTTTCCGTAAGCATCCGGTGATCATCAGTGTGACAATCGTTTTTGTTGTCGCACTGGTGATCCTTTCTGTTCTGATCTTCCGGGGCATCATGACCACCAGCTCAAAAACAAAGGAAGAACGTCATCTTCACGCCATAGAAGAAGTTCGGAAAGAGTATCCGGAAAGCGTGAAGATTCCGCTGACGGAGGAGTTTCTCAAAGAGGAATATGAGATCTTCGTCAAGGCGAATGGTTCGTGGCTGCTCTATCTTCTGATCGCGTTAGCGCTGATTCTTTTCTACGGTATCGTGATTGTTCTTGCAGCCCATAACGGGACGATCGGATTCCATCTGCTGAAGTATGGTTATACGAGGCCAATTTATGACACAAGAAAGAAAAACATCAGATCACGGTTTACCGTTGTCCATGCAGGGATCGCTATGTCGCTTACCGTACTGGTTTTTGTGGGGCTTCTCGGCTGGACCATGAAGATCACCGTGTTCAAGAAACCGGAGATCCGGGTGTCAACGATCAAGGTGAATGCGAAGAACATGGAAGTGGTTCAAAGCACCGGGGTCAACGGCGAGCCGGTCATTAATAACAAGTACTATCTGTATTACGGACCGGACAGCACGAATCCGGACAAGCTTTCGGTGTCCTTCGACATTTACAATCAGGTCGAGAAACTGGGCGTGTACCACCTGGCGTATGTGGAAGGGGTTCACAATTACACATACGTGGGGATCTATCCGGACGAAGAATTCGAGCGCGTGGATAAGTAACTTTTCCGTTTTCGGGAAAAGCACTGCTGCCGCCACTGGTTCCTACTCAACCAGCAGAAAATTACCTGTCAGAGGGTCGCGTTGACTTGTGTCGATGCGGCCCTTTTGCGGCGGTTCTTTTACAAAGTCCGGACGGCTCTTCGGCTCCTCGCGGAGGTAATAGTCGAGAGTCAGGGCTTCACGCACTTCCTCTTCGTAGAGAGTGGTCTTTTCTTCGGCAAAATCGAGCACGATCTCATATCTTCTAAACCGCGCAGGCGTCTTGATGAAATAGTTCTTTTCCTTATAGTAATCGGCGAGCGCGCTGAACATATCGAAAGGTGTCTCGAAGGCTTTCTGCAGAAGCTTGAGCGTGTGCGTGAACTGGTGGCTGTTGTAGAACAGTTCGACCATTTCCTCGATGTTCTTCAGGTGACAGAGCTCGTCGAAGCGGAGCCATCTCGTGGAGAGGACTTCGTACGGCGCATCCTCGGATCTTACGATCGCAAACTTCTCGCAGTCTTCCTCGATCGGCGAGCCTTTCAGGACCTTGAGGAACCCGAGTTGCAGCTGCGTCGGAGCGAGCGCGTAGATATCGTTAAAGGAATTTCTGAAACTCCTGTAGCCCTCGTAGGGAAGACCCGCGATGAGGTCGAGATGGATGTGGAGCGTATGCGTCGCGGAAAGTTCCTCGACAACTTTAGTGATCTTTCTGATAGAGCTCGGGCGGTTGACCGCGAACAGCGTATCCTGGTTGGTCGTCTGCACGCCGATCTCGAGCTTGATCGCACCCGGACGCATCTTCCGGAGGATCTCGATCTCTTCCTTATCGATC
The DNA here is from genome assembly GCA_947302815.1 of uncultured Clostridia bacterium. Taxonomy (GTDB): domain Bacteria; phylum Bacillota; class Clostridia; order Saccharofermentanales; family Saccharofermentanaceae; genus Scatonaster. The sequence goes on along the minus strand of CAMYWO010000006.1, from coordinate 4,486 downwards.
AGCTCCGCGGCGATCTCGAAGTGGAAGTTCGTCTTGCCGGTATCGTGCTCGAGAATATAGTTCCAGATCGCTTTCGTCCGTTCCTTGTTGCTGTTAAAGGTCCGGTCGATGAACTTGACCTGCGGGACCTCTTCGTCAAGGAAGAACTGGATCTCGCGGAAGACGAAGGGGAGACTTCTGTAGCGCACGGTCTTATCGATCGAGGACAGACAGTAACTGCAGCGGTACGGGCATCCGCGCGAAGACTCGTAATAGACGATGCGGTTGTCAAAATCCGTCATGCCTTCTTCGTAGATAAAAGGCAGAGAATCCATGTTCATCAGCTCCGTCTTAATGACGCTCGGGCGCTCACGCAGCGCGACGTTCGCGATGCCGGAAAAGTCGGGTGTTCCGATCACGGGCTTACTGATGTTGATCGTGTCATCGCCGTCTTCGGGAACGATATCCATGGAGCGTACATACTGTCCGACGATCCTTGTAAAAGCGCTTTCGCCTTCGCCGACGATGATGCCTCGTACACTCGGGCACTGCTCGAAGATTTTCTCGTAGTGGTACGACACCTCAGGTCCGCCGAGCCAGATGTCCGTGTCGGGAAGGACCTTCGGAAGATCTGACAGGAGCTTTTTGACATCATCGATATTCCAGATATATGTGGAGATCCCGATTGCGTCGGGCTTCAGTTCAAAGATCGATGACAGGATCGTGTGGATCGGTGTGTTGATCGTCGTTTCATAGATCGACGTTACGCCCGGATAGACGCGGTCGGCGCACTCGCGGAGAGAATAGACCGCGGGGTTGGAGTGAATGTATTTCGCGTTAATGGCGACCAGAAGAAAATTCATAAGATCCGCCTCCTTTATCTTTCTGTCTGTTTATGTTCCGGCCGTGAGCGCCTGAAGCTGTTCGGCACGGATATATACATAAACGGTTTCACTGTTTGCATAAAACTCATACCCCGCCTTGGCAAACGCTCTGCGGAGCTTGTCCATAAATTCATCGTCGAGATCCTCGGTACGAAGATACGTCAGCACGTCCGGAACGCCCGACCAGATCGCCTCGCCCTGAAGGCTCGTGATCTGTGCACGGTCGAAGTTCGGCACATAGAAATACTTAAAGTCCGGAACGGCGGTCGTCATGTCGTAGAAGAACAGGTAGCAGAGGTTCCCGTAGTAGATGTAGGTCGAATCCGGGAACATCTCGGAATACTGCTCCATCTTGACCTCGAGCTCGGGTTTCTCTCTCGGGATCTCCGGCCGGATTGCCGTGATCTGGATGATATAGCAGAGAAGAAGCGCGGCGGAAACCGACGAAACGATCACCGTCGAACGGCCCTTCGGGAAGTGCTTTTTGAGAAAAGAAGCGAGCATCAGCGGTCCCCAGATCAGAAGCGGCACGAGGGTCGTAAGCACGTAGCGGTAGATCAGGGGCAGCGTGATGAATGCGACGATGACGATGCCGCACAGCATGTAGATACCGATCTGCTTTCTCTTGCCGGAGCCTTCCTTTGCCTTGAGAAAAGCACTGACGAACGCGAGGATGACGAGGATGAAGAGTGTGTTGATCGCGATCTTCGCCTCGAACTGGATCCACGGGCGGAAGTAGAAAAGGTCGTATCCGGCCTTGCTCGCGTACCGCATGTTAAACGAAAAGTATGTATCGATCAGATCGTCGAGCGCTCCGTGATAGGCGAAGAATGCGATGAACGGAAGAAGCGTGATGACGATGCCCGAAAGAAACGGGATCGTGCTTTTGAAAAAGCACTTGAACTTCTTCTTCCCGAGCTGGTAAAGGAAGAAGAGTCCCAGGATACAAAGATAGTAGATACAGAAGTTCAGCTTCAGAAGGAAAACGCCGCCGCAGAGAAGTCCCAGCACCAGCATGTCCTTCCCGGAAAAAGCTTCTTCCGGGGGTGTTTCGCCGCGCTCCGCAAGGCGCTTGAAGAACAGGTATTCCGAAGCGATGATCAGGAGAAGCACGATGTGCTCGGGCTTGCTTCCGGTGACGAAAAGCGAGTTCTTGTGAAGGAATAAAAGAGCGAGCGTGATCATGACGCCGAGGAAGGAGATATCCTCGTCATAGAACAGCCGCGCGAGCTTATAAAGCAGGTAGAAAGAGGCGGCGTTGATCAGGAAAAAGACGATCCAGATACCGATGTCCGACCCGCCCGTGATCAGCATGCCGAAGGCGTAGACGAAATAAAGAAGAGGCCCCTTATGGTCGAAAAGATCCCGGTATGGGATCTTCCCCTTAAGAAGGCCTTTGGATACCAGACGGTAAGCGATCTCATCCGAATCAAAGCAGTAGCGGTGGATCGGGGAGAAGGGGCACACAAAAAGCAGAAGGATCAGTACGGAAAAGATAATGACCGACGGAAATAAAACATCCTTCTTCAGTTTTCCCAAACGCTTCTCCATAGTTCTTCCGGCGCGATATCTACGCCGTGCTCCCTGCCTCAAATTCTACTTAGAATTATAGCAGAGTGCGCCCTGATTGACTATCGCCGCACGGCACGTGGCGGGAAAAACAGGCGCATATCGCCGCGGGACGAGTGATTTTCGGGCAAATGAAAAGGGCCGTCGAAATGGGGTGGCCGACAGTCCTTTTCGGGGGTATATATCAGGAAGGTCGCGAGGGGATCACATTGCTGTGTATCCACCATCGACCGGAAGATTGACACCGGTAACGTATGCGGAGTTCTTCGAAGCGAGGAAGAGAGTTGCGGTATCGAGCTCGCCCTCTTCGCCGTAGCGCTCCTCAGGGATCATGGTCTTCGCGTTCTGCTGGAAGAAGTCACTGTTCAGAGTGTCGCGGGTCAGGTCTGTGTAGAAGTAACCCGGGCAGATGGAGTTTACGGTGATGCCGTACTTGCCCCACTCAGCAGCGAGTGCGCGTGTCATGTTAACGACACCGCCCTTAGCAGCGTGGTAAGGAGCAGAACCGCAGATCTTGTTTCCGACAAGACCGTACATGGAGGCGATGTTGATAATACGGCCGTACTTGGCATTGATCATGTACTTCTTCGCAACAGCTCTTGCTACGCGGAAAGAACCGAAGAGGTCGATATTCATTTCGTTATTGAACTGGTCATCAGTAATGTCTTCTGCCGGAGCTACTGCGCCGGTACCTGCATTGTTGACCAGGATGTCTACACGGCCGAACTTCTCGATTACCTTGTCGACCATAGTGTTAACTGCTTCTGTGTCTGTGATATCGCAGCGAACTGCCATTGTCTTTACGCCGTATTCCTTCTCGAGATCAGCGCAAACAGCATCGATCATTTCCTGGCGGCGGGCAACTGCGACGATGGAACATCCCTGACTTGCAAGGGCTTTGGCCATCTGAACGCCAAGACCGGTGGAGCACCCGGTAACGATTGCAACTTGTCCATCAAAATCAAAATAATTTTTCATGTGTTTTATTCTCCTTTTGCTTTGTTTTCCGTGGAAAAGTATATCATTTAACCCCTCAAAATGAACTTTTCTGTTCATTCGTTATTTGTACAAGAAAAAAATGTGCTATGCTGAAAACACATGTCAAGAACACAACGAAATCGGTCAAGTGATTTTCACAGTGATTTTCATTTCTTGCGTTTTTGAGCAAAATGAAAGGAAAAGAAAATGGCTTCGGAAAACGGATCAAAACGCTACGAGACTACTCTCTGCTATATTTACGGCCCTTCCGGCGTGCTGATGATGCACCGCACGAAGAAGGAAAACGACATCAACAAGGACAAGTACATCGGGGTGGGCGGCCATCTCGAACACGGGGAATCTCCCGAGGAGTGTGTGCTTCGTGAAGTGAAGGAAGAGACAGGACTTACCATGACCTCCTTCCGCCTCCGCGGGATCATCACGTTCGTAATCGATGACATTGATGAGATCACGTTCCTTTATACCTGTGATGCCTGGGATGGCGAGCTGCCTTCCGGATCCTGCGCGAAAAGCACTTCTCCCGGGCAGCTGCCGGTTTCCTGCGATGAAGGGGAACTCGTCTGGATCGAAGAGGATAAGATCGAAGACCTTCCGATCTGGCCGGGCGATAAGATCTTCTTCCGGCTGCTCAAAGAGCGCGACGATGTCTTCTCCCTGAAGCTCACTTACATCAGCGACGTACTGACAGATGCCGCCTTGGATGGAAAGAAAATCGATTTTGTAGTATAAATATATAGCGCGCGTGCGTACTGATGGAAAAGCACTTGGGTAAAGGCGCTTTTCCAAACGGAGCACAGGTGCTTTTCGGGAATGAAAGGGTGCCGGTGCTTTTCAAAAATGATAAAGGAAGAAAAAACTATGTCCGATAATAAGGAAGAGAAAATAGTCACCGAAAACCTCACCAAAGAAGCTGCTGAGGTGAGCGATTCGGTGAAAAAAGCACTGCCAGACACCGAAAATGAGGAAAACCTCACCAAAACACTCACCCAAGATGCCCAAAAGGTGAGCGATTCGGTGAAGTCTGAAGGGAAGAAGAAAAAGAAGTCCGGCCGCCG
>CAMYWO010000005.1:0-76153 GCA_947302815.1 uncultured Clostridia bacterium | reverse complement strand
ACATCGAGACAGACTTTGCTGCTAACACAGATAAGTTCAAGGCTTTCGCAGATGCTGTTGCTTCTCACATCCTTGCTAAGAAGCCGGCTAATGTTGAAGAACTGATGGCTCAGACACTTTATAATGATGATTCCAAGACAGTAGAACTCTTCCAGAAGGAAGCTATTGCTGATATCGGAGAGAATACTTCTATCAGAAGATTCGTAGTATACGAAGTAGAGGGCAATGGTGCTGTTGCTTCTTACATCCACATGGGCGGTAAGATCGGTGTATTCGTAGAGTTTGGTACAGATGATGATGCTATCATCGCAGAGTCCAAGTTCGCTGACTTCGCTAAGGATATCGCTATGCAGGTTGCTGCTGCGAACCCGAAGTGGCTCACACGTGAGGATGTTCCGGAAGCTGATCTCGAGAAGGAAAAGGAGATCATCATCAACAAGAACCTCAACGAAGGTAAGCCGGAGAAGATCATCAAGGAGAGAATCCTGCCGGGTAACATCGAGAAGTTCTATAAGGAGAACTGCCTCGTAGAGCAGGAATTCGTTAAGGATGATACAAAGTCTATCGCACAGTACACGAAGGAGTTCGGCCAGAACGTTACCATCCGTCGTTTCACTCGTTTCGAAATGGGCGAAGGTATTGCCAAGAAGGAAGAGAACTTCGCTGAGGAAGTTATGAAGCAGATCAAGTAATTTCCGCTTTAAAAGAACTTACTGAAGAGACAGTCTTTCGGGACTGTCTCTTTTTTCGCCCATAGTCAAGTCTTTATCTCGGAAAGTATTCTGATACAATGGATGAGGAGAAGGCAGATAACAGAAAAAGAGGAAAATTATGAAGATAATTATCGTCCGCCACGGAGATCCGGATTACATTAATGATTGCCTGACTGAACAGGGGAAAAAGGAAGTGGAGCTTCTTTCTGAAAGAATGAAGAACGTGAAAGCGGATTACTGCTACTGTTCTCCGTTAGGACGCGCAAAGCAGACGGCGGCCCCCTGTCTTGAGAAGATGGGGATGGAGGCGGAAGAACTGGAATGGCTTCGGGAATTTGCTCCCAAAGTTCAGCGCCCTGAGAAACTCGGAGTCGCGTGGGACTGGGTCCCCGGCGACTGGATGAAGATGCCGTATGCTTTTGACAGTGAGCGGTGGACGGAGTTTCCGGCATTTGAAGTTGCTGGTGTCCGTAAAGAACTTGACTGGGTCTATGCTGAGTTTGACAAGCTTTTGCGTAAGCATGGATATGAGAAAGACGGCAAGTGGTTTAAGGCTATGAAGCCCAATAATGATACGATCGTTCTTTTCTGCCATTTCGGCCTGGAAGCAGTCCTGATGTCGTATCTTCTGAATCTTCCGCTTTTTGTCATGTGGCATGCGATGATGGCGGCTCCGACTTCGGTCACCACGATCGTCACAGAAGAAAGAAGAGAGGGTATAGCCCAGTTCCGTATGCTTTCCTTCGGCGACTGTGCGCATCTCTGGGCGGCAGGCGTTGAACCTTCGTTTTCCGGGCGTTTCCGCGAGTGCTACACAAATGAGTACGAGAGAAAAGACTAAAAAGAGAAAAAATCGGTCTTTTGTCTTTTCAGAAACTGGAATTAACGATAAAATGATTTAAGTATATGTAATGGAGGAAGAGGTAATGAGTGAGCCTGTCTATAAGAGGATCCTTCTGAAGATCAGCGGTGAAGCGCTGGCCGGAGATAAGAAGGTCGGAATCGACGATGATACAGTCAAGAGTATCTGTGCAGAGATCAAGAATGTAGCTGATCTTGGCGTTGAGGTGGCGGTCGTTGTCGGCGGCGGTAACTTCTGGAGAGGAAGATCCAGTGAGAACATGGACCGTGTAACTGCGGATCACATGGGTATGCTGGCTACACTTATGAATGCTCTTGCAATCTCTGATGCGCTGGAACAGGCCGGAGCCGTTACACGTGTAATGTCTGCGGTCGATGTCCGTCAGATGGCGGAGCCGTATATCAGAAAGAGAGCCGTAAGACATCTTGAGAAGAAGAGAATCGTAATCTTCGCATGCGGAACAGGTAACCCGTTCTTCAGCACAGATACAGGCGCTGCTCTCCGCGCGACAGAAATCGAGGCGGATATCTTCTGTAAGGCTACGATGGTAGACGGCGTATACGATAAGGATCCGCACAAGTACGCAGATGCCGTGAAGTATAAGACGATCTCTCATGATGAAGTTCTCGCGAAGAATCTGAAGGTCATGGATGCTACAGCAGCAGCTCTCTGCCGCGATAATAATACAAAGATCATGGTATTTTCCATGGAAGATCCGGGCAACATCGTTCGGGTCGTCCTTGGTGAAGATATTGGCACGATCGTTTGCTGATCGTAGATTTATAACTGAAGGAGGCTTGAGATTATGGCAATGGTAGAAATTACAAAAGAGGTTTTTGATTCTTACGAAGATAAGATGAAGAAGACGATCGGAAATCTGACGGAGAACTTTAATGCGATCCGTGCCGGACGTGCGAATCCGCATGTTCTGGACCGTATCACAGTAGATTATTACGGCACGCAGTCTCAGCTGAATGCAGTAGCAAATATTCAGGTTCCGGAACCGAGAATGATCACACTTACTCCGTGGGATCCTTCTATGCTCAGGGAAATCGAGAAAGCGATCCAGGCTTCGGATCTCGGTATTAACCCGAGCAATGACGGTAAGGTGATCCGTCTGGTGTTCCCGATCCTTACTGAGGAACGTCGTAAGGAACTTGTTAAGAGCGTTATGAAGTACGGCGAGGAAGCAAAGGTTGCCATCCGTAATATCCGTCGTGAAGGTATTGATAAATACCGTGGAATCAATAAGAAGAAAGAGCTCACAGATGACGATCTCGGTTATTTTGAGGAGCAGATCCAGAAACTGACTGACCGTTATATCAAAGAAGTTGACAAGTGCTGTGAGTCTAAGCAGAAAGATCTTATGGAGATCTGATCACCATTTGAGAAAATTCAAGGGTTGTCTCCGGGATAAATCTTAGAGACACCCTCTTTTTTTGGAGAAGTTTATGTGTCCTGCCGATGAAGGAAAAAAAGGATTATTTTCGAGGAAAAAAGCTGTTGAAGTAGATGCTTCGCAGCTTAAGATCCCGACCCATCTGGCCGTTATTATGGATGGTAACGGAAGATGGGCGAAGAAGCGTATGCTTCCCAGATCCGCAGGACACCGTGCCGGCGCGGATAACTTAAAGACACTCTGTAAGAACTGCGGACACTACGGAATCAAGTACGTGACCGTGTATGCGTTTTCGACGGAGAACTGGTCGAGACCGGAAAGTGAAGTTCATGCCCTTATGGAGTTATTTGTCGAGTATTTCGACAAATATGATCCGGAGCTTGAGGCAGAAGGTATCCGTGTGCGTTTCACGGGAGACATCGCTGCACTTCCTGAGAATATACAGGCTGTCTGCAAGCGTGCGGAAGAAGGCAGCAAGCACCGTGACAGGATGACACTGATCGTCGCTTTTAACTATGGCGGAAGACGTGAGATCGTTCAGGCGGCGCAGAAGCTTGCTGATAAGGTAGCTTCCGGTGAGCTTAAGAGCGAAGATATCACAGAGGAGATGTTCGCGAAGAATCTGTATCTTCCGGACGTCCCGGATCCGGATCTGATCATCCGTCCGAGTGGTGAGGAAAGGACATCTAACTTCCTGGTATGGGAGGGTGCTTATTCTGAACTGTGGTTCTCGGATGTGCTCTGGCCGGATTTCGGCATGAAAGAACTGACAGATGCGCTGATTGCGTACACTAAGAGGGATCGCCGTTTCGGCGGACTGACCCGTGAGAAGAAGGAAGAGAAGTAATCTATGATGCAGAGGATTATTACAGGAGCCATATTTACAGTTGCGGTACTCGCACTGGTCGTCCCGGCGTACTTTGTTCCGCCTGTCCTTCTGATATTCACATTTATCGTTACGTCGATTGCGCTTGTAGAACTGATTAAGGCTGCCAAGAATACACAGAAGGAGATGTCTGTCCCGGCTACGGTTCTGGGCGGTTATCTCGGATTTCTTCCGCTGGTTTTCTGGCTGACTGAGGGAACTCCTTCTCAGGGATTTACACTTTATGCCCTGATTACGTTGATCTACTGCTTTATCTCGACGATGATCCCGCCTCTGGTAAAGGAACACCCGGAAGCGATCCGTTCCGGATTTGCTTCATCTCTGATCATTGTATACGTTTCTTTTCCGATCGCCTGTACCCATGTCATGATGTACCTGATCCCGAACGGCTGGTATTTCATGGTCATCGGTCTTTTTGCCCCGTGGGTATCAGACGTATTCGCTTACTTCTGCGGTTCTTTCTTCGGAAAGCATAAGATCGTTCCGCACATCAGTCCGAAGAAGACATGGGAAGGCTGCATCGGCGGTGCTTTGTTCACTGCTCTTCTGACGGCTTTGTTCTTCGCGTTTGTCATGGTCAATGTTATGGAAGTTACGATGTCGTTTGAACTGTTTGTCGCACTCGCAGCGATCTTCGGATTCATTCTTTCCTGCGTTTCCCAGCTGGGTGACTGGATGGCTTCGAGTATTAAGAGACTCGTGGGCATTAAGGATTTCGGAAAATTCATGCCTGGTCATGGCGGCATTATGGACCGCTTTGACAGTGCTTTTTTCACACTTCCGGTGGCACTCGGACTGGCTTACGCCGTAGTATGGGGAGGTTAATATGAAGACACTTTGTATTTTAGGATCTACCGGCTCCATCGGTACGCAGACTCTTCAGGTCGTACGTCACTTCCGCGAAGAGTTTAAGATTGCATCACTTACCTGCGGTTATAACATCGAACTCCTGCTGGAACAGATCATGGAGTTTAATCCGATGTGTGTCAGTGTAGCAACTAAAGAGAGAAAAGAGACGCTTCAGCGCATGCTTCCCCGTGATTCCAAGGTCAAGGTCTACTGCGGAGATGAGGGAAACTCTCACTGTGCAACACTTCCGAAGGTCGACTGTGTTGTTGGCGCAATGGTCGGCATGAAGGGTCTGACTCCTATCGTTGCCGCGATCCACGCGGGAAAAGATATTGCACTTGCAAATAAAGAAACGCTGGTTACAGCGGGTTCCATCGTTATGCCGCTGATCAAACAGAAGAATGTGAAACTTCTTCCTGTGGATTCAGAGCATTCTGCAATCTGGCAGTGCCTGATGGGACAGCCGGAAGGATCTCTGAAGAAGATCCTTCTTACGGCATCCGGCGGACCGTTCCGCGGATATACCCGTGAGCAGCTGGAGAAAGTTACTCTTGAAGAGACGATGAATCATCCGACATGGAATATGGGCGGAAAAGTTACGATCGACTCGGCATCGATGATGAATAAGGGGCTGGAAGTGCTTGAGGCTTCCTGGCTGTTTGATATTCCCGTGGATCAGATCGATATCGTCGTACATCCTCAGAGTATCGTACACTCTATGGTCGAGCTTACAGACGGATCTGTTCTCGGACAGATCGGATTCCCCAATATGATGATGCCTATTCAGGTAGCGCTTTTCTATCCGAAAAGAAGCCTGGGCATTTGTCGTCCGTTTTCGCCGTTTGATCCCCAGACCGGTACGCTGACATTCGAACCGTGTAACCGTCAGGTCTTCCGCCTTGTCGATGCAGCATACCATGCGGGTAAGGTCGGCGGTACTCTGCCGGCTGCGATGAATGCGGCAAATGAAGTGATCGTTGCGGATTATCTTGCAGGAAAAGCAGCTTTCCTCGATATCGAGAAGACTGTATATCGAGTAATGGAAAGACATGAACGTGATGGTGTTACTCAAAACCCGTCGCTTTCGGAGATCTTTGCTGTGGATGAGTGGGCACGGATGATCACACAAGAAATACGAAAGTGAGCATCTGAAGGAACATGTCACCTTTAAGCATTGTTATCTGCATACTGGGATTAGGAGTTTTAGCCGCGGTTCATGAGATCGGGCATTTTATCGTTGCCAGACTGCTGAAGATCAAAGTATATGAGCTTTCTATCTTTGTCGGACCGAAGCTTTTCTCATGGAAAAGAAAGGATATCGAATACTATATCCGTTTGATTCCTCTTGGTGCGTATGTGCGTTTCTCGGAGATCGACGAGGATACCGGAGAACTGAAGGACGATAATCCGGAGAACCTCATCAATCAGGCCAGATGGAAGCGCCTGCTGGTATCGCTTGCAGGTCCGGCGATGAACGTCATCCTGGGTATCATCATCTTTATGATCTGCTTCTCGAAGTTCGGATTTCTCGAACTGAAGCAGGATATCGTTCTGGAAGGAACACAGGTTGCTGAGACCCGTATCGAAGAAGGCGACAGGATCCTGAAGTTTAACGGCCAGAAAGTATATTGCCAGATGGACCTTTCGTACTATCTGGGCAAGGTCAGCAATGTGGATGAAGTTACACTTCAGATGAAGTCCGCCAAGACCGGTGAGAAGTACGAGGTGGTTCTGAAGCCGGAAGTCACCGAGCAGTATATGCTTGGAATTACACACTATGCGGGTCTGGATGAGAATGGCGGCTGGAAGATCATTTCTGTCGATGCGCAGCAAAATGAGGGAAATCCGGTTATTAAGCCCGGAGATTCCGTACTGACTGTCAATGATGTTCCGGTAAGTGATCCTTCGATTTCTGATCTGGTCAGGAATTCGAAAGGAGAAACGCTTTCGGTCCGCCTGATCCGTAATGGAGAAGAGATGACGCTGCAGCTGAAAGCGACAATGATCAAGTCGGCCAATCTGCGCGGTATCTATCTGCAGGACGGAGAAGGTTTCTTTGCTTGTCTTCATGAGGCTGTCGTATTCCCGGTTGCGTTTATACGTATCTCCATTGATGCGATCGCACAGGTCTTTACCGGATCTGTACCGGCATATGACGTGGTATCCGGACCGGTCGGCATCGCTTCTGTAGTATCGGATGTTGTCGACGCAAAGGATACTGACAGCAGTGAGAAGATTGAGATGCTCCTTATTCTTCTGGGCGGTATCTCTGTAGGTCTCGCATTTACAAATATGCTTCCGATTCCGGGTCTTGACGGTAACGCAATCGTACTGACGGTCGTGGAGATGATCCGTGGTAAGAAGCTTTCCAGAAAATCGGAACAGATCATCAATGTGATCGGTTTTATCATGATCATTGGACTGGTCATATTTGCTCTTGTGTCCGATATCATACGTCTTTCGAGGTGATCTGAATGATAAACCGTTTTACAACCAGAAAAGTGAACATCGGCGGTGTATATGTCGGCGGTGATGCTCCGGTGGCGATCCAGTCTATGAATAATACGGATACCCGTGATGTGGAATCCACACTCAGACAGATCGAAGAATTAAAGAATGCGGGTTGTGATATCACCCGTGTCGCGATCCTGAATATGGAGGCAGCGGAGGCTCTCTCTGAGATTACGAAGAGAAGTCCGCTTCCGGTCGTAGCAGATATTCACTTTGATTACCGTCTTGCTCTCGAATCCATTAAGAACGGTGCTTCGAAGATCCGTATTAATCCCGGAAATATCGGCGGTCTGGACCGTGTCAAAGCGGTAGCAGATCTTGCCAAAGAAAGAAATATCCCGATCCGTGTCGGCGTGAACTCCGGTTCGATCGGAAAAGATATGCTGGAGAAGTACGGCGGTGTAAATGCGGATTCACTTTCGCAGAGCGCGCTTTCATCGATCCGGATCCTGGAAGATTGCGGATTTGAAGATATCGTGGTCAGTATGAAATCTTCTGATCCGGTATTAACGATCGAGAGTTACCGGCTTCTTCGGGATCAGGTGCCGTATCCGTTCCATGTAGGTGTTACCGAAGCGGGAACCCTGAGAGAGGGTATTATCCGTTCCAGTGTCGGCATCGGCGCACTTCTTTCTGAAGGGATCGGTGATACTATCCGTGTCAGCCTCACTGATGAGCCGAAAGAAGAAGTCTATGCAGGTATTTCGATCCTTCGTGCGCTCGGTCTGAGAAAAGGCGGTATGAGACTGGTTTCCTGTCCGACTTGCGGACGTACACAGGTGCCGCTGATCGAGGTTGCTAAAGAGGTGGAAAGCCGCATCCGGGATCTTCCTTATGATATGACAGTCGCTGTTATGGGATGTGCTGTAAATGGCCCGGGAGAAGCCAGAGAAGCGGATGTAGGTATTGCCGGCGGAGTCGATGAATTCCTGCTTTTCAAAAAGGGAGAACCGGTCTGCAAGGTCGAAAAAGACAAAGCAGTAGATGTTCTTCTTGCGACCATCGAAGAGATGAATTCTTAACTATTATGACCGCTCCGCGGTTTTCGGAAGGATACGAGGGAAATGACATTATATGAGTTTGCTATGCAGGCTTCGCAGGATGAGGATCTGGCGAAGATTGCTAAGGCTATACCAAGTGAGGTGCTGGAGATCCGCATCGACGAGCGTTTTGAGGGGATGGAGCTCAAGATCGAGCTTACCGGTCCCATCAGTTCGAAGCGTGCGCTGAAAGCACTGGAGCAGTACCTGAAACAGGTACTGCATCTTTCCCATGTACGTATTTTTATCTCGAATATTGCCAGCGATTACGGCTCGCAGAGCCTGCCTGCCGTTTTGGACTGGATCCTTTGGGTCATGAATACGAAGACCGGATTCGGGGCATGTATTGATGATATGCTTCCATCAGACGATTACGTGAGTGTCATTCTTCAGACACAGCTCACGGATGAAGTAAAAGACGGGATCAGTGCTTTTATCAACGACTTTACTACTACATATCTTCTGAAGAAGTGGGATATCCGCTATGAGTATAATCCGCCGGATACATCCGCATCATCGGATCCGGATTACTTCCTTAACCGTATGCGCGAGCGTGCTGCGAAGCATGCCAAGAGTGCCGTAGATGAAGCGGTTTCATCGGAGGGCAGGGCTGCGGAACGGAAGAAAGAATCCGAAGGCGGAAAGACGAAGAAGACAGAAGAGATCCCTGCAGACATAAATAAAGGCTCTTGGGAGTATAAGTCGATCGTTGAGAAGCAGCATATCAAGCAGGAAAAGAAAACGGAATTCCGCCGTGGCCAGAAGTTCGAAGACGCGTCTGAAAAGGGTGCGGTCATCTGGGGCTTCAATGATATGTCGGCAAGAAAGTATAAGATCAAAGATGCGATCTCCAAGTCGGGAAGCAATGAGATCAACCAGGACACGATTATCCGTCTTGAGGGTGAGATCAAGGTAGATACAGAATCCCAGCGTCTGGTCGGAAAAAACAAGAACATGATCCTTTATAAGTTCTTCCTTTCCGATGATACATATGCGGTAGACTGTGTTTTCTTCCCGTCGCCGAAAGATGCGGATCTTCTTAACGATAAGTTCGCAAAGGGCGGATACGTCGGTGTCTGCACCACTCTTGGATACAGCAAGTTTGACGGTCAGATCAATGCGAATGTAAAAGGTTTCTATGTTGCAGAGCCTCCGAAAAAGCGCAAGGATCTAGCGGAAGAGAAACGTATTGAACTGCATGCCCATACGAAAATGAGTGAGAAGGATGCTGTAATCGAGCCGAAGGATCTGATCAAGACGGCATACCGCATGGGTCATCCTGCATGTGCTATCACGGACCACGGTGTCGTACAGGGCTTTAACGATGCATTTGCGGCTTATAAGGAGTGCAAGAAGAAGGGCGAAGTTCCGGGCTTTAAGCTGATCTTCGGCATGGAGGGTTATCTTGTCGATGACGGCAACTGTATTGCTTATCATATCGGGGAAGATGATGTATCTCTCGATTCTTTTGTCGCGCTCGATGTCGAAACTACCGGACTTGACTGTACAAAAGAAGGACTTCTCGAGATCGCTGCGATCCGTTATGAGAAAGACGAAGCCGGAGAGTATAAGGAAACCGGGGTATTTACGACCATGGTCAACCCGGGTGTTCCGATCTCTGATAAGGCAAAAGAACTGACCGGTATTACGGAAGAAATGATCGAGGGAGCTCCGACTCCTTTTCAAGCGGTCACGAAGCTTGCGGAATTCCTGAAAAAAGAGGATATTCTGGTCGGCCACAACATCTTCTTTGACATGGGATTTGTTCGTGAAGCCGGCTTCCAGATCGATATCGAGCAGCTTGATGAAGATAAGCATCATCCGTACCGTGTGAAGTTCTATCAGCCGGAGATCGATACTGTATCTGCGGTAACTTTCCTGTATCCGGATATGCCGAAGCATAATCTGAAGGATGCATGTGAATTCCTGGGCATAGTCAATGAATCCGAACACCGTGCGATGGGCGACTGCCGCGCCTCTGCGCAGATCCTGATCCGCTGCATAAAGGACTTTGGTTTTACTTCCTGCAAGCAGATGAATACGCATGTCGGTCTGATGCCGAAGGAAGAAGTGACGAAGAGAAAGACACCATCCTATCACATCATCTTCCTTGTCAAGGATACACTCGGGCTTTATAACCTGTACCGTATGGTTTCGGAAGGTCATACCGAGTATTTTTCCATGCGTCCGCGTATCCCGAAGTCCGAGGTGCGTTATTTAGGAGCGGGAATCATCGTAGGCGGCGCCTGTGAACGCGGTCAGATCTTCCGGGCTGTCCATAAGGCATATGTTGCTAATGGCAATAATCCGGATAAGACTCTTGAATTCTTAAGTTCCGATTCTGCCTTTAACCGTATGATCCGGCTTTATGACTATTTCGAGATCCAGCCTATCTGCAATAACGAGTTCTATCTTCGTGAAGAGGATTCCGGTCTTCGTACGAAAGAAGATCTGATCAACATTAATATGATCATTTCGATCATGGCGGAGCGTGTCGGGAAACCGTGCTGCGCTACGACGGATGCGCACTTCCTCGACCAGAAGGACGGCGAGTACAGAAAGTACATGCTGATGGATATGGGCTTTAAAGATGCGGAGCTTCAGAGTGATCTTTACTTCCGTACTACGGATGAGATGCTCGAAGAGTTCTCTTATCTCGGTGAGGAGCGTGCGAAGGAAGTTGTCATCTACGCGCCGAGAGGTATCGCGGAATTAGTAAGAGACGATATCAAGCCGTTCCCGGACGGAACATATCCGCCGGTGATTCTGTCTGCTCCGGATGATCTTCGTGCCATCGTTAATAAGACCATGAAAGAAATGTACGAGCATGAGGGTGTGATCCCGGAGATCGTACAGGAACGTGTCGATAAAGAACTGAACAGTATTATCGGTAATGGTTACTCGATCATGTACTACATCGCGTATAAGCTGGTAGGAAAGTCAAACTCCGACGGTTATGTTGTAGGATCGAGAGGATCGGTAGGGTCTTCACTGGTTGCGACATTCTCCGGTATTTCGGAAGTTAATCCTCTCGCGCCTCACAGAAGATGCCCGAAGTGCAAATACTCGGCATTCGATCTTACCGGTACTTACGGTTCCGGATATGATCTTCCGCAGGAGCCGTGCCCGAAGTGCGGTACGATGATGATCTCTGACGGACAGGATATTCCTTTCGAGACCTTCCTCGGATTTAACGGAGACAAGCAGCCGGATATCGACCTGAACTTCTCGGGTGAATATCAGCCGCGAGCTCATAAATATGTTGAAGAGCTTTTCGGTAAGCATCATACCTTCCGTGCAGGCACGATCGGATGCTTTGCGGATAAGAACGCGATTGCTCTTGTAAAGAACATCTGTGATGCCAAGGGTGAGAATGTCACTGCTGCCGAGCTGAACCGCCGTGCATCCGGCCTGATCGGAGTTAAGAGAACGACCGGACAGCATCCGGGCGGTATCGTTGTTCTTCCGAAGGAGATGGATATCTATGAGTTCACTCCGGTACAGCACCCGGCGAATAAACTGGACTGCGGTATTATCACCACACACTATGACTTCAATGCCCTGCATGATACGATCTTAAAGCTCGATATCCTCGGACACGATGACCCGACCATGATCCGTATGCTTACGGATCTTACGGGTGTGGATGTTCATGATATCCCGATCCCCGATCCGAAGGTCATGTCACTGTTTACATCGACAGAAGCTCTGGGTATTCCGGACGGAACCTCACCGGCCGGAGCTGCGACACTCGGACTTCCTGAGCTCGGTACCAAGATGGCGCGAGAGATGATTAAGGAGACACAGCCGTCCCGATTCTACGATCTTGTCCAGCTGATGGGTCTTTCCCATGGTACGGACGTATGGAACGGTAATGCGCAGGATCTCATCCGTAACGGTACATGTACACTCGATACGGTTATCGGATGCCGTGACTCGATCATGACACGACTGATCTACTGGGGACTTCCGAATAAGGAAGCTTTCGATATCATGGAGGCCGTACGTAAGGGTAAGGTCGCAAAGGGCAAGGAAGCCAGATGGCCTGACTTTAAACAGCATATGCAGGAGCACGGGGTACCGGACTGGTATATCGAGTCCTGTAATAAGATCAAATACATGTTCCCGAAAGCGCACGCTGCCGCATATGCGATCTCTGCGCTCCGTATCGCGTGGTTTAAGGTCAACTATCCGGAGGAGTATTACTGCGCATTCTTTACGATCCGCGCCGATGAATTTGACGGAGACCTGCTCTGTAAAGGTATCGAGTATGTCACGGCCAAGAGACTGGAACTGGATAATGGTCTACAGAGACGTAAGCCGAATGAAAAAGCACTGTACTACCTCTGTGAGCTTGTAGAGGAGATGTATCTGCGCGGTATTTCCTTCGTGCCGTATGATCTGACGAAGTCGGATGCCGTAAAGTTCATCAAGGTGGAGAAAGGCAAGATCCTGCCGCCGTTTAACGTCATTCCTTCGATCAGCACATCGATGGCGGAAGGTATCGTTCAGGCAAGAAATGAACGTCCTTTCTCGACCCAGGAAGACCTGCAGGAACGTGCCCATCTCGGTCCTTCGGCAATGAAAAAACTCGAAGAAGAAGGACTCATCCAGCAGTTCCCGAGATCCCGTCAGCTGGATCTGTTCGACTTTATGTAAGTCTGGTAATAACGATGAGATGATCTTTCGAAAGGAGAAGTCATGATCGCTCAAGTAGTCCTGCGCGACTGCGTATGGCAGACCAACAAGATATACGATTATCTTGTCCCGGAACAGCTTCAGGAGAAGATCCGGGAAGGTCAGTATGTGCGAGTGCTTTTCGGAAAGGGAAACCGAGCGGAAGTGGCGCTTGTCCTGAATCTGAAGGAGACATCTGATTCTAAATACCAGCTTAAGACGATCGACTCTCTTGTGGAGGAAGAACCTGTTCTGAATCAAGAACAACTGGAAATTCTGAAGTTCGTTGTAAAAAGATATGCCTGCACATATGGCTCGGCGATGCATCAGATGGTGCCGGCGCTGGTCACGAAAAGGACCGGACGATCCCAGCTGGTGGTATCCCTTGTTTCGGAAGAACTGGCAAGGGAAGCTCTGGAGAGTGAAGCCGTCGGTTCGATCCAGCAGATCCGTGCACTGGAGTGGCTTCTGGATGTCGAGGAGATGACGCTTGCGGATCTGATGCAGGAACTGTCGATCAGCCGTTCTCCGATCGATACGCTCGCAAAGAACGGACTGGTGAAGATCCGTTCCGTGAAGTTTACGGCGGAGGAACTGCAGAACAAGGAAAAGACCGAAGAAGAGCTCCCGGAAGCCATCCGGTCAGACATTACGCTTAATGACGAACAGCAGGCTGCGGTCGATGAAGTGGTCAATACGGAAGGAAAGAAGGAGTTCCTGCTTTTCGGGGTGACCGGAAGCGGTAAGACCGAGGTGTATCTCCGTATTACCGAGCAGATCCTGAAGGAGGGCGGTAGTGTCCTTTATCTTGTACCCGAGATATCTCTGACACCTCAGACCGTGGCTCGTATCCGTGCCCATTTCCCGACAGGGATTGCGGTCCTTCACAGCCGCATGACGGCAAAGGAACGCTATGATTCCTGGAAGATGATTCAAAGAGGTGAAGTGAATATCGTGGTCGGAGCCCGTTCCGCGGTGTTTGCGCCTATTCATAACCTGAAGCTGATCATTCTCGATGAGGAGCACGATTCTTCCTATAAGGCCGATACGATGCTTCGTTATTCGGCAAGAGATGTTGCCCGGTTCCGTGCCAATAAAGCGGGGATCAAGCTGCTTCTCGGATCAGCGACTCCGTCCGTCGAGACATTCTATGCGGCCAAACTCGGATATATCCGGCTTCTGACTCTGAAAAACCGGGCCGTAAGCGGAGCTGTTCTTCCGAAGGTCGATATCGTGGATATGCAGGAGGAGCATGCGGCGACGAATACGTCGATGTTCAGCCGGAAACTCTATAAAGCTATGAAAGATGCGCTTTCCCGAGGTGAGCAGGTCATGCTGCTTCTGAACCGGAGAGGATTCTCGCAGAACGTTTACTGTACCTTCTGCCGGTCTATGATCCGATGCCCGGACTGCGATGTTCCGATGACGCTTCATACGAAGACGATGGGAAGACATAAGCTCCTGATCTGTCACTACTGCGGTAAGGTGATTCCGAAGCCGGATACCTGTCCGTACTGTTCAAGTGAATATCTGGCGGTCAGAGGCGACGGCGTGCAGAAACTCGAAGACTGGTCTTCGGAGGATTTTCCGAATGCCAGAGTTATCCGTATGGATCAGGATACTACTTCCTATCGGGGCGCGCATGAGAAGATACTGACGGCGTTCCGTAATCATGAAGCGGATATCCTTGTCGGGACGCAGATGATTGCTAAGGGGCATGATTTTCCGAAGGTCTCTGTAGTCGGTATCCTTGGGGCGGACAGTGTACTGTGGCAGAGCGACTACCGTGCGAGGGAAAGAGCTTTTCAATTACTGGCACAGATCAGCGGACGTGCGGGACGAGGTGAAGTCCCCGGGCACGTATTTATCCAGACACTGAGTCCGGATTCCGAGATCTATTCGTTTGCGGCGACACAGGATTATGAACGATTCTTCGAAAGCGAGATCAAGTACAGAGAACAGCTTTCCTATCCGCCATTTAAAGCTATCGGCGGGATCATGATCACGCATGAAAATGAACAGGCTTGCGCCATGCAGGCCAATATGGTCGCGGGAACGTTCCGTGAGATGGCGGCCAACCTCGGAGATGACATGATGATCTTAGGTCCGTGTCCTGCGGGAATACCGAGACTTATGAACAGATACCGCTATCAGATCGTGGTCAGAGCGAAGAATAAGGGATTGCTTTCGGACGGCTTTGCCAAACTTCAGCAGGCTTATGCGGGATATGGGTATTCTATCTCTACGGATATCGACGCGATGTGGTAAAATGTATAATCATACTTCATGAGGAGAAAGAATCATGGCACTTCGTGAGATCGTAGTGGAGGGTGATCCGATCCTTCGGAAAAAGTCCCGCCCCGTTGAGAAATTTGATGAGAGACTCCATACACTTCTGGATGATATGGCCGAGACGATGTATTTCGAGAACCGCGGTATCGGTATTGCAGCGGTACAGGTCGGAATCCTTCGCCGTATCTTTGTAGTTGATGTCGGAGAAGAATCCGGCAAACTCGAGTTTATCAATCCGGAGATCTATGAGAGAGAAGGATCGACTCTTTTCTGTGAAGGATGTCTGTCCTGCCCGGGCAAGAGCGGCTATGTCGAGCGTCCGGAGCGTATACGTGTGCGTGCACAGGATAGAAACGGTGAATGGTTTGATATGGAGGCAACAGGCCTTCTGGCGATCTGTATCTGCCATGAATACGATCACCTGGATGGTATCCTCTTTGTGGACAAGGTCGTCGAAGTAGACGAGGAAGATCTCGAGGACGGAGAAGAAGAAGAGTAATATGCGAATTGTCTTTATGGGAACGCCGGAACTCGCGGCGACAGTGCTTTCACGTCTGTGTGACGAGAAATATGATGTGGTGCTCGTAGTTACCCAGCCGGATAAGCCGGTCGGACGTAAGATGATCCTGACGGCTCCTCCCGCGAAAGCGGAAGCTGAGAAGAGAGGTATCGAGGTCTATCAGCCAAACTCTCTTCGAACTCCTGAAGCACTGGAGAAGATCAGATCGGTCGAACCGGATCTGATCATTACGGCTGCCTACGGAAAGATCCTTCCGAAGGAAATGCTCGAGCTTCCGAAGTATGAGTGTGTGAATGTACATGGCTCACTGCTGCCGAAGTACCGCGGAGCGGCGCCGGTGCAGTGGTCGATCCTGAATGAAGATGAGAAGACCGGTGTGACGATCATGAAGATGGATGTCGGTATGGATACCGGTGATATCCTGACTCAGGAAGCAATCACCATCGGTCCGAGAGTGCATACCCCTGAATTGATGTCGCAGCTGGCCGATCTCGGTGCGGATCTTCTGATCCGGACGCTTCCAGGATATATTGACGGAACGATCAAGCCGGTTCCGCAGAATGAAGATGAAGCGACAATGTCGCCGCCGATCTCGAAGGATCAGGGTAAGATTAACTGGAACCGCCCGTGCTCTGCAATCTGTGCACAGGTAAGAGCTCTATCTTCCTGGCCGGGAGCATCCACGATATGGAAGGGCGGAAAGCTGAAGATCTACGATGCGATGCCGGCAGAGGATGATTCTCTTCTGACAAATTATCGTACGCTGAACGGAGACCCGGTACCGGGTACCGTTATCTATGGCAGGAAGGGAACACTGGCAGTTATGTGCCAGGATGCACCGCTTCTTCTTCTGGAACTGCAGCCTGCTTCTGGCAAGCGCATGAAGGCAGTTGACTGCGCGCATAACTTTGAAGTCGGCGGAAAGATGGAGGACGAAGAATAATGTCTCCACATCCGGACGATGCCAGAACCACGGCTTACCGTTGCCTGCTGGAAGTCTTGGAAAATCAGGGCTATTCCAATCTTGTGCTGAAACAGGAACTGGCCGGACCGGATCTGTCTGAACAGGACCGATCTTTTGTTACGGCGATGGTCTACGGCACGATCACCAGAATGTACACGATCGATGCTATGCTCGCTCCGTATCTCCGGAAAGAATTAAGTAAACTCGATGCATCTGTCAGAACGTGCCTCCGAATGGGTGCGTGGCAGGTGCTTTTCGCATATGGGGTCAAGGAATATGCGGCAGTGTCTGCGACAGTAGACCTTGCCAGGGAGGTATGTCCTTCCGGCGCGGAGACCATGGTCAATGCAGTTCTCCGTAAGCTTTCGAAGGAAGGAAAAGATGCGCTTCTGAAGATCCCTTCTAAGAAAGCGGATATCCGTTTCTCGCTTAAGAGTGAGATTTCCGGCTGCTTTATCAAGTGGTACGGCAGGGAGAAGGCGGAGAAGGTCATGGAGGCATATCTTTCAATCCCGAATATCGATCTCCGGCCGAACTTTTTCCGCATAAGTGACGAGGAGGAACTGATCACGGCGCTTGCCGGAGAAGGACTTCGGGTATCGCGTGATCCTCTTTATGCAAAAGCACTTGTCCTGGAAGGAAACCGCATGGATATCTCCGGATCGGACAGCTACCGGAGAGGCCTGTTTTCTGTACAGAGCCTGTCGGCAATGCTGGTCGGTGTGATTTCGGATCCTTCCGAAGGATGGAATATTCTGGATACATGCAGTGCTCCCGGCGGTAAGACCTGTCATCTGGCGGAGCTTATGAAGGATACGGGACATATCGACGCACTCGATGCCAGTGATGTCAGACTGAAGATGGTGGATGAGACTTCGGAAAGACTCGGCCTTTCATGCATTTCGAAACTTCACTACGACGTGACTTTCCTGAAAGACGAGAAGGAAAAGCTCCTTCCGGCATATGATCTGGTTCTCTGTGATGTTCCCTGCAGCGGTCTGGGACTTCTACACAGGAAGCCGGATATCCGTCTGAGTATGACCTATGAGAAGATGCAGTCCCTCGTCGGGGTGCAGAAGGAGATCCTTGAGAACAGCTGCCTGCGTGTAGCTGAGGGCGGTTATCTGGTGTACAGTACATGTACGGTAAACCCGAACGAGAACGAGCTTCAGGTGGAATCATTCCTTTCCGGACATCCTGAGTTTGAAACGGTTGCTTTCGATCATCTTCTTCCGGAAGAGCTTAAGAGGAATGAAAGACTTCTGGGATCCGCGAAGAAAGGCATGATGACGATCCTGCCGGATGAAGAAGACATGGACGGATTCTTTATTGCAAAGTTAAGGAGGAAACTCTGATGGGTAAAAAATTTGTACTCGATCTTAATCTTCCCGACTGGGAAGCATATGTAAAGGAAAAGGGATTCCCGAAATTCCGTGCCGCCCAGATCTACTCATGGTACAGCAAGGGCGTACTGGATATGGATAAGATGAGTAATGTTCCCGGAAACATCAAGAGTGCGCTCCGGGAGGACTTCGTCTGCGACAGTATGAGTATCGAAAAGCACCTGGTCTCCGAGATCGACGGTACACAGAAGTTCGTATTCCGCCTCTATGACGGTCACTGCGTGGAGACCGTACTGATGCGTTATAAGACAGGCCTTTCGATTTGTATCTCCTCACAGGCAGGCTGTAAGATGGGATGCCGTTTCTGCGCCTCTGCACATGCAGGATTCGGAAGGTCGCTCACAAGAGGTGAGATGCTGGGTCAGGTGCTGCTTGCCGGTGCTTTTGCAGGAGAAAGGATCCATAGTGTCGTTGTCATGGGTATCGGAGAGCCCTTCGACAACTATGAGGAACTGATTGGTTTCCTGCACCTCGCAAATGACGAGAAAGGGCTGAATCTCGGCGCTAGACACATCACGGTGTCAACTTGCGGACTTGTACCGCAAATGATACAATTTTCTTTGATTGATATGCAGGTAAATCTGTCGGTATCTTTACATGCGCCGAACGATGAGCTTCGTAAGAGTATCATGCCGATCGCGAACAAGTACAGCATTTCCGAGCTGCTTGACGCGTGCAGGACATATGAGAAAAATACGAACCGGAGGATCACTTTCGAGTATTCACTCTTCGACGGCGTGAACGATACACCTGAGTGTGCCAGAGAGCTCTGCCGCGTGCTGAAAGGAATCCACTGTCATATCAATCTGATCGCTGCCAACGAATTTGACGGCAGTCCATTTAAGAGAAGTAAGCCCGGTTCGGTCAGAGCGTTCCAGGATCTTCTCGAAAAGAACGGAATGACCGTGACCCTGAGACGTGAGATGGGTACGGATATCATGGCAGCCTGCGGACAGTTGCGCAGGGGCCTGCAGGAGAAGAAACTGACATGAAAGTAGTGAGTGTATCTGACAAAGGTCTGGTACGCACCAACAATGAGGATTGTCTTTCTGTGTTTTCCGTCGGTAAGGACGAGTGCTTCGTCATCGCGGACGGTATGGGTGGTCATGCGGCAGGAGAGCTTGCCAGCAAGACCGCGGTCGAGTATGTTATCCAGTCTCTGAATGACTATCTTTTTGAGGCGGATGATGCCCAGAAACTGCAGAAACTCCTGGCTTTCACTCTCGAAAAAGCAAATGTTAAGGTATATCTGGCGTCTCTCAGCAGTTTCCGATACCGCGGGATGGGCACGACGCTTACAGTTGCCGTTCTTAGAGGCAAAACGCTTTATATTTCCCATATCGGCGACTGCAGGGCTTACCTTCTGCACGGACAGAAGATGCGGACGCTTACGACCGACCATACGCTGGTCCAGAGAATGGTTGAAAAGGGTATGATCACGAAGGAGGAAGCGCGGAATCACCCGAAAAGACACGTGCTTCTCCGTTCCCTCGGTGTTAATGAATATGTTAAGCCGGATACCTTCTCGGTTGAAATTAGCAACGGAGATGTTATACTTTTATGTTCAGATGGTCTATACAGTTGTGTAGAAGATAAGACAATACGTGCAGTGCTGCGAAAACATAAGGATCTGAATTATTGTTTGCAGCTGCTGAAGGATCTGGCTGAGGCGGCCGGAGCTCCTGATAATATATCGATGATCGTGGCGGAATATGAGTCACGCAAAGGCAAGGAGAAAACATGAGTGCGAATATGAGCCCTGAGGGCATGATCTTAGGCGGAAGATACCGCATCATAAAACTGATCGGCAGTGGCGGTATGGCAGATGTATATCTGGCAGCTGACCTGTCGTCCGGAATGAACGTGGCGATTAAGATCCTGAAGCAGGAATTCGCTACAAATGTCGAGTTTATTAAGCGTTTCGACACTGAGGCGAAGGCGGCCTCGTCGCTTTCCCATGCGAATATCGTCCATGTATTCGGTGTAGGCCAGGAAGGTAATATCCGATACATGGTACAGGAGTATGTCGAGGGTATTACCGTCAAGGACATGATCCTGCAGAATGGTCATCTTGACTGGAAGGTCGCCGTCCCGATCGTTATCCAGGTCGGAATGGCACTGGATACGGCTCATCAGAATGGTATCGTTCACAGAGATATCAAGCCGCATAATATCCTGATCACCCGTGACCGTATTGCGAAGGTGACGGACTTCGGTATTGCGCACGCATCTACTAACCATACGATTACTCTGACATCGGGCGGTGCGCTCGGTTCAGTACATTATTTCTCTCCGGAGCAGGCCAGAGGCGGTATCGTCAGCCCGAGTTCCGATATTTATTCTCTCGGTGTCACGCTGTTCGAGATGGTAACCGGACGAGTGCCTTTCGACGGGGATAATTCCGTGGCAATTGCCGTGAAGCATCTACAGGAACCGGTTCCGTATGCTTCTAACTTCGTTCCGGGCATTCCGCAGGGTCTCGATGCGATCATTCAGAAAGCGATGCAGAAGGATCCGAAGCTCCGCTATAAGTCTATCCGTGAGATGGTAACTGAACTTGATGCCCTGATGGTCGACCCGAACGGTTCTTACGGTATCGTGGATACCAATGCGGAAACTCCGATCGAGAATGTTGATGTAACAGGTGTTACCCCGGTTATCCGTCAGGAACCCAATTACGGAAAACTGAAGGATATTGAGCGTTCCATCAAGACGAGAAGAAGATCCCGCTGGAAAGATAACCTGATCGTTATCGTGGTCGTCGTCCTGATCATCGGTATCCTTATCGGCCTTACCTATCTTGTGACGGACACCCTGAAGAAATCTGTAAAACAGGAGACGCAGAGCGTATTTGTCGTTCAGAACTACGTCGGAAAGACTATCGTGGAAGTCCAGCAGAGTTTCCAGGAACACGGATTTACTACGTTTAAACTCGAGTATGAAGTCCGTACGGACTATGCTCCGAATATTGTTGTAAAACAGAATATTCAGGAAGGCATGGAGATGCGGAATAACAGTTCCGTCAATGTTCTTATTCTTACTGTAAGTAAAGCGCCTGATGATGTTGAACTTAAGGACTATACCAATATGAAGTATGAAGTTGCTTTTGAGGCGCTTAAAGTCGAGGGATTTAATGTAAACGCCCATCCGGAGATCAATGACACCATCGAGCCGGGTCTTGTTATCCGTACTGAACCGCCGGCAGGAACGAAGGTAAAGCCGAATGCGGCTATTACGATCGTTTTCAGCCGTCAGTCTTCGGAAGTTGAAGTTCCGAACCTTCTGAAGATGGATCTGGAGTCTGCAAGAAAAGCAATAGATGAGGCTGGACTTGTTCTTGAGACAATTGAGATGAGCCCGGAACTTCAGGCGCAAAATCTGAAGGAGAAGGATCTTTTCGTCATGCTTACTGATCCGACACCGGGGACCAAGGTGCAGAGAAAGTCTGCAATCAGACTCTATGTCGGAAATGCAGAGGATGTGGCAAGAGGCGGAACGCCGACTCCGACACCGGAAGTCATCGGATATAATGTTGTGCTCGCTTCCCAGGGACAGGGTTCTGTATCCGGAGACGGCGTGTACGCGACAAATTCTCCGGTTACTATTGCTGCAGTACCGAGTATCGGATATCAGTTTGTCGCATGGGTAGATGAAGCGAATAACCCGATCAGTTATTCTTCGACATATACATTTATTATGCCGGAGAAGGATATTCATCTGACGGCGGTATTTGAGCCGACCCCGACTCAGACTCCGACGCCTACACCTACGCCGCCGACGACACCGACTCCGACGCCGGAGCCGCATCAGGATACGCCGACTCCGACTCAGGAACCACCGCCGCCGCCGATTCCGGATTATCAGGGCGGCTGATCTGAAAACGATGTGAAATAAGCTAGAAACGAGGCAAGGGGAATTACGGCAGACGAATCGAAACAAAAGAAGAACGGACGCATTACCAAAGGGATAGGAGGATCCTATACGATCCTGCTTGATGAGGGTGAGTCTGTTTTCGCCAAACCCCGTGGCATCTTCCGTAACCGCAAAGTGATTCCGACAGTGGGTGATTACTGTGAAGTGGAACCGTCCGGAGATCCGGATATTCCTTTTACAATTGTCTCAATCGGTGAACGGAAAAACATTCTTATCCGTCCCAGTGTCGCGAACATTGATGTTCTGATCATTGCTGTTTCGACAGCGAATCCTGAGCCAGATCTGAAACTTCTGGATAAGCTTCTGATCCTTTGCCCCAAACTGGATATTGAACCACTGATCTGGCTGACGAAGACAGATCTTTCCCGTGAGAAAGCAGATGTCCTGATCAGGGAGTATTCCGATGCAGGTTTCCGCGTTGTGGAGTCCTCGCAGGAGGAGATGCTTCCCGATGATCAGATCCATGAGATATTCGAAGGCCATACGGTCGGTATTGCCGGACAGTCCGGAGTCGGAAAGTCTACGCTTTGCCACCGGCTTACCGGGATGGAGAATATTGAAGTGGGAAGTATAAGTGAAAGACTGAAGAGAGGTAAGCATACTACCCGCCATGTGGAGCTTTTCCCGTTTAAGGGAGGCTTCCTGATCGATACTCCGGGTTTTTCGTCTCTGGATGTCGACCGCATCGGAATCGATGAAGCGGATCTCGCCGGCGGGTATCCGGAACTCCTGCGGATCACTGGAAAGTGCAGGTTCCAGGACTGCCGCCATACCGGTGAACTTGGATGCAGGATCGAAGAAAGTGGTATCACGGAGGGGAGACTTGCGCGATACCGTGAATTTTTGGATATAATATTAGTGAACTCGAAGAAATATGGGAAATAGAAGGAAGGTTTTGGAAAATGAATGATGTGGTGATCGCCCCATCCATACTGGCTGCGGATTGCGGCCGTCTCAACGAAGAGATCAGGGAAGTCGAAAAGGAGACGTCTTTTCTCCATATCGATGTGATGGATGGTCATTATGTGCCGAACCTGACTTTCGGTGTTCCTGTTGTTGAGTCTATCCGTAAGTGCACGAACATGGTTTTCGATGTGCATCTTATGGTAACGAATCCCATGGATTTCTTTAAGCCTTTTGCGGATGCAGGCGCGGATATGCTTACTTTCCATGTTGAGACTGTAGATGATCCCGATGTAGCGATCGATGCGATCCGCAAGCTCGGTAAGCGCGCAGGTATCTCGATTCATCCGGATACCCCGATCGAAGAGGTACTGCCTTACGTTACGAAGTGTGATCTGGTCCTCGTAATGTCTGTTCGTCCCGGTTTTGGCGGACAGCACTTCATGGAAGAGTCCCTGGATCGTATCGCGGCGGTTAGAAAAGTTATTGATGAGAATCACGCAGATACCCTTATTTCTGTTGACGGCGGTATTTACACGGAGACGGCTCCGAGGGTCGTCCAGGCCGGTGCGTCCTATCTCGTAGCAGGGTCTGCCGTATTCTCCAACGACGACCATGTCAAAGCCATTAAGGAGCTTCGCTCGTGTGTTATGTCGTAATTGCAGGAGGCCCGAATAAAGATCTGTCTTTACTCCTGCAAGCCTTGAAAGGTGCAGAGAAGATCATCTGCGCAGACAGTGGTGCAGATGCGTTGACACCTTATAATATTGTCCCGGATACGGTGTGGGGCGATATGGACTCCATTTCTGATGAAACAAAGTCATTTCTAGAGAAGAATCAGGTGGCTAACCGTCTTTTCCCGATCGAAAAGGATATGACGGATTCTGAACTGTGCCTCCGAAGTGTTCCGAAAGACAGGAAGATCCTGTTCGTAACTTCACTGCTCGGACGTCTGGATCATGTCATGTCGAATCTTCTTCTTACTATGCGTCTTTGTGAAGAGGGCTACGATATCGTGACCACTGACGGAAAGACATGGGTATATCCCTTAAGTGGCGAGAATCACTGGACCGCTCCGGAAGATAAGGTGAGTGCGAAGAATACCTGTTCGCTGATACCTCTGGGCAAAGGTGCTTTTTCCGTTAGTACTGTCGGCATGAAGTATCCGCTTTGCGATCGTGATATTGTGCCCGGAAGTTCGCTTACAGTCAGTAACGAGTTTGATATGAAAGAAAAAGAGCATGGCTTCGACATGAAAGACGGAACCATGCTCGTAATTATCACTGAAAAGGTGTGATCAGGCGATCAGGCCTTCAGCCCGAGTTCTTTTGCAATCGCTTCAAAAGCTTCCTTCGATCCTGTGATCGTCTTTTCGGATACGCAGAATGCAAGTCTTACATAACCTTCACGCTTGAAAGCGGAACCGGGAACGACCAGTACGTTATACTTCGCGCAGACTTCACAGAACTTCGTGTCCTCGATCGGGGTCTTCATGAACAGGTAGAGGGCGCCCTGCGGCTTGGTGCAGGTGAAGCCTGCCTCGGTGATGATGTTGTAAAGAAGATTTCTTCTTCTTTCGTAGTTCGGGACATCGACCTTCGCGTTCAGCGCCTTAGCAACGACACGCTGCATAAGAGCAGGAGCATTAACTGCGCCGAGGATTCGGTTGCAGAGTACGAGTGCCTGTGTGAGGAGCTCGAAATCTTCGTGCTTCGGGCTGACACAGGTATAACCGATACGCTCGCCCGGAAGGGAAAGGGACTTACTCCATGAGAAGCAGACGATCAGGTTGTCGAAGTATGACAGGGAAGAAGGAACCTTCATTCCGTCATATGCCAGATCGATATACGGCTCGTCGGAGATAACATGGATCACATGATCCTGCTTCTTCAGAAGAGCGTTGAGCTCGATCAGGGTTTCCTTCGGATAGATCGCGCCGCTCGGGTTGTTCGGAGAGTTGACGATGATCGCCTTTGTCTTCGGAGTGATGGCCTTCTCGATCTCGGACATGATCGGCAGAAAGGTATCCGGGTCAGTATTCACGATGACAGGAACTCCCTTGGCATTGCTGATATAGTTCAGATATTCGAGGAAGAAGGGGGCGAGAAGGATGATCTCGTCTTCCGGCTCGATGATGGCGCGGAGGATATTGTTCATACCGGATGCAGCGCCGCAGGTCATGCAGATCGAATCGATACCGATCTGTACACCGCTCTCGGCGGAAAGCTTGTCAGCGATCGCCTGTCTTGTTTCCGGGTAGCCGGCATTCGCCATGTAGCCGTGCATTCCGGGAATATCAGCATTGGCAAGCTCGATCAGTGCATCTTTTACTTCCTTCGGAGGCTCGAGGTCCGGGTTACCGATGGAGAAATCGAATACTTTATCTTCTCCGTAGATCTTCTTTAATCTTGAGCCCTCGTCGAACATCTTGCGGATGAGAGAGCCGCCGGAGAGTTTTTGCTCTATTTCTTTAGAAATCATGTCGTCCACTTCCTTAATTCTTGGATTGATATAAGCGATTATAGCATATAGGATTCCTTTTTGGCGTTTTATTGAGTATAATGAGCCGGCAGGCTGAAATATCAGTAGAAATATTGCATATTCTGCTTGACAAGCAATAATTGAACAGTTATTATGTTGAAGTTACAGCAAGTAGGAGTTTCCGCTTCTCACCTCAAGTTCCGATGAAGAGGTTCACTAAAGTGGCTTATTTCAAGTAAGTTTTGACGGAGTGAAGCGGGAGAGTTTCGCTCCGTTTTTGTATTAAGGAGGTGGGTTCTTATCGCCAGACAGAATAATGGGCAGCCGATCAACGAAGAGATTCGTTTTGAGAAGGTGCGATTGATTGATGCAGATGGTACGATGGTCGGTATTGTTCCGATCGAGCAGGCTAGAAAGGCCGCAGATCTTGCAGGACTTGATCTTGTACTGATCGCAAATAACCCTGACAACCCGGTCTGTAAAGTAATGGATTACGGCAAGTATCTGTTCGAACAGTCCAAGCGTGAGAAGGAAGCCCGTAAGAACCAGAAGGTGATCGAGACGAAGGAAGTCGGCATGAAGCTGACCACAGAAGATCACGATCTGAATGTCAAGACGAAGAACGCATGCCGTTTCCTTAAAGATGGAAACCGAGTCAAAGTTATCGTAAAGTTCCGTGGCCGTGAGATGGCTTACCAGAACCAGGGATACGCTGTAATGGAAAAGTTCGCGTCACTGTGCGCTGAGGTCGGCCAGATCGATAAGCCGGCAAAGATCGAGGGCAGGAACATGGTTATGTTCTTAGCTCCTAAGAAAAACTGATTGTGATTAAGGAGGAAATAGAAAAATGCCTAAGCAGAAAACACACAGTTCATCTAAGAAGAGATTTAAGGTAACGGGTACCGGTAAGGTTCTGTATTCCCAGGCTTTCCGTCGCCACATCCTGAGCAAGAGACCGAGCAAGAGAATGAGACATCTTCGTCACACAGCTGTTTGCTCTGCGCCGAATGCGAAGATCATCAAGACAATGGTTCCGTATAAATAATCGGTACCGGATGGATTTGAAAGTTAGTTTAAATATCTAAGGGAGGAACAATACCATGTCCAGAGTAAAAAGAGGTATGCGTACAAGAGCGCGTCATCATAAGATCTTAAAGCAGGCGAAGGGATATTTCGGCCACAAGAGCAAGCTGTTCAAAGTTGCTAACCAGCAGGTTATGAAGTCCGGTAACTATGCTTATCGTGACAGAAGAAATAAGAAGAGAGACTTCCGCAAGCTGTGGATCCAGCGTATTAATGCTGCTTGCCGCGTAAATGGTCTTTCCTACAGCCGTTTCATGAATGGCCTTAAGAAGGCGAACATCGCTCTCGACCGTAAGGTACTGTCTGATATCGCTATCACAGATCCGAAGGGATTTGCTGCACTCTGCGAGCAGGCTAAGAGCGCACTCTGATTTTCCGAGTGGAACGCTATTTAGAGATAAAAAGCAAAGAAAACCCTCGATTCCGATCACTTGTTGCCCTGCACGACCGTAAGGTCGCGCGGACACAGGGAAAGGTCTTTATCGAGGGTTTGCGTTTGTGCGAAGATGCAATCAAGAGCGGACTCGTTCCTGAACTGATCATCATCCGTTCCGGGGAAGAGAAGATCGCCGATGCATGGAAGCAGACTTATCCGTCTCTTTCCGGTGTTGAGGTGATCGTTCTTTCTGAATCTCTGTTCTCGAAGCTTTCGTCTACGATCAATCCGCAGGGCATGGCTCTGATTGTAAAAGCACCGTCCCTCGACGACGGTTTCCCGTATGAGGAAGGAAAGAGCAGGTATATCGTGCTCGAACATGTCCAGGATCCCGGAAATATGGGGACGATCATCCGTATGGCAGATGCTTTTGCATATACGGCAGTGCTTTTCACTGAGGATTGTGTAGATCCTTATAATGAAAAAGCACTTCGGGCATCTATGGGATCCTGTTTTCATATTCCGCTGATCTCTTTCCCGGACAGTCAAAGTATCCTTGATACATTGAAAGAAAAAGGTGTTCCGTCGATCGGGGCCCATTTGCATGGCGAAGACCTTAGAACGGCGCATTTCCCGCGTTCGGCAGCACTCTGGATCGGAAATGAAGCGAATGGATTAAGGGATTGCACTTCGTCTGGTTGTGATATACTGATTAAGATACCAATGCCGGGTCGCGCCGAGTCATTAAATGCGGCATCTGCCGCATCGATCCTCGGTTATCTCCTGGCAAACGGGGCGGATCAATAACATATTTGGAGGCCGTTTTCATG
This sequence comes from uncultured Clostridia bacterium, assembly GCA_947302815.1. Lineage (GTDB taxonomy): Bacteria > Bacillota > Clostridia > Saccharofermentanales > Saccharofermentanaceae > Scatonaster. Next base: position 48,431 of record CAMYWO010000005.1, on the reverse strand, counting down.
CAGATAATGATTTTGGGCGCTTCGCGTTCGAGTATTTTCCTGATGAAACGCTTGATTGAGAAGGGACATACATGCGTACTGGTCGATCCGAGAGCACAGGAAATCGAGCAGCAGTATAATCTCGGTATCCTGACGATCAACGGTATCATTATTGATATTGATATTCTGAAAGAAGCCGATATCGGTTCCATGGATATCGTATGCGCGATGAGTGAGAGTGAGAACCAGAATCTCATGGCTTCTGAGATCGCAAGAGATATTTTCGGCGTGAATAGTGTTATTACAAGGGTTTTTGCTTCCCAGGACTACCACCTGTTTGATGACGGCGGATTCCTTTCCATTTCGTCTACAGTTCTGACAGCTGATGCTTTTATGCGCGCTATTGACGGCAAAGTGAAGAAGGAAGATTTTACCGGACAGTGTATTTCGAATATATTCGGTAACAGTGTCGCATTTACTATCCTTGATCTCGAGGACGGCTTTGCAGGTGCGAAAGTCCGTGATGTTGAAGATACTGAGGGCAGACACATTTTCGGTATCGTCAGACATGATTCGTTTATGACTACTCTTCCGAGTATGAAACTGGAGAAGGGAGATAAGCTGATCCTGGCCGAGAAGAAGGTCTGATCAGTTAGGTGTTCTTATGAAGATCGTTATAGTTGGCGCAGGAAAACTTGCTCACTATCTGATCCACGAGCTGGAACAGGCGGACGAAATCGTAATCATCGATAAGGATCCGGATGCGGCGAAGAAATTTGCCGATAATCAGGTCGCGGAAGTCATCAATGGCGACGGATCTTCCTACCCGGTGCTGTTTGAGGCCTGCAAAGGCGCAAACATGATCGTTGCCCTGACGAATCAGGATGAGACCAACCTGATCGCTTGTCAGATTGCGAAGAATAAACTCGGTGTATCCAAAGCAATTGCCCGTGTTAATAATCCGAAGAACCGTAAGATCATGGAGCATTTCGGCATCGATCGTGCTTTTTCGGGCACACAGATCCTTGCAAGCATGATCGAGCAGGAGATCGACTTTGAAGGTCTTCGTATCGTTCACCGTATTAAGAATTCGAATCACGTGCTGATCGAGTTCAGCTTATCCGAGAAGTCAGATGCGTGCGGAAAGTCCATGATCGAGTATAAGTTTATCCACGGTTCCCGTGTCGTTGTTATGGCAGGTCAGGATGGTGGAACGATCACCCCTGTTGGTAGTACGGTCATGCATGCCGGAGACCAGATCATGATGGTCTGCGCGCAGAAGGATATTGAAGCGATTTGGAAAGCGATGGTGCAGTAAATGCTTGTTCGTCGAAGCAAGACTAAAAAAATCATCCAGTGGATGATGGACCGCCCGGCCCGTGTTATCGTTGCCAGCTTCCTGTTCATTATGGCGATCGGTACGATCCTCTTAATGATGCCTTTTGCCACCAATTCCGGGGACAGTATCGGTTTTACGGATTCTCTTTTTACAACAGTTTCCGCAACATGTGTGACGGGTCTGATCGTTCGTGATACGGCTACGACGTTTAATACATTCGGCCGTATAGTTCTGATGATCCTTATTCAGGTCGGTGGTCTCGGTCTCGTAACCATCTATTCATTTGCAGTCAACCTGTTCCGCAGAAAAGTATCGGTACGTACGCGTGTTCTGGCACAGGAAAACAGCGGAAGTTTCTCGTTCTCTGAATTGAAAGGCCTTTTGAAAACGATCATTCTGATGACGTTTGCCTTTGAATTTATCGGGTTTATCCTGTTCGCTACCCAGTTTGTTCCGGAATTCGGCACAGGTGATGGCCTATTCAAAGCCTTGTTTACATCCATTTCATCCTTCTGTAATGCCGGCTTTGATTTGATGGGTGACACTGCTTCCGGTCCTTATTCCAGTTTTACTGCCTTTAACGGCAATGCGGTTGTTATGCTGACAGCGACCTTCCTTATCTTCTCCGGTGGTCTCGGCTTCCACGTATGGAAGGATCTGATCGATTATACAACGAGAAAAATCAAGACTCTTATCAAGCACGATAAGAAAGAACGCACGAATATCCATATGAAGTTCCATACACGTCTGGCTTTCTTCATGACAGTGTTCCTGCTTGTTTTCGGCGCTGTTCTTATTTTTGCGATGGAGTTTACTAATGACGGCGGCCTTACGATCGGTAACTTATCGATCGGTGAGAAACTGAATGCGTCTCTTTTCCAGTCGATGTCACTTCGTACTGCAGGTATGAACTCGATCGATCTTCTGGCGATGAGAGACTGTACGAAGGTGCTCTGCGTTATTCTGATGTTTATCGGTGCCGGAGCCGGATCTACAGGTGGTGGTATCAAGGTTCAGGCTTTCGCGCTTCTGATCAGTGCGGTGAAGTGTGATATTACCGGTAAGAACGAAGTTGTCATCAAGAATCACAGGGTAGAGCGTTCGACTGTACAGCGTGCGCTTACGATCTTCTCGCTCGGATTCCTTTTGATGATCGTACTTACCTGTGTTCTTTCGGTAACGGAAAGAGATCTGATCGCTTCCGGAAAGTTTACTTTCCTCGATCTGCTTTTCGAATCGGCGTCTGCCTTTGGTACTGTAGGTTTGTCCTCGGCGGCGACCCCGAGCTTCTCGCTTCTTGGACAGATGGCCATTATTCCCGTAATGTTCCTCGGTCGTGTCGGTCCTCTGACATTCGCTATGGGTCTGGTTATGAAGGATAAGAATAAGGTCAAGAGCATCTATCCTGAAGCAAAGATCCATCTCGGTTAATTATTTGAATATGGAAATGAAAAGGGGCTGTTCCTTGAAGGAGCAGCCCCTTTCGATATAGAAACTACATGTAGAAAAGAGGTCAAATGATCTCGAGTATCTATAATTTAATTTTATTGGACAACTGTCGTTGAAAATTGATGAAAATATGAATTTTCTTCTTTAAAAACGAAAACAAATGCTAAAAACCCCGAGAAACTCTATATTATTCGCGATCCCTATTTCATTCGGAATGTAATTGTGAGAGAATACAGAAGAATTTTCGAGGATAAGAGGGTTTTTATGCTGAAAGATTATTTCAATATCTGGTCGATCCTTCGGATCGCCACTTATTATTTCTTCTTCATGCTCCTGTTCTGGGGAAGCAAAAGTAAACTGGGAACGAAAGAGATCCATGATGACTACAATTCACTGGAGACCATGAAATCTCTCCGGGGATTTGCCGCAATCGGTGTTATCCTGCATCACATCTCCCAGGAAGATGCTTTTCAGAAAGCAAAGGTACTGAGTCCCTTTGTCAATGCAGGTGCTTTTTTCGTAGCGATATTCTTTTTCTGTTCCGGATACGGTCTTCTGAAGAGCCTGGATACGAAGGAGAACTATTTAAAAGGCTTCATCCGTAAAAGGATCGTTATGTCGATCATGATCCCTTTCTATGTGAACGTGATCCTCTACGGTATTTACGAGTATTTCCTGGCAGGGGTGAAGTGGCCGAAAGAACGCTGGATCTGGAACTTTACGGGTCTTACCATGATGAATGTGTATGCGTGGTTCCCAATCGTTCTGGCGATCCTGTATCTTGTATTCTTCCTTTGTTTCCGCTTTATCAAGAACCGTCCGGTATGCTTTGTGATCATTGCACTGGCTATCCTCGGATTAGGTGTGGGATTCTGCTATAACGGACATTTTGCTTGGTGGCATGGTCCGAAGAACTGGTGGCAGGGAGGCGCATACCAGCCGAAGTGGTGGCAGGAACAGAAGATCCTGTGGTTTAGCGGAGAATGGTGGGTCAATTCCGCGATCGCTTTCCTGATTGGTCTTCTTTTTGCCCAGTTTGAAACAAAGATCGCAGCTTTCTTCAAGAGCCTGTATGCGGTTAAGTTCCACATCCTGCTGCTTCTTACTTATCTTGCTTATCTTCTGTCCAACTATGGTCAGGATCATTTCGGTTACTGGTCGGAGTTCTGGAAGAAGGGCCCGCGTTTCTACGACAAGCTCTACACATATCTGTGTCAGCTGCCTCTGTTCGCTCTCCTGGGACTTCTCGTGATCGTATTCATGATGAAGTATCATGTGGAAAACCCCGTGACACGTTTCTTCGGAAAGTTCTCGCTGGATACTTACCTCATGAATCTCATGGCTCTCGAGATCTCGAGATTCCTGATGGAAAAGCACTATTTCCCGTTCAAGGTCAAGAAATACGATCTTTGGGTCTTTGCAGTAACTGTCTTTGTTCTGTCGATCGTTCTCGGTGTAATCGAGAAATACCTTACAGACGGAGTTAAATTCCTTCTTACACCAAAGAAGAAAAATAAGAATAAGGACAAGAACAGCGACGCAAAACAGGAAAAAGAACAGGCACCGGAATCGGTACCTGTGCCTGAACAGTAAGTTTATGTAAATTCTGATCGGATATACCGGTCAATCGACGAGCTCTTCGATCTTCGGCTCAAGCGCGAAAGGTGACTTCAGTCGGAGATGGTCGAAGAGCTTATCTACTTTCTTCAGCCATTCTGCGTCCATCTTTGAGACATCTGAAGCGGAAAGAAGAACTATTGTGAAAAGGATCACATCATCCCGCAGATAAAGAGACTCAAAGGTATATGTGAGCTGGTCTTTGGATGTGAGGACCAGAAGATAATCCTCGGCGGATTTAACTACGTGGATGCTCGGATCCTGTTCGACCATGCTCAATTCTGAAGCGGAGAGCTTCTCAAAGTAAGCGGCAGCATCGGTTTTCTGCTCGTAATCCGTATAGATCATATAAAGATTACCAATGGTATTGTTGCCGGCTTTCGAATAGACCTGAGAATAGTGTTCGACTTTTCCTGCGGACTGATCCAGAGAATCGATCTTGCTGTCAAGATCATAGTAACCGTACGGTTCTTCGTTCTCTTTCATCTCCTTTTTTTCGAGCTCGAGATCTGAAGTGGAACAGTTCTCGAAATAAGAGACAGTCAGCCGCGGCTTTCTTGAGCAGCCTGCAGTCTGGATAAGAAGAACGAAACAAATGGCAAGCGACAGTGCTTTTTTCATAGTATCCTCCGGAATATAGATGTTTAAACCTTCGCGTTTCATCATATCACAGTGACTATCGTATGTGTTATAATTTTCTTGGAAAGAGAAAAGGAAGAAGGAATGGATATGAAAAGGTTCGCGTCAATTCTCCTGGTTTTTACTTTACTTATTTCGATGCCTGTTTCTTTTGCTGCGTGCAGGAAGATAGAAGGTAAGAGTGAGAAACTGTCCGGCAAGGGCAGAATTACGGCTGAGACGACGACTGAAACTGTTCCTACTACGACGGAGCCTGTGCAGACAAGTGATCCTGATGGAAGCACGCCCACATCAAGCGATGATCTTTCAAAGAATTCGCAGCAGACCACACAGTTCGACTGTCCCGTGGAGACGATCGGACCTCATGAGATCCCCGGATATGAGTATCAGGAAGTCGTGATCGAGGACACGGAGATCTTTAATCAGGACGGCCTTTCCATCCGTGTAAACGGTTATTCTCTTGGTACCGGAACGACACGTTCCCTTAAGATGCATGTGGACAACCAGAGCGGACATCCCGTTAAGCTCAGTCTCGAAAGAATCGCGGTAGACGGATTTTCTCAGATCCCTATGTGGATGATGGATTTTGAAAATGGTTCGTCGACGGATTGCGATCTGGAGTATTTCCAGACTCTGGGTGATGAAGTTGGCATATGGAATCCGGGAAAATTCGAGCTTCTATTTACGGTCGAGTATACTGACACGCAGGCAACTTATAAGACCGGGCTTCTTACCGTGTACACATCTCTGTATGATCCGAATAAGACCTTCGATTTCCCGTATGCATACACTTTCCATGATGCTGATGGAGTTAAGATATCGGTTCTTGACCTGCTTAGTGACAAAAGAGGTGGGTACGAACTTCTTTTCCTGATTGAGAACAACACGGATAAGGACATTACTGTTCGTAAAGAAGAGTCTATCATCAATAATCTTCCGGTCGATCTTTTCATGTTCAGTATGCTGTCGCCGGGAGAGAAGACGATCTATTCGGTACGTATCTCAGCGGATGATCTCAAAGAGGCCAAAATCAGCGAGATCGAGTCGGTCGGTATGCTCCTCTATATTGAGATCGAGTACGACTACAGCAGCCGGATCATGTGTAATCCGTTCACGATTTCGGTTAAATAACGAAGGAAAACGCCTATGAAACTGGTAGATATGACTTGTACCGGTTGCGGTGCAAATGTAACAGTTGATTCAGCCTTAAAAGTAGCTACCTGTACGGTGTGCGGCAAGAAAATGCTTATCTCCCGAAGCGGAGAGTTCGGCGAGGGATATGACCGTGAGATGGGCCGTATCCAGGCACAGCGTGATATGGAGGAAACCTGGAAAAAAGAGCGGGAAGAGAAGATCCGCCTCCAGGAAGAGGAGAAACAGAGAAAGGTTGAACAGCAGAAGATGGATCATATCCGCAAGCAGCTGAATGGAATCTGCATTGTGGAAAGTGTCATCTGTATGCTTTTTATGGCTTCCCCGGTCGTCATTAAGGACGGTCTTCTCGAATCATGCATACGCTTTGCCGCCGGATTTGTCCAGCTGGGGCTTGTCTCGGTCGTGTCATTTCTTTTCACAAAGGATGAGTATTACGGCAAGATCGTCCTTGCCTGCCTGATCTGTGCCTTCTTAAGTATCGGTACGTCTTTCTTCTCGATACCGGTCATTTCTTTTGTTGTCTTTAATATTCTTAAACTTGCGTGGATGATGCGTGTTGAGAAAGTCCGTTATTCATGGAAAGAGATACTTTGGCAGGTCATTGGAAAAAAGAAAACAGTGTAGCTTTTGTTATCTGATATAATGTTCATATAGGGAGGGTGAAATATGGACATTACGAATCTTCCGGATGAACTCCGGATCATCGTTTCTGAACGTGAGAAGTCTCTTGATAAGATCCGCGGCTGCCTGATCGGCGGTGCTTGTGGTGATGCCCTCGGCTATCCCGTCGAGTTTAAGCAGTATGATGAAATCCTTGAGCAGTATGGCTCTTCAGGAATCACTTCTTATGCTAAAGACCCCGCGTCCGGTCTCGCCCTTTTCTCAGATGATACGCAGATGAGCCTGTTTACGGCAAATGGTATTCTTTACGGCCAGACACGCGCCGCGCTTTCCGGTATTTCCTCACAGCCCAGATACTATGTCTATCTGGCCTACCTTGACTGGCTGGAGACACAGCGTGGTACAGATCATGAAGAACGGATCTGCTGGCTTTCCGAGGTAGAGGACCTTTGGAACTGCCGTGCACCGGGTGCTACCTGCCTTGATGCACTTTCGAGCGGCGAGCAGGGATCGACGGAACACCGTATCAATCACAGTAAGGGATGCGGCGGTGTAATGCGTATCGCGCCTGTAGGTATCGGACTCCGTGATCAGGACGATCGTGTCGCGGATGTTGAAGGTGCGGAGATTGCTGCACTTACACATTCCCATTCACTCGGATTTATGCCTGCGGCTTTCCTTACTCATGTCATTAAGCACCTTGTATCCACTGAGGGTGAACCTGATCTTCTGGCTATCGTTAATGATGCTTCAGATATGATACGTACGCTTTTCCCGCAGAGAAAGCACCTCGGCGTTTTTATGGATCTGATCGAGAAGGCCATTCTGCTGTCGACGAACGACCGGTCTGATATCGAGAACATTTCCTTGATCGGTTCCGGATGGTGCGGTGATGAGGCGCTTGCCATTTCCCTGTATTGTGCGCTTAAGTATAAGAATGATTTCTCAGCTGCTATTACTGCGGCTGTCAATCACAGTGGTGACAGCGATTCTACCGGCTCGCTTACCGGAAATATCGTCGGGGCAATCGTCGGATATGAGGCCATCGATGCGAAGTGGAAAGAAGATCTGGAACTGAAAGATGTGATCCTTGAGATCGCGGATGATCTTTGCTATGGATGTCTTATGGACGATCATAGAGAGTATACTGATGAAATCTGGCTGGACAAGTATGTCCGCTCGATCAGGAGATAATTATATGGCATCTGACGAACTTGAAAAAAAGGAAGAGATGCAGCAGACCACGGAGTCGCTTTCTTCAGATAATCCGGAGAAAGAACCTGAGCGTGAGCCGGTAAAAGAATCTGAGAAGGAAACGGACAGGCTTACGCCGGAATCGGTGGAACAGAGTAAGAAATCCGTTTCGGATGATTCGGATGATGAGCATGTCAGAAGAACTCCGGCATATAGCGACCGTAATCTCTGGAAGAATGCGTTTATTACCCTTGTGGCAGTGATCCTTATCGCAGCGGTAGGTTTCGGCTGCTGGTATTATGTGAAAAAAGTAAAAGGTTCAGATAAGAAGCCGGAAGAGGAAGTTACTGATACTGATTCCGAGACAAAGCAGATCGGCTATCTGAAGAAGACAGCGCAGAATATATGGAAATCATCCAGATCATACCGTTCGCATAAAGAAATCCAGTTTAGTCTTCAGGATATCCGAACTTTCTGCAAGGATAACGGATTAATGATCTCAGATGATGCATCAGGTAAGAGTTTTATCGCCTTTAACGATACGATGAAGATGATCGTTACTGTTGATGAACTTCAGGGCAAGACTTTTGAAGAATTGGCAGAGGAACTTGTTACTTCGAGTGCACCGCTGAATTCCCGTGAAATGGTCAGGTCGGATAACTATATCAAATATGAAGGGTACCTCGATAAAGACCAGCCGGAATATGGTTATTGTTTCCTGGAGCTGATCTGTTCTGATACATGTTATGTTTTTGTTCAGGGGCTCGGAGATACGGCGGCCGATCCGGAAATCGCACAGATCCTTATTTTCTCCCATCGTCTGGAAAGTAAGCTCGGAATGCATTAATTGCTCCGCATTATGTGTACTTTCAGTATAAAATGCTTGCATTTCGGGTTCTCTTGGAATAAACTGTATCACATAAAAGACGTAGAAGAGGATATGTTTCCTGATTTTCTTACGGTCAGAGAGGAAGAACCACGGCTGGAAGTTCTTTTGCGGAAGGATCGGGAGATACCACCTCAGAGTTGCGCTCCGGAAAAGCAATGAGTATGGAGCAGCCGCTGCCTACAAGCGTTAAAAGGGGTAATGAGTGGTCCGGGATTTTTCCGGGCAATTAGGGTGGAACCGTGCAGCCATGCATCCCTATCGTCGGGATACATGGCTTTTTTGTATTCCGTAAGAATAAGCTGCAAAACCAAAAAGGAGGAATGCGAAAATGGTTGATTTTGCAAACAAAGAAGAAAGAAACAAGTATCGTCACAGTACTTCGCACATCATGGCGCAGGCAATTAAGAGATTGTGGCCTGAGACAAAGCTTGCGATCGGACCTGCCATCGATGACGGTTTCTACTATGATTTTGACAGAGATGAAGCTTTTTCCGCTGAAGATCTAAAGAAGATCGAGGATGAGATGAAGAAGATCGTGAAGGAGAACTTCCCGATCGAGCGATTTGAACTTCCGAGAAAAGAAGCTCTCGAGCTGATGGAGAAACTCGGTGAACCGTACAAAGTCGAGCTCATCAATGACCTTCCGGAAGATGCTGTTATTTCGTTCTATAAGCAGGGCGAGTTTACTGATCTGTGTGCCGGTCCGCATATGGAGAGCACAGGTGAGATCAAGGCATTCAAGCTTCTTTCCTGCGCAGGCGCTTACTGGAGAGGATCCGAAAAGAACAAGATGCTTCAGCGTATCTATGGTACTTCCTTCCCGGATAAGGAGCAGCTGAAGGCATTTGTTGCTGCCAGAGAGGAAGCACTGAAGCGCGACCATAACAAGCTCGGCCGTGAGCTTGAATACTTTACAACAGTAGACTATATCGGTCAGGGTCTTCCGATCCTTCTGCCGAAGGGTGCACGTGTTATCCAGCTTCTCCAGCGCTGGGTAGAAGATGTCGAGCAGAAGAATGGCTGTCTTCTTACCAAGACTCCTTATTTCGCAAAACGTGACCTGTATAAGATCTCCGGACACTGGGATCACTACCGTGATGGTATGTTTATCATGGGTGATGCAGATGATGAGAGCAAGGAATGCTTTGCGCTTCGTCCGATGACCTGCCCGTTCCAGTATCAGGTATTCCTGAACCGTCAGAGAAGTTATAGAGATCTTCCGATGCGACTGACCGAGACCTCTACTTTGTTCAGAAACGAAGATAGTGGTGAGATGCATGGTCTGATCCGTGTACGTCAGTTCACTATCTCCGAGGGTCATTACATTATCCGTCCGGATCAGTTGGAAGAGGAGTTCAGTAACTGCCTTGAACTGGCTAAGTATTTCCTCGGTACTGTCGGACTTCTCGAAGACTGTACTTTCCGTTTCTCCCAGTGGGATCCGGCAAACCCGAAGAATAAGTACGAAGGTACTGCCGAGCAGTGGGAAGAGGCTCAGGCTGCAATGAAGAAGATTCTTGACGATCTCGGCCTGGAGTACTCCATCGGTATTGATGAAGCTGCGTTCTACGGACCGAAGCTTGATATCCAGTACAAGAATGTATTCGGCAAGGAAGATACCCTGGTAACCATCCAGATCGATATGCTGCTTGCTGAGAAGTTCGGTATGGAATACATCGATAAAGACGGACAGAAGAAACTGCCGTACATCATCCACAGAACCAGCCTCGGCTGTTTCGAAAGAACTCTGGCATACCTCATCGAAAAGTATGCAGGATGCCTGCCTCTGTGGATGGCTCCGGAACAGGTTCGTATCCTGCCGATCGCGGATGCGCATCTTGACCGTGCATTCGAGATCCGTGATGCTCTCCGTGCGAAGGGTATCCGTGCTGAGGTTGATGACCGTTCCGAGAAACTCGGTAAGAAGATCCGCGAAGCAAACATCAACAAGGTCATCTATATGATCACTGTAGGTGATAAGGAAGTTGAAGAAGGAACCGTATCCGTACGTTCCCGTTTCGAGAACGATCTCGGTTCCATGTCTCTTGAGGCTCTTGAGGCGAAACTCCTCGAAGAGATCGAGACCAAAAAAGCTGTTAAGAATTGAGAACTCAATTCTTAAGATAAGAGGGGTAGAAAAGAAGCTTTCAAGTGCTTTTCCCGGAAGACCGGGAGCACAAGAAAGCTTCTTTTTAAGTTTGATCAGTTATCGGAATGATCAGGATCAGGTCCAGTCATCTACATCAAAATCCCAAAGTCCGATCTTGTCGAGCAGTACATAGTAATCGACACAAACGTCTGCATCCGGGTACTCGTTGATACCTGCGATCAGGACAACAGATTCATCATAATACAGATAGAAGTCGTAGGAATGATCACCCTGTGACTTCATCTTGATCAGGTAGATGTTCAGGGTCTTAAGATATGTGCTCTCTTTGATCTCCTGACAATCGCTCTTTTTAGCTCTGAGTTCATTGGCAAACTGATCAAAGATTGTTTTTGACATACTGATATCAGTGGTCTCGAAGTACATCATCTCAAAATCGTCCTGATACGTATAGTCGATACCCTTAACGCCCGTTGAAGAATCCGTTGTTGCCTTGAAGCCGAAATCCTTGAGGAGCTTATCCAGCTCGTCTCCGACAAGGATCTGATGCTCGGCAGGCGGATTCGGATTGGTTCCTGTCGGATCCGAAGAAGAGGTATCTTTGGATGTATCCTGGGTATCCGAAGTATCGGATGTAGCCTTCGTTGTGGTCGTAGTAGTTTCTTCCTCAGTCGTTGTAGTCGGCTCTTCGGTCGTCATTGTAGTCGGCTCGAAAGTCGTCATTGTAGTCGGCGCCGGAGATGTCTCGGCCGGATGGATGCGTTTGTCGATCTTATCCAGGGAAGAGAGTACCGCATCAAAGATCGGAGCATCATCGACGATCTTCCATTCTTTGTCGCGCACAAGATTTACCTTAACGGTTTTGCTTACAGTTTTGACGTTTTTATCCTTGATTGCTTCAATAATACTGTCGGCATCGGCCTGTCCGTCAAATCCTTCAAGGACAGCGTCCAGATCGGCATAGGTCATCTTAACGGTGGCTTTGCCTTTATCATTCTCTTCATCGATATCTGTCTTGGTGATCTCGTACTTTACGGTTCCCATGAGTGCATTCACTACATCAAACTCATCGGAAGAAAGATCCAGGTCAGAAAAAGAAGACGTATCTGCGTATTTGTCCGTCTTACTGAAAGACATATCCGTGATCTGTGAGAAGTAGCCATCCACGATCTCGACAACATCTTCGTCAAGATCTGCGTCAGTATCTTCTTTTTTCTTTTCTTTTGAGACACATGATGAAAGAAGTAATGTTAAAGAGAGAACGATAGATGTAATTCCGATTAATCTCTTTTTCATATTCGTTTCCCAACCCCCAATTTAATGAATGTAAGCAGTTTGCTTCATAGATATAATATAATCTTTACTTTACAAAATCAAATACAGGTTGATATATATATGAAAATGATCAGCTTTTCGAATATTTCAGTTGACATGACATTATTTTAGAAGTATCATTTAGTGGTTCGCGACGGGGTGTGGCTCAGGTGGTAGAGTGCTTGCTTCGGGAGCAAGAGGCCGCGAGTTCGAGTCTCGCCACTCCGACCAGAACAAAATGCGTTCGCAGAAGATAGCTGCGGACGCTTTTTCTTTTCAGTTTTTTCACGTATAATTTGTGTATTACATAGGAAACGGGGATACAAGATGGACGAAATCATTAATTGGGTGTTATCGCCCAAACCATATCTTTGTCTTGCAGTTGTGGTCGTATGCTTTATTGTTTGGCTCGCTCTTCGCCGTTTTGTTAAAAAGATTATCGGTAAGTCGGATAAGAAGAACGGTGTCGTTTCTATTATTCTGAATATCGTTAAGTATTTCCTTATCACACTCTGTATTCTTGTGATCCTTCAGATCAACGGGATCGATGTAACATCTGCGATCGCCGGACTCGGAATCGCCAGTGTTATCGTCGGTCTTGCACTTCAGGATGCCCTTAAAGACATCATCATGGGTGTGAATATTATCAGTGAGGATTTCTTCCATCTTGGGGATATCGTTAAAGTCGGTGATTACTCCGGTAAAATAACAAGTCTTACCTTAAAATCGACTCATATTGTGAACAGTGAAGATGGCTACGAGGTCAGCATCTGTAACCGTAATATCGATAAAGTACTTGTTTATAACGGTACGATGAATATTGATGTTCCGCTTTCTTACCAGGAATCTCCGGATAAGATCAAAGAAGTCCTTACTCAGGTCGTAAAGGAGATCACTGACTGGAAAGAAGTGAGAAAAGCCGAGTATATCGGCATTCAGGAGTATCAGGATTCGGCGATCCTCTACAGAGTGCGCTTTATTGTGGCTCCTTCGAACCGTGCGACGGTGAGAAGACGAGTGCTTGCGCTGATTGACAGCCGTCTGAGAGAAAATGACATTACAATTCCTTTCCCGCAACTCGATGTGCATACAGATGATTAATATGTCCTATTCCGCTATTTTTGCGGAATAAGGTTTTTTATTCCCCTGTTCACAGATTGTTTACACTTTTTGAGCGCTTATGGTAATATCAAAGTGATTTTACATAAGGGGATCTTTATATGAAGAAGTCATACTGGATATACTCCGGAATTCTGCTGCTTATCGTTATTGTTATGATCGTCGTCGGTGCGATCCAGGATCATAAAACAAAGAAGGATAAGCTGAAAAGAAGCGCGGTTGCGACGCTCACCTCAGCAGGATGCGTTGAGGTGGATGATGACTATAATCCCGAACTTATGAATGAGAATCTGCTCCATTCCGGTGATGATGTTGATCTCTCGTCGCTTGAAAATGCAAAGAATCTTCTTCCTCAGTATAAGGATTCGGATATGGATGGACAGTATCTCTTTACAATGATCGGCTCCTCTGTTCTGAAAAATGCAAAATTCTATATTTCCAGTACGAAAATCAGCGGAAGAGATGCAAAGGTAAAGGTTCATATTTTCTATCAGGGAAGAGAGGGTGACATTACTCTGGAATATTTCTACTACGATGGTGAATGGAGACTCTCAAATACGATGGATGCCCTCTCTGACATTATGGTCGATGGCCAGAATTACGATGATGTGGAGCAATCCGCCTACGAAGTGATTGTTAATGAAATGAAGAATATCTGATTATTAAGGAAAAAGAAAGAAAATGAAGAAGAGTTACATAATTGCATCGTCAATATTTCTCGGGCTGGCCGTTATTGGAATGATCGCATACTATTGTATTTCAACATATGGTCCGGGAAGCGACCGTGCTCAGATGAAAAAGCGTGTAGAGTATGTTCTTGAATCTTATGGCGCGATCAATCACAACAGCGGAACATGGTCGACGTACAAACCGAATGAGGGTGATCTCAGAGCGAATGTTTCATGCAGATCCCTATGCTCTATGATTAAAAAAGAAACCTATGAGACGGAAGCCGAAGCACGTAAGGCCATTCTGCTGGGTGTCATCTTCGATATTGAAGAAGTAAAAAGGTATGATGATAAGTATGTGGTTACCGTTAATTTGACCCGTACGGATAAAACTGACGGTATCTGTTATTTCATTTTCGAGAGGAAGACCGGTGAGTGGGTCCTTGACGGACGCTGTATCGAACTGGCCGCCTATGTCGGAAATGGAATGGGAGGTTCAGGAAGTACACTTCTGGATCTGCAGCAGATCCTCGCGAAATACGGATTGTAATATGTAATATCAAAAATGCTTGAAGGCCTGTCACTTTGAATCCATCGGAATGACGGGCTTTTTACAGTATTTATCCCGAGAAACGAAATCGATTTCGACAAAATCGTTGAAGTTCATCTTCCTTTCGGATAATATGAAAAAGTAATTAAATGCCCGGGTCGTTTCCCGGTAGGTAAATGGAGGAACTTAATATGATGAAGAAGAGAATCGGCGCCATTGCGATGACGCTGGTAATGCTTTCTTCCATGGCTCTTGCTGGCTGTAAAAAGTCCAAGAAAGAGACCCCGTCTGAGACAGAGAAACCTGCTGTTCCCAGTATTATGGAAGAGATGGGCGCGGATGCGGTGACGTACGAACCGCGTGGTGAAGTTCAGCTTACAGTTGAAGATGCTGATAAAGCAGATGGTAAGGTCCTGCACTGCGCAAACCGTACAGAGACATGGAATGGTGTCAATTTCCCGTGTAATTTCTTTGCCGGTAATACCATTCACATCAAGACTGCCGTAAAGTCTGACAGTGGAGATGTTACGATCTCTCTGCAGTTCGATCAGCTTGGCAGCCCGGTTTATTCCAACCTGTTCCACATCACAGGATGTAAGGATGGATTTGTTGAGGGTGAAGGATCCACTCCGATTCCGAAGGATGCAACGAATGTTTACGTATATGTAGAGAGCGGATCTACTTCCGATATCTATATCGACTATATGCGTGTAAATGTAGAAGGTGACTATTTTGATCCTTCTAATGTCGGCGAAACAAAACTTCAGGATATCTCTTCCTACGAGTCCCTCAAGGAACTCTACAAGGATGATTTCATGATGGGATGCTGTGTTCCTGAGTCCATGATCACAAATGATCACGATGAGCCCAGACAGCTCCTGCTCAAGGAATTCAACTCGATTACATGTGAGAACGAGATGAAGCCGGAGAATATTCTTGATGCTTCTACGATCATGGCTGATAAAGCGAAGTATAACGAGAATCCTGCGCTTGATTTCACCAAGTGCAAGAGCATCTGTGATTTCGCTAAGGAAAACGGCCTGAAGATGCGCGGCCATACTCTCGTATGGCATTCCCAGACACCTGACTGGTTCTTCTATGAGAACTATGACATCAACGGCAAGCTTGCTTCCCGTGAATTGATGCTCAAGCGTATGGAGAACTATATCAAGGGCGTATTTGAGTATATCAATGCGAATTACCCGGGTCTGTTCTATGCATTTGACGTTGCAAATGAGTGCGTCGATGACAGCTACAATCTCCGTGAGAGCTTCTGGACAAAGACCATCGGTGATGATTTCCTGCAGTTTGCTTTTGAATATGCAAGAAAGTATGCTCCGAAGGAGATCAAACTTTTCTATAACGATTACAATGAGTACTACGACAGAAAGCAGGATAAGATCATTGAGGTACTTAAGCCGATCGCTGCTGCCGGTAACATCGACGGTATGGGTATGCAGTCCCATATCACGATTTCTGATGCTCCGGTTGAGAAGTATGCCAAGAGCCTGAAGAGATACGCTGATGAACTTGGTGTTACTATTCATGTTACTGAGCTCGATGTCAATGCTCCTGCATTGAATGCTGATTATGAGCAGGGTGTTTACTATCAGGCTCTGTTCGAGAAACTTCTTGAACTCAAGAAGGAAGGTGTAGATATTGAGAGCGTTACGATCTGGGGTCTGACAGATGCAGGTTCCTGGCGTCGTGAGCAGACACCGGTTCTCTTTACAGGTGATCTCTCTGCTAAGCTTGCTTTCCAGGGCGTTGTAAATGCGAAGAAGGGCGGCACGATCGAGAAGCCGGCTGACTTTGTTGAACCTCCGAAGGACAGCGATCCGTATGATGATGACTTTGAAGATGGTAAGTATAAGGGCGCTTCCCGTGCCGGTGCTTCGCTGTCTGTTGAATCCGCAGGTGCTTATGAGGGCAATAGCTGCCTTAAGGTTTCCGGCGCTACAGAGACCTGGGATGGCTACACATTCGACGCGACTCGTTTCCTCGGAAAGATCGTTAAGTTCAGATTCGCTGTTAAGTCTACTGCAGCTCAGGTAAGCTTCTCTGCTGATATTGCTGATCTGTGGCCTCATATCCAGGAAGTTGACACCAGCTCCGGAGACTGGGTCGTTATTGAAGGTACAATGGATCTGACATCCAAGACCTGGAAACTGCCTACCGGTAATGTTGAAGTTCCGGATCTTACAGCACTTACACTGTATTTCGAGACGCAGGATTGCACCGATGATCTTTACATCGATTCCGTCCACCTCGAGGTTGCAGGCTGATCTGACATTATCAGGTGATAAGGAGAGCCGTTCCGAAAGGAGCGGCTCTTTTTTATCCCTGAAAGAGTTATGCTATACTGTTTTTGTTAGTGAATATTACTTGATGTGGTGAGAGAAATGAGTATTTGTGCGATCGTCGCTGTAGATGAAAACTGGGCAATTGGGAATAAGGGGGAGCTCCTTATCAGCCTTCCTGAGGATCAGAAACAGAATTTTAAAGTGAAAACTCTGGGCCATCCGGTCATATACGGACGAAAGACTCTGGATACATTTCCCGGAGGACGGCTTCTTCCGGGACGTGAAAACATCATTCTTACGCGGAATCCTGACCTCCGTGTCGAGGGTGCAACAGTCATGCATTCCGTAGAAGAAGTTCTGAAGTATACGGAAAAGAACCCGGATGAGTGCTTTTTCATTATCGGCGGGGAACAGATCTATAAGCAGTTTCTCCCGTACTGTGATAAATGTATTGTTTCAAAGATCCATAAATCATTTGAAGCGGATGCGTTTTTCCCGGATCTTGATAACCTTAATGACTGGCAGCTGCTGAGCAGGGAAGCGGACGTCCATTCCGTAAAGGGAGTGACCTTTGCTATATGGACGTACATCAGAATCTGAAATGATTTTCATAATGTGACATTGCACAAAAGCGGGTTGTGCAACATGCACATTAAAACTCTTGTTCGTATATGCAAACTCTACAAATCAAGCGTTGACTCAGTTTCATTCGAAAGCTATAATGAAGTCGCAAGGTAAGAAAAGACTTGCGAATGAAAAGAAATGGAAACTAATTTTTCACTTAAAGGAGGTAGTCACCATGAAGGCTTTTAACATGAGCAATGTAGATGTTCACCAGTTTATGCAGGCATTGGATTCCTGTTCCGGCGATGTAATGCTTATTACCGATGAGGGTGACAAGTTCAACCTTAAGAGCAAGCTCAGCCAGATCACAGGTCTGATGAAGCTGATCGAAGGCGGTAAGCTCGTAAGCGCTAAGATCTACTGCTCCAATCAGGAAGATGAAGCTCTGCTTTTCAGACTGAATCTTTTCGGAACAGTCGAAGACGTCGAGAATCTCGGCTAATTCGTTGAAGATCTGCCAAGTGGGAGTTTTACATCTCACTTCCTAATTCAGAACAATCAGGAGTTGCTTCAAATGAGGCAGCTCCTTTTTCTTTACTTTTTCTTAGTACATTTTCTGAATCTGACGATATAATAACTATGTAGGAGGGTACTACGGGTATGATAAAAGAAATAAAAGTCAACTTCTATCGGCTTGTGCGTTCGAAGTCTTTTTTTGTCGTACTTATTATCCTAATGGTCGGCGCTCTCATTTCAACGGCTGAAATTAAGATCTGCGTAGATGATCCATTTGATATGCTCGAGACGGCTCATGAAAAACTCAATGAGGCAGCAGCTTCCGAGGAAGATGCGCAGTCATTTGATATCATTTTCGACAGCCTTAACACATTTAATGATACCAATAGTCTCAATGGTGTGGTAAGGATGACGTTTTGTTCGGATCTCGTTTGTTTCCTTCACTGTATTGTTGTATCACTGTTTGTGGCGAATGAGTTTAAATCGCGCTTTCACGTAAATCATTTTTCAATGAATTCACGCCCTGCATTCAGTGTGTTTATGGAATGGTTTTCTCTGATGCTTGCCATAGTTCTTGTTGAAACTTTCTGTTATGCCCTTGTGTTCTTACTTTGTGTAATATTGTGTCATTCATTTAATTTTGAAGATGTAGGTCTGATGTTTAAGAACGGAACGATGTGTATCTCTGTCATGATTGCAATGGCTTCTTTGGCGTTTATGATTGCCTTTCTGCGAAGAGCCGGCGCTCTGGCTATTGTTCTCAGTTCCATCTTTGCTTTCGGATTTTTTGATTTCTTTCTGGGGATCATCTCCGCATGGTTCCCGGCCATAGAATATTTTGCATTAAATAACTTACTGAGCCAGATCAGCCTGGGCACTTTGACTACGTTCGGATATGCCGCAGGACTTACTGCTATTCTGCTTTATATCGCTGTTTTCCTTGGGGTTACACTTATTGTTGCTGCTAAACGTGATCCGTACTAAGCACAGTTCTTTTGTGGTATAATTATATGTCACGAAAAAGTTGTCTTAGGAGATTTTATGATCAACTATCTATACAATGCCAGAGATATTGCCGCGTATTTTAAGTGGGCAGGTGTTTCTTCCCATCAGGAAAAGGAGTATCTGAATTACATTTTCCTGATCGGCAAAGATATTCTGGCAAAGCCTCTTACCAAGGATTATGACGAGTTTGAAAAGGCTGTTTACAGGGAACTTTACTATCTATGGTCCGAGGGTTTCGAGAATGAGTATTCTGATATTGCGACGATTGCGCCCAAAGGGGCTGTCTCGCTGATCTGTGATCAGGAGTTTATTACGCTGGAATCGTATATGAAGCTTCTGGCGCTGCACCTGATCTTTTCCAGAAATCTGCCATATGTGCATATAAATTTTTCCGGACTGATGCTGCCGCTCGGTCTGAAAGGCGAGTTTACCGACTTTGAGAAAAATGTCGTTGTTGCCTGTGAAACCCTGCATCTGACGACGCAGGATGTGTTTGCGCAGCCTTTTGATCTGCATCTGGGTATTCCGGATGAGATGTTATGTCTCTGCCTTGAGCCTGAGTTCAGAAAGAGTTTGTCCGCGCATGACGATTTCCGTAAGCGATTTATCAAGAATGCCGCATCGAGACTTCAGGAACTGAAGAAGACATCTGCGGAGATCCAGGAGAAGGAAGAAAAGAAGAAAGCCAGACTTCTAAAGAGAAAACAGGCAAGAGAAGCGGCTAAGGCTGAGAAAGAGGCTGCTAAGGCAAAGACGAAAAAAGAAGCTGCGCCGGCAAAGAAGTCCTGTGCTGGAAAATCAACAGAAAAGAAGACAGAAGCAGCGGATAAAGCTGTAGAGAAGAATACAAGTTCGAAGAAGAAATAAGCTAAAGGGAAAAAGAAGGTAGTATGGAAACGATAAGGAATATGGGCCTGGATATCGGCTCAACCACGATTAAAATCGTAATCACTGAAGGGGAAGAAGTGATTTATTCCGAGTACAGAAGACATCACTCGGATATCGCCGGAGAACTCCTTAATGCGTTTGAAGAAGTAAATAAGAAATACCCTGGACTGGAGACTCGTGTTCAGATCACCGGTTCCGGCGGACTTTCCGTTGCAAAATGGCTCGGACTGGATTTTGTCCAGGAAGTTATTGCTGAGACTGTTGCTATTACGAAGTATCACCCTGAGACAGATGTTATCATCGAGCTCGGCGGTGAGGATGCCAAGATCACATATCTGCACCCGGTGCCGGAACAGCGTATGAATGGTACATGTGCCGGTGGTACAGGTGCTTTTATTGACCAGATGGCGACACTTTTGCGGACAGATGCTGATGGCCTCAATGAACTTGCGAAGTCTTATACGACACTTTACACGATCGCATCCCGATGCGGTGTATTTGCCAAGAGTGACCTGCAGCCGCTAATCAATGAAGGTGCGGCAAAAGAGGACCTTGCAGCTTCTATCTTCCAGGCGGTAGTTAACCAGACGATCGCAGGTCTTGCCTGCGGACGACCGATCAGAGGACATATCGCGTTCCTCGGCGGACCGCTGTTCTTTAACTCTGAGCTCAGAAAAGCGTTTGAAAGAACGCTCGAAGAGCAGGTCAAGTCTTTCTGGATCCCGGATAACGCCCAGATCTACGTTGCACTTGGCGCAGCTCTTGGTGCCAAGGGAGACCCGGTAAAGCTTTCTGATCTTATTGCTTCTTTTGCGTCCAGAGAGGGATTTGAGCCGGATATCAAGCGTATTGCGCCTCTTTTCGCGAATGCGCGTGAAAAAGAACTGTTCGACGAACGTCACCAGAAGGCGACGCTGGATCTGTATCAGCTCTCGAAGCAGAAAGGCCCGTGCTACTTAGGTATTGATGCCGGAAGTACTACGACGAAGGCGGTTCTCATTAATGAAGAGGGACAGATGGTCTTTACTTACTACGCCAGTAACCGGGGAAACCCTGTAAAGAGTGCCGTAAATATCGTAAAGCAGCTTTATGAACAGATGCCGCCGGAGACATATATCGCTAACAGCTGTGTGACCGGTTACGGTGAGAATATCATCCGAGCCGCTCTTGGCGTAGATCTCGGCGAAATCGAGACAATGGCGCATTTCCAGTCGGCGAAATATTTCTGCCCGGATGTCGATTTTATCATCGATATCGGCGGTCAGGACATGAAGTGCATGAAGATCCGTAATGGTGTCATCGACTCCATTATGCTGAACGAAGCTTGTTCTTCGGGTTGCGGATCCTTTATCCAGACATTTGCCGAGAACCTTAATATGGATGCGCATACATTCTCGATCGAGGCTCTTTCTGCAGAGAATCCGGTCGATCTGGGTACCAGATGTACTGTATTCATGAACTCGAAAGTAAAGCAGGCGCAGAAGGAAGGCGCAACGGTCGGTGATATCTCCGCAGGCCTTTCGTATTCTGTCGTCCGAAACGCACTCTATAAAGTAATCAAGATCCGCGATACGCAGGAGCTGGGTAAGAAGATCGTTGTTCAGGGCGGTACGTTCCTGAACGATGCGATCCTGCGATGCTTCGAGCTTATCTCCGGCCGCGAGGTCATCCGTCCGAACGTGGCCGGCCTGATGGGTGCTTTTGGCGCGGCGATCATTGCGAAGAACCGTATGCCCAAGGACCAGAAAGTATCAGGACTTCTCGGACTTGAAGAACTGACGCGCTTTGATATGACAACAGAGATGACCACATGTCCTCTATGTACGAACCACTGTAAGCTGACGATCTCGACATTTAGCAATGGTGAGCGTTTCATCTCCGGTAACCGCTGCGAAAGAGGTGAGGGTAAGGAAAAGGCGAAGGAAACACTCCCGAACCTGATCGCTTACAAGTACGCGAGAACCTTCCGTTATAAGCCGCTGGCTAAGGATAAAGCTCCGAGAGGCGAGATCGGTATCCCGAGAGCACTCAATATGTACGAGAACTATCCGTTCTGGTTTACGGTACTGACAGAGCTCGGTTTCTCGGTCATTATCTCTCCGAGATCGAACCATGAGCTTTTCGAGAAGGGCATGGACTCCATCCCTTCTGAGAGTGTATGCTATCCTGCCAAGCTCGTTCACGGCCATATTGAGGCGCTGATCGAGAAGGGCATCAAGACGATCTTCTATCCGGATGTTCCTTATGAACGACATGAGAACAAGGGTTCCGGCAATCACTTTAACTGCCCGATCGTTGCTTCCTATCCGGAAGTTATCCGAAACAACCTTGAGAATATTCAGGATAAGGGAATCAAGTATCTCAATCCTTTCCTGCCACTCGATAATGATGAAGCTCTTGCCGAGCAGATGGCGATTGCCTTCTCTGATTTCGGTGTGACAAAGGCTGAGGCGGCTAAGGCGATTGCGGCCGGTAACAAAGAGTATGACGAGTATAAGGCGGATATCCGCAAAAAAGGTCAGGAGGTCATCGAAGATCTGGCCAGAACCGGGCAAAAGGGAATCGTGCTTTCCGGACGTCCGTATCATACGGATCCGGAGATCCATCACGGTATTCCGGAGATGATCAATTCTCTCGGTCTTGCTGTTCTTAGCGAAGACAGTGTTGCCGTTCCGGGAAGACTTGAGCGTCCGATCCGCGTTGTCGACCAGTGGATGTATCATACGCGTCTTTATGAAGCTGCTGCTTATGTTGCGACAAACGATAATCTTGAGCTGGTTCAGCTTACATCATTCGGCTGCGGTCTCGATGCCGTTACCTCCGATCAGGTGCAGGAGATCCTGGAATCACAGGGCAAACTCTATACGCTTCTGAAGATCGATGAGGTCAGCAACCTCGGTGCGGCCCGTATCCGTATGCGTTCCCTTAAGGTAGCGATGGATGAGCGTGAGGCTGCAAGAAAAGAAGGTACAATGCCGAAGCGTGAGAAGAGATCCTACACGATCAAGCGTGTCCCGTTTACAGAAGAGCATAAGAAGCGTCATACGATTCTTGCCCCGCAGATGGCGCCGATCGAGTTCGAGTTCGTCGAGGCGGTATTCCACAACCACGGATATAAGCTGAAAGTCTTGAAAGAAGCGACTCAGGCAGATATCGAGTGCGGTCTGCGCTTTGTCAATAATGATGCCTGCTTCCCGACAGTTATCGTTGTCGGACAGATGATCAATGCCATCCTTTCCGGTGAAGTAGACCGAGATAACACGACGGTTCTTATCACTCAGACAGGCGGCGGATGCCGTGCGACAAACTATGTTGCTTTCCTGAGAAAAGCACTTCGTGAGGCCGGCTACGGCGATATTCCGGTAATCGCGCTGTCCGTACAGCAGTTTGAAAAGAACCCCGGATTTAAGCCGACACTGCCTTTCATTAATAGTGCACTCCGGGCGATCTGCTATGGTGATATGCTGCAGACGCTGCTCTATCGTGTGCGTCCTTATGAGAAAGTCAAGGGCTCTGCGAATGCTCTCTATCAGTTCTGGAACCGCTGCGGTAAGCTGTTCTTCAACCCGAAGGAGAAGTTCGAAGATATTACGACTGAGTACATCATGGCTGAGGCCTGCAAGAACGCGCCTCTGACTGAGGAAGAGACGAAGGCTGTCGAAGATCTTCTGAAGGAACTGCACTGCACGAAGGTCGCTCGTCCGTCTTCCTATCGTCGTATGATCGATGCAACGATCGATACTTTTGATAAGTTCCCGATGCTGGATATCCCGAGAAAGCCGCGTGTCGGTCTGGTCGGAGAGATCCTTGTCAAGTTCCAGCCGGATGCGAATAACCATGCAGTAGATGTTGTTGAACAGGAAGGCTGTGAAGCCGTCGTTCCGGGACTTCTGGACTTCTTCCTGTATTGTACTCTTAACCCTGTATGGCAGGCAGAACATCTTGGCCGCAGTAAGAAGAAAGCATGGCTCAGTAACCGCGGAATTGATCTTCTGCAGTCGTATAGAAGCCACATAATTAAGCGGATGGAGGCGACCGGCAAGTTCCAGCTCCCGCAGAGCATCCGTCATATGGCTAAGAAGGCCGAGACTGTTCTTTCCTGCGGAAACAGCAATGGTGAAGGATGGTTCCTGACTGCTGAAATGATCGAGCTGATCGAGAGTGGAGTTCCGAACATCATCTGCGCACAGCCTTTCGCATGTCTGCCGAACCACGTTACGGGTAAGGGCATGATCAAGGAACTTCGCCGTCAGTATCCTGAGTCCAATATCATTCCGATCGACTATGATCCGGGTGCCAGCGAGGCGAACCAGCTGAACCGTATCAAGCTCATGGTCAGCACGGCGCATTACCGTGAGGAAATGAAGCGTCAGGAACAAGAGAAGAAGAATTCATAACTCTAGGGAGAATCTTTATGTCGGATGCCAAGCGATTACTTCTGGTAGATGGAAACAGTATTATCAACCGTTCCTATTATGCGACAGCAGGACGGAATAATCTGACGGCTCCGGACGGAACTCCTACAGGTGCGGTCAACATCTATCTGAATACCCTGGCGAAGTATATCTCTGAGGTGGAGCCTACACATACATGTACGCTTTTCGATCTCAAAGCACCGACCTTCCGTCATAAGGCGTATTCCGAGTATAAGGGCACACGTAAGGGTATGCCGGATGATCTTGCGGCGCAGATGCCTGTCCTTAAGGAAGTCCTTGATGCGATGGGGTTCCCGCGTTATGAGCAGGAAGGTCTTGAGGCGGACGACCTGATCGGCACGCTGAAGACAATGGGTGTAAATGCCGGATTTGAGGTTTTTATCCTTTCCGGCGATAAGGACGATTTCCAGCTGATCGATGAGCACACGAAGGTGATCATGCCGGTTACAAAAAAAGACGGATCTGGCACGGACTACTACGATGAAGCGCTTTTCCAGGAGAGATACGGGATCCCTACTTCTGATTTTGTTACGGCAAAAGCACTGATGGGCGACAGTTCCGATAACATTCCGGGTGTAAAGGGTATCGGCGAAAAGGGAGCGATGGACCTTGTCCGCAAGTATAAGACTCTGGACGGCCTCTATGAACATCTTTCCGAGTTAAGCCCGAAGCTTCGTGAGAAACTGGAAACAGATAAAGATAATGCGTATATGTCTCTGATGCTCAGCAGGATCGTAACTGATGCCGAGATAGGGATTACTCTGGATGATCTTGAGAGAAAGCCTCTCGACAATGCATCTACGGCTGCCTGCTTCTATAAGTACGGTTTCCGTGCGCAGATGAAGAAATGGAACATCGATGAGACGGCTGTTTCTGAAGCGGTACCCGTGGCGGAAGAGACTGAGGAAGAGGCGGATTATCCGAAACTTTCGGGAAAAAGACCATCGATCCACCTATATAATTATCACGGATCCGTGATAAAAGTATTGCTTGATAAGATTAAGTCGGGCGAGCCGGCTGCCATGGATCTGATGGATCTGAACGGTCCGGTACTTGGTGTTTCCGTTGCGCCGGATGAGGTGTATGTCTTTACTGAGATTGAAGCGGTGAAGGGCGTTATCAGTGCTTTTTCAGAGGAAGGAATTGGAACATCTAAAGATAATGCACCTGTTGTTTACAGTGCGAAGAACCACTTTAAACTCCTTGAAGAAGGTCTTCCGTTTGATCACGTCTTCGATGTGGAGATTGCAGGTTATGTACTGAATCAGATCGAAGGTGCGGACCCTTCCTTCGAGATGCTGATCGAACATGGCACCAAGAGACCTTTCCCGCTGCTGGAAGACTACGGCGAATCCAAGGATGAAGCGAAGAATAAGAACCGTCAGCAGGACCTTTTCTCGCTGATCGACGGTATTCCGGAGACGAATAAAGAAATCACGGAGGACAATGTTCTTGACTTCGCGTACCGCGTGCTGCTTACACGCTGGCTTTCGTTCTATCAGAAAGCAGATGTGGAAAAACAGGGAATCGGTAAGCTGATCTATGAGATCGAGATGCCCCTCGTTATGGTTCTGGACCGTATGGAAAGAAGAGGCGTTCTTGTCGATGTAAGTAAGATCGACGAGCTTCATAAGGAATTCGACGGCAAGGTCAGAGAACTTGAAAAAGAGATTCACGAGCTTGCAGGAGAAGAGTTTACGATCCTTTCTCCAAAACAGCTGGGAAAAGTGCTTTTTGACAAGCTCGGACTTCCCTCCGGAAAGAAACTGGCAAGTGGCGGTTATTCGACGAATTCCGAGGAACTTGAAAAGATCCGCGATAAGCATCCGATCGTCAATAAGATACTTGAATACAGGCAGATCCAGAAACTCGATTCGACGTTTGTTATGGGCCTGAAGAAGAGTATCTCCGAGAAAGACGGCCGTGTGCATACGACATTCAGTCAGGCCATGACCAATACGGGAAGACTTTCTTCCTCGGATCCGAACCTGCAGAATATTCCGATCCGTACTGATCTGGGATCGCTGATCCGTCAGGCATTCATTGCGAAAGACGGGTATGTCCTCATTGATGCTGACTATTCACAGATCGAGCTTCGTCTTCTCGCGGCGATCTCTCATGATGAAGAGATGATTGCTGCCTTTAAGGAAGGCAGGGATATTCATACCAAGACGGCCTGCGGTATCTTCGGAGTTCCGCCGGAGATGATCGATGCAGGCATGCGCTCGGCGGCGAAGCGGGTCAACTTCAGTATCGTGTATGGTGTCAGTGATTATGGTCTTTCTCAGGATCTCGGCATCAGCGTTTACGAAGCGAAACGATATATTGAAGAGTATTACCGTCAGTTCCCGACGATTAAACCATGTCTGGACGGATTCAAGCAGGAAGGTAAGGAAAAGGGCTATGTTTCTACACTCTTCGGAAGAAGAAGGATCCTGAAGGAACTGACTTCTGCGAATTATAACATCCGGAGTTTCGGTGAGCGTGCCGCAATGAATACACCAATCCAGGGTACTGCGGCAGACATCATCAAACTGGCGATGAACCGCGCGGAACAGGCTCTTCGCGAAAAGGGCTTTGACGCGAATCTGATCCTTCAGGTTCACGACGAACTGATCGTGGAAGCAAGAGAAGATATCGCCGAAGAAGCGGCAAAAGTGCTTTCCGAGGCGATGGAAAAAGTCATAGAACTTGATGTACAGCTCATCGCGGAAGCAAGGATCGGAAAGACCTGGGCGGAAGCGCACTGATAAAGTTGGAGGAAGAAGATGTTTGTATTAGGTGTTACTGGTGGTATCGGAACCGGGAAAAGCACTGTTTCCGGATACTTCAGAGATAAAGGGATCGAAGTTCTTGACGCAGATGAGATCTCCAGAAAAGTCACGGATGTCGGAGGTGTCGCACTTCCCGAGATCGCTGAACTTTTCGGACCTCGTGCGATTACCGCAAACGGGGCGCTGAACCGTAAGTATGTGGCTTCTCTTGTGTTTACCGAGAAGAAGAAACTGGATAAGCTCTCTGCAATCGTGCACCACTATGTTCTGACTACGATCGGCGAAGAGATCGCCAAGGCCGCAGAACGCAAGGTCAAACTCATCGTTCTTGATGTCCCGATCCCGGTAAAGCATGGTTTTGTTGATGTCTGCAACCAGATCCTCGTCGTCAGCAGCAGAGATGATATCCGTCTCGAAAGACTGGTTCTTCGCGGCATGGACAGAGATGACGCCAGAAAAAGAATGGCGATGCAGATGACTCGTGAAGAGTATGAGGAGCTTGCTGACCGTGTACTGGTCAATGACGGAACGATCGACGAACTCTATGATCAGATCGATAAGTATGTCAAGGAAGAACTTAATGAGCGGGGTATCCGTATATGACGGCAGGAATCATTCTATCTGCGTTTTTCCTGCTTTTTTCCGTGACCGTTACCGTGATCTTTTTTGCGGGGCTTCGGTCTAAGCCTTATGCAAAGTTTGCAGGCGCATCAACGGCCGTATACGCATCCGCATGCCTGATGATCTTTCTGCTTGCGATTTTTAAGAAGGATCTCCCGATCCTTTTCTTCATCCTCGCCGATGCCCTGGCAACGATGGTTTGTGCCATGATCACGGCGATGATGCTTGTATTACTCATAAAAACCACTCCTGTGGAGACAAAACCGAAAGAGGATGAGGGCATAAAATAGTAGACAGAGTAAAGGAGAATCGCTATGGGAATGGGTGGTCCGGGACCGATGAGAATGGGTCCTCGTGGTTTTCTGACTGAGGAAGAAAAGAAAAATAAGCCGAAGGTGGATAAGAAACTCCTGAAGCGTATCGCATCTTACATGAAGCCGTATAAGCTCCAGTTCGCGCTTGTTATCTTCTCGATATTATTGTCTGCAGTCGTCGGACTTTTCCCGTCGATCATCACCGGTATGATCGTGGATAAAGCCCTTCTCGGAGACGATATGGGGCTTCTGATCAAGCTCCTGCTTGCTGCTTTTGCCGCACTGACCGTATCGCAGGTCATCAGTGTCGTCGAGAGTTACATCAATGCCTGGATCTCGCAGCGCATCATCTTCGATATGAAAAACGAGATGTACCGGCACCTGCAGTGGATGCCGCACAGTTTCTTTACTACGGAGAAGCAGGGCGATATCATCACCAGAATGAATACGGATATCTCCGGTGTAAGCTCTGTAATTTCAAACACTCTGTCGAGCTGTGTCAACAATTTTGCGACCGTAATCACGACTTTGATCGCACTCTTTACCATGAGTATCCCGCTGGCGCTTGTCGGTATCATGATCATTCCGCTTCTGATTCTTCCGACCCGGAATGTCGGCCAGAACCGGTATAAGCTCCTGACGAAGACGCAGGAAAAGAATGATGAACTGAACCAGGTGATAAATGAGACGCTCTCTGTTTCAGGTTCGATGCTCGTAAAGCTCTTTACCCGTGAAGAGAAGGAATATGAGAATTTTGTGGAAGTCAATGAGCAGGTTACCAAGCTCTCCCTCAAGGAACAGAGAAGCGGTAAGTGGTTCCGTGTTATGATGGGTATGTTTACTCAGGTCGGACCGCTTCTGATCTACTTTGCCGGTGGTGTCTGTCTGATCAAAAAGTACGATACGAACCTGACTGTCGGTGTTGTTACAGCTACAGTTGCCTTGATCAACCGCCTGTACCGTCCGGTCGAATCCCTCATGAATCTGGGCGTCGACTTTACACGTTCACTGGCACTGTTTACACGTATCTTCGATTACTTCGACCGTGAGAATCCGCTTGTGTCTCCCGAAAACGGTGTGAAGCCGGATGTCACGAACAAGGATATCGTTTATGATCATGTACGATTCTCCTATACTCCGGAAAAAGAACTGCTGACCGATGTGTCGTTTACGGTTCCGGGTGGTAAAATGTACGCTATTGTCGGACCTTCCGGCTCCGGTAAGTCTACGGTCGTGAACTTTATCCCGCGTCTTTATGATGTTGAAGAAGGAAGCGTAAAGATCGCAGGTGAAGACGTCCGTGACTTTGATCTGACTTACCTTCGCCAGCAGATCGGTGTGGTTACCCAGGATACCTATCTTTTCAATGGTACGATCAAGGAAAACCTTCTCTATGCCAAGGATGATGCTACGGATGAGGAGATCGAAAAGGCATGTAAGATCGCGAGCATCCATGACTTTATCGTCAAACAGCCCGATGGATATAACACCATGGTCGGTAACCGCGGACTTAAGCTCTCCGGCGGTGAAAAGCAGCGTTTGAGTATCGCAAGAGTTATTCTCAAAGATCCGAAGATCCTGATCCTTGACGAGGCCACGAGTGCACTTGACTCCATCTCCGAAAATGCGATCTCCGAGGCGCTGGAAGTTCTTATGAAGAATCGTACATCCATCGTTATTGCGCACAGACTGTCGACTATTATGAAGGCAGAGAAGATCGTGGTTATCGCGGACGGCCAGGTGGCTGAACTCGGTACGCATCAGGAGCTTCTCGAAAAGAACGGTATTTACAGGGATCTCTATGAGACACAGTTCCGTCAGGTCCTTGACATGCAGGGGCTGGAAGAAAAAGAACTTGAGTGGGAAGAGAAGAAGATGATCCAGAACGACGTTTACTGATTTGTGGTAGTATAAGTTCTGGAATTACGAATCAGGATGATGAAACGAGGTAAATGTTTATGAATATGGGAATTCTTCTTCCGGTAATGGTCTTTATTTCTTTTTTGTTAGTCACGCCGGTCATGGCATTTGCAGTCAAGCAAAAGAGTCAGAAGGCATTCAAATTTATGTTTATCAGCGGAGCTGTTTTTGCCGTTCTTGGTATGGTTCTTATGATTTTTGCAATCATCTTTAAAGGTGAACCTTTGATTGTATTTGCAGTTTCCTGTATGGCCCTTCTGATGCTTCATCTCTTTGCAACGTTTAAGATCCTTGATATAGCGGCCCATACGAAATAACGCAGCGTGGTTTTCCGATAGATACAGAAAAAAAGGCGCCGGTTAAGGCGCCTTTTGCTTTGCTGATTATTGTAAAGATTAGACGTTGAATCGGAAGAGAACAACGTCTCCGTCCTTCATAACGTATTCTTTACCCTCAGAGCGGACAAGACCTTTTTCTTTTGCAGCGGTATATGTGCCGCATGCCATAAGATCATCGAAGGCAACAACCTCCGCGCGAATAAATCCGCGCTCGAAATCCGAGTGGATCTTACCGGCAGCCTGAGGAGCCTTGGTGCCGTTCTTGATCGTCCATGCACGTACTTCCTGCGGACCCGCCGTCAGGTAGGAGATAAGACCTAAGAGTTTATAGCTTGCCTGGATCATCTTATCGAGACCGGATTGGGAAAGACCGAGCTCCTCAAGGAACATTGCCTTTTCTTCAGGATCGAGCATAGCGATCTCTTCTTCGATCTTCGCAGAGATAACAACACATTCCTCGCCGGAACGTGCGGCAATCTCCTGAACTGTTTTTACATATTCGATGTCCGGGTTGGAAATATCACTCTCAGCAATGTTCGCAACATAGAGCACAGGCTTCAGAGAGAGAAGAGCAAGGTCCTTAACGAATTCCATCTCTTCTTCGTCAAAAGTAAGGGAGCGAGCCGGTTTTTCTTCCTCGAGAGTCTTAGCGATCTTCTCATAGCAGTCGAGTTCCGCCTGAAACTTCTTGTCGCCGCCCTTCATCATCTTTCTGACCTTGTCGAGTCGGCGGTCCATATATTCCATGTCAGAGAGGATCAGCTCAAGTTCGATGGTTTCAATATCACGCTTCGGGTTTGCACCGCCATCAACATGTACAACATTGGAATCATCAAAGCAGCGGACAACGTGCACGATAGCGTCTACTTCACGGATATTTGCCAGAAACTTGTTTCCAAGACCTTCACCCTTGCTTGCGCCGCGGACAAGACCTGCGATATCAACGAATTCGATAACTGCCGGAGTATACTTCTCCGGATTATACATCTTTGCCAGTTCATCAAGACGGCTGTCCGGAACAGAAACAACACCGACATTCGGTTCGATTGTGCAGAAAGGATAGTTCGCGGACTCCGCGCCTGCCTTTGTGATTGCATTAAAAAGTGTACTTTTGCCGACGTTCGGCAGACCAACGATACCCAGTTTCATGAAATGACCTCATCTCTATATATTTAGATTTATATATCAACAACGCCATATTATAGCACATTTCGTACTTTTGTCGTCTTTTGTCGAAAAAATCGTGAGATATACAAAATTGAAAATAGTAGAATGGCATAAATCTTATGCGGGAGGTGCAATATGTCGGCTGTACAAGCTCGTAATGCGAGAGTGAAAACACTTTATCTTCAAGGCCTTGAAGGAATGGAAGCAGAAGTGGAAGCCTCGATATTCCCGGGACTTCCGAGTTTTGAGGTCGTTGGTCTCGGAGATTCCTCAATCCGTGAAGCAAAAGAACGGGTCCGCGCCAGTATACGTTCCTGCGGATTTACCTTCCCGAACCAGCGTCTTCTCGTAAACATTTCACCGGCGTATCTTCATAAGTCCGGCTCGTCTTTCGATCTAGCCATTGCAATGGCGATCCTTCTTGCTTCCGGACAGATAACCGAAGGACGGAAGAAGATTGTAATCTACGGAGAACTGTCTCTGGTTGGAGAGGTGCGAGCGGTTCCGGGAAGCATATCGCGTCTTCTTTGTCTGGAAAAAGATAAGGAGACTACCTGTATTATTCCTGAAAAGGACCTGGATGAGGCACGCCTTCTGGGTGTTGATGCAATTGGCGTAAACTCTCTGATGCAAGCTGTATCTGTTGTTTCCGGGATCCTTGAGATGGCAGAATTATCGCATACGTTCATTTCTGAGCAGACTCTTCCTGAACCATCTGTGGATATTTCATCATTGCGAGGACAGCCTGAAGCAATACGTGCTGTTACACTTGCTGCTGCAGGTTTTCATAATGTCCTGCTTGTCGGATCCCCGGGCACGGGGAAGTCTCTTTCCGCAAGGATCCTTCAGGGGATACTCCCACCTCTTACAAAGAGTGAGAAGATCGAGCTGCTTCGTGTCGAAAGCGCGCTTTCCGTCTTAACAAAGGAGAATATCTCATCCAGAGAGCGTCCTTTCCGATATGTTCATCATACTTGTACACCTTCCGCCATGGTTGGCGGTGGCAGGAATGCCATACCCGGCGAGATTTCCCGTGCGTTGAACGGTATTCTATTTCTGGATGAGATGCCGGAATTCTCACCGCAGGTTCTGGACCTTCTAAGAGTTCCGATCGAGACCGGAGAGATGAAAGTGTCGAGAAATAATTCAACCAACATTTTTCCGGCAAGATTTATGCTTGTCGGTGCGATGAATCCCTGCCGATGCGGGAAATGTATTGATTCACCCTCCGAGTGTACATGTTCTCCGTCTATGATCTCTTCTTATCAGAGAAAGGTAAGCGGTGCACTCCTTGACCGGATGGATATCTATTGTTATTTAAGCCATATTTCAGAGAAGTCTCTTCTTGAGACGATGAAGGGTGACTTTACTCCGGAAAGTGTACTCTGGAGAGAAAGAATCGAATCAATATGGGAGAGGCAATACGAACGATGTAAAGAAGCAGGGATCGAGCCTGTCCGTAACGGAGAATGCCGTGAAGGAAATCTTGGTGAGATATTCAGGCTTGGTGAGAAAGAGATGGGATATGCAGCAATGATTGCACATCGGCTGCAACTCTCAGTTCGCGGTCTTCAGCGGATGGTCCGTCTTTCGCGCACAATAGCCGATATGGATGAAGAGAAAGATGTTAAGTGTGAACACATCATAGAAGCTGTTTCTTTCCGGCTTCCGAAGTGGGGCGAGCGGACAGAGCAGGGAAAGGAGCCTCTTCATGAAAGATGTACGTTCAGGTGATCTTTTTTGTTCGATCCTTATGGCGAATAAGATAATGACCGGAAAACAGATCTATAAAGTAGTACAGGAGCAGGGACTGACTTCTCTCGATGAATTCTTTGAAAAACGTGAAGACATGCTTATCGAGGGGGTTTTGTCTCCGGATCAGGTCTTGAAGTGGTCTAAGTTCAAAGAGGCTCCGGTGATGAAGAATTTTGAAGAGTATAAGAAGTTTGTTATCAATCATCGGATCCGATCGGTGAATAAACTGGATGACGAATATCCGGAGTACATGGAATCTCTTCAGAATATGCCGCTGATCATTTTCTACAGGGGGGATCTGTCTCTGCTGTCAAAAGATAAGACACGTGTCTGTATTGTTGGAACAAGGCGTCCATCCGCATATGGACGTCGCGTTACGAGAGAGTTCGCCGGAACACTCGCTAAACATGATATGGTAATTGTGAGCGGGATGGCTCGCGGGGTCGATACCCGTGCCCATGAAGCCTGCCTGGAAGCGGGTGGAAAAACAATTGCTGTTATGCCCTGCGGCCTGGATAAGATATATCCGGCAGAGAACAGAGAACTGTTCGAAAATATAGAGAAAGAAGGACTTCTCATATCGGAGCTTACACCCGGCACTGATCCGATACGGCAGTATTTTCCTGCCAGAAACAGAATCCTGTCGGCAATATCTGACTGTGTCCTGATCACAGAAGCAGGAAAGAACAGCGGGACACTGCATACCGCAAGTTTTGCCATTAATCAGGGGAAAGAGGTCTTTGCTGTTCCCAGCATTATCTATTCAGATACAGCAGATGGCAATTTATCTCTTCTTAAAGACGGGGCGTCAATAGCCACGGAACCCGAAGATATCCTCGCTTATATGGCCAAAGCTGTCTTTTTCCGGGAACTTGAGGAGATCAAAGAGGAATACGATAGAAGGAAAATGGAAAAGAAGATTCGGGAAAACCCGGATCTTCTTACTTCAGAGGAGATCCAGAAGATAATCTATGAACTTCTAAGCTCCGAAGAACTCTCTACAGACGAGATCGTAAGGGAAAGCGGACTTCCGTACAGAGCGGTAGTTTCCGAGCTTGGAAAGATGGAAGTGGAAGGGAGGATCACGAAAGACCGGCAAAAATATGTTTTGACAATTCGCTTTTAATGAATTATATATAGATACTGTCAGAAAAAACAACGGGAGAAGTATCAGGCATGAGTAAAAACTTAGTGATAGTCGAGTCTCCGGCAAAGGCCAAGACCATCGGCAGATACTTGGGAAAAGAATATAAAATCGCAGCATCCGTCGGACATATCCGCGATCTGCCTTCTTCAACGATGGGCGTTGATGTCCGTCATGATTTCCGCCCGACATACATAAATATGCGAGGCAAGGAGAAAGTCATCCGCGAATTGAAGGATCTGGCAGCCTCCTCTGATCGTATTTATATCGCAACCGACCCTGACCGCGAGGGAGAAGCAATTGCCTGGCATATCGCTAAGGTACTGAATATTGATTTGAACGATGATTGCCGTATCTCATTTAATGAAATTACAGAGAAAGCAATCAAGAATGCGATCATGTCGCCGAGAAAGATCGATATCGATCTTGTAAATGCCCAGCAGGCACGCCGTGTTCTTGACCGTCTGGTAGGTTATGAACTCAGTCCGCTTCTTTGGAGCAAGGTCAGAAAGGGCCTTTCTGCAGGACGTGTACAGTCTGTAGCAACCAAACTTGTAGTGGACAGAGAAAAAGAGATCGAAGCTTTTATTCCTGAAGAATACTGGAATATCAATGCGGAACTGTCACCGGTCGATATGAGCTTCCCGTTTAAAGCCAGATATCACGGTGAGAAGAAGAACGGAAAGATCGAGAAGGTGAAGATCGGCAGTAAAGAAGAGACGGATGCTCTTCTTGCGCGTATTTCGAATGGCAAGTATCTGGTCGATACTGTGAAAAAGGGAAGAAAACTGCGTCAGCCGTTTGCTCCGTTTACCACGAGTACTCTCCAGCAGGAAGCTTCCAGAAGAATCAGTTTTACTTCCAGAAAGACAATGAGCGTGGCTCAGCAGCTCTACGAAGGTGTGGAGATTGCCGGACAGGGCCAGGTCGCACTTGTTTCCTATATCCGTACAGACTCTGTTCGTGTATCGGATGAGGCGATGACAGCTGCAAGACGCCTGATTTCCGAAAAGTATGGTGAGAAGTTCCTTCCGAAGTCTCCCAGAAAGTACGCAAATAAGAATTCCGCACAGGATGCGCACGAGGCAATCCGTCCGGCCCACTTTGAACTGGATCCGGAATCTATCCGTACATCCCTGAGTGTTGACCAGTACAGACTTTATAAGCTGATCTGGGACCGTTTTCTGGCATCTCAGATGGCTTCTGCCGAAGTAGATACGGTTTCTCTTGATGTCATCTGCCAGAGTTCGATTTTCCGTGCTCAGGGTGAAACGATCAAGTTCCAGGGTTTCCTGGCGGCTTATGCGGATATTGCTGACGAGAATACCGATGATGAGAAGAACGTAAAGGCGAAGCTTCCGGAGTTGACGGATGGTCAGGCGCTAGATCTTCTGGATATTAAGTCCGAACAGAAGTTTACACTTCCGCCGGCTAGATATACCGAAGCAACACTTATCAAGACACTTGAAGAGAAGGGTATCGGCCGTCCTTCCACATATGCGCCGACGATCTCTACGATTCTCGAGAGAAATTACATTGATAAGAAGGGTAAGATCATCTATCCGACAGACCTCGGTAAAGTTGTTACACTTCTTCTTTCTGAAAACTTTGCGGAGATCGTTGATGTTTCTTTTACCGCTGACATGGAGTCTAAGCTCGATGAGATCGAAGTCGGTAAGAAGGACTGGGTCAAGGTTCTCGGTGAGTTCTATCCGTCTTTCCATGAACTGATCGTTAAGGCCGGTTCGGCTGTGTCTAAGGTTAAGATGGAAGAAAAGCAGACCGGCGAGAAGTGCCCGGAGTGCGGCGGAGATCTTATTATCAAAGAAGGCCGTTTCGGTCAGTTTGTTGCATGTTCACATTTCCCGGAGTGTAAGTTCACCAGAAATGTAGAGGTGACGGTAAAGGGTTCCTGCCCGCTTTGCGGATCCGGACTTGTTTCCCATCGCTCTAACAAGTATAAAGGCCGCGTATTCTATACCTGCGACAAGAAGGGATCTGATGCCGAGTGCGGCTTTATCAGCTGGTATCTCCCGGTTGAGGGTCAGAAGTGTGATACCTGCGGAAGCTATATGGTGTGGAAGCGTTTCCGTGGCCGTGCGTATCCCAAGTGCGCGAACCCGGAATGCCCGAAGAATACTGCGAAGAAGTCCTCTAAGACTGATGATGACGAGAAGCCGTCGGCAAAAGAAAAGAAGAGCAGCCGTAAAAAGTCTGCTGCCAATACGGAAGAGGCATAATATATGAATCAGCCCCGTATTACGATCATCGGCGCAGGTCTTGCGGGATCGGAAGCTGCTTATCAGGCTTCGCGTCTCGGCGTAAAAGTCCGTCTCTATGAGATGAAACCTATTAGAAAGAGTCCTGCACATCACAGTGAAGGCTTTGCCGAACTGGTCTGCAGCAATTCACTTCGTTCTAATCAGCTGGAAAACGGTGTCGGTCTTTTAAAGGAAGAATTACGTATGCTCGGATCCCTGATTATGAAATCTGCGGATCTGAGTCAGGTTCCTGCAGGGGGAGCGCTTGCTGTTGATCGTGACGAGTTTTCCGGATATATCACGGATAAGATTCTCAGTAATCCGAATATTGAGGTGATCTATGATGAGATCCGCAGTATTCCGGATGATGGAATTGTTGTTATTGCAACCGGGCCTTTGACAGATGGTGATCTGTACGACAGCATCATGGAAAAGATCGGTCATCAGGATATGCATTTTTTCGATGCGGCAGCGCCAATAGTAACCGAAGCGAGTATCGACAGATCGATCTGTTTTGCCATGTCCCGTTATGGAAAAGGCGGGGATGATTATCTTAACTGCCCGATGAATGAAGAAGAATACCGACGTTTCTATGATGCTCTTGTGAATGCAGAACTTGCGGATGTAAAGGGCTTTGATAAAGAGACTGTATTTGAAGGCTGCATGCCGATTGAGACAATGGCAAAACGCGGATACGATACGATGCGTTTCGGTCCTCTGAAACCTGTGGGACTTATCGATCCGAGAACAGGTGAGGAACCTTATGCATGTGTCCAGCTCCGTCAGGATGACAGAAGTGCCTCGATCTATAATATTGTAGGCTTCCAGACAAGGTTGAAGTTTCCGGAGCAGAAGAGGGTCTTCCAGATGATCCCGGGACTTCAGAATGCTGAGTTTGCCAGACTTGGTGTTATGCACCGTAATACCTATATCGAATCGCCGAAACTTCTTGACTCGACGTACCGTATGAAGGATGATAAGAATGTCTGGTTTGCAGGGCAGATCACCGGTGTGGAAGGTTATGTAGAGTCTACCGCATCTGGTTATCTTGCAGGATATTATGCCGCACTCAGTGCGCTTGGAAAATCCAGCCCGGTTTCTTTTTCTGCAGATACAATGATCGGAGCGATGGCATCGTACGTTTCCGATCCTTCGGTGAAACACTTTGCACCGATGAATGCTAACTTTGGTCTTGTGGCACCTCTTGGCTACAAGGTCAAAGGAAAGAAGAAGGAAAAGAACCTGGCTTATGCGGAACGCGCTCTTGCGCAGATCCGCGAGAATTTGAAAATCATGGAGATTCTTTGGAGATGAATCAGAAACAGTTAAACAAAGAGGATTGGGGTAAAGTTGAGAGGAAGAGAGGATTTTTCCGCTCTTATGCCCGTGATTTCGGTAAGGTTACTGCCGGAAATGCTATCATGCTCGGCGCGAATATGATTATTTTCGTATTAACTCTCTGTGTGGTCATGTTCTTTGTTTCCTGGATCTTTCCTGTTTTCCGTCCGGATGCCCTTAAGGATTACATTATCGGAACCGGTCTGGTAGATGAGTCTTTAGTTACTGATGAAGAAGTGAACAACATGTATTACCTGATGTGCATGATCTGCGCTTTCCTGTTTAATGGATTCCTTCTTATTGCAAATGGTCCTTTCTGTGCAGCAGTCAGCTACTATTTTAAGAATGTCCTTATCGGTGAGAATTCAATTAAGCACGATATTAAAAAGGGCCTTAAGGATAACTGGAAGAAGTCCTTTGGAGCTTCCTTTATTTCCCTGATTGTTACGATGGTGCTCCTTTTCAATATCGGATACTATCAGAACGGTGTCGGCAGTGCTTCCTTTGCGATGGCGGCAAAATCTTTCTTCTTCTGCCTTCTTTGGTTCTGGAGCAGTATGCAGCTGTTTATTTATCCGCTGATTGCCTGCGTTGAACTTTCATTTAAGGAAGTTTACAAAAACGCAGCTGTTATGGTGGTAAAGAATTTCCCGATCGCACTTCTTGTTTTTGTAGTTCAGGCAGTATTGTTCGGATTTGCTCCGTTCCTTCTTGTATTTACGGTCGGATCTATCGGATACGGAATCACTATGCTCCTTTATCTGCTGTTTTCTTTCGGATTCGTCTCATACATATCCATGTATGTTACTTGGAGAGCCATCCAGAAGATCATTCACGAGAATGACTGATGTAATTGTTGTTGCATCTTTTTGATGAGTTTATTGTACTTTTACATACAAATACGCTAAAATAGAATGAAATCGATAGTGAGGTGTGTGTGAATGATACAGTGTGAACGCGGTCATTTCTTTGACGAAAATCGATATGCGAGCTGCCCTTATTGCAGCCAGTTTTCCAATCAGCCGAGATCAGTTACTCCTCCGGTAGCGCCGAATATGCAGATTCCTGCTCCTTCGTGCGGAAAGACTGTGGCGATTCCGGGTATGGACCCTGAACCGACAGTCGGTAAAACTGTGGCAATCGATGGATTTGACAGCAATCCCTCTCCCATTCACAAGACTGTGGCGATTTCCGAGCCTCCGCTTGATTTCCCGCCGGTAACACCTATCGCTGCACCGGCTCCGTCCTATGCGCCGGCATCCCAGCCTGTCCAGCAGGCAGCTCCGGCTTTCCAGCCTGCTCCGAATCCTGCATTTGCACCGGCTGCGCAACCCGTACAGGCACCTGTGGCAGCTCCGTCAGTTGCTGCTGCGCCGGTTGATGTTCCTGTAGCAGTACCTGTACCTTCCGTTGCACCTGTTTCGGTACCGGTTGCAGTTCCGGAAGTGTCCCCGGCCGCTTCTCCGGCTTTAGAGATTGCTTCTGATGTTCCGGAACCGCAGGACAGACCTAATCTTGATG
The DNA here is from genome assembly GCA_947302815.1 of uncultured Clostridia bacterium. GTDB lineage: Bacteria > Bacillota > Clostridia > Saccharofermentanales > Saccharofermentanaceae > Scatonaster. The sequence goes on along the minus strand of CAMYWO010000005.1, from coordinate 8,926 downwards.
ATCTTTCAGCATCTTCTGTTTCGATTCCGGTAACGGGTCTTGGCGTTACCGAGCATCCGACTCCGATTGAAATTGAAGAGAAGTACTATCAGTCTTCACCGGACAGACCGTATGCGGTTACCGGTCTTGGCGTTAAAGAGAACCCCACTCCTGTTTTAAATGAAGTGGGTGCGACATTCCCGGTTCCGTCCGAGGGAGGAAATGCTTCCGTATCTGCTCAGCCCGGACAGGCTGAAGCAGCTGCTTTTGCTGCATTTGGTTTCCCGGGTGGCCCGATCCCCGGCATGGTTCCCGGCGTTCCGCGTCCCGGTACACCGGCTCAGCCTGCTTCGGCACCTGCAGAGGAACCTGCTGTTTCTGTAGAAACTCCGGCTCCGGAAGTGCAGCCTGAACCTGCTCCGGCAGTTCAGCCCGAACCTGCGCCTGCCCCTGTTGTTGCTCCGGCTGTAGAAGAACCGGCTCCGAGAGATCCTAATGCGACGGTTTCGATCACTGAATCCGAGATGGATTATCTGCCGCGTATTCATGCGAGAGCTTTCCTCGTATGTACAGATGGTCCGATGACCGGCGCGAGCTATGTTTTTCAAGAGTCGAGAGCAATTATCGGCCGTCAGAAGAATTATGAGATCGCTCTTTACAGAGATAATTCCGTTTCCAGAAGTCCGCATGCGATCATCAACTACTATAAGGATTCTTTCCGTTATACCGTATCTGCGGGGGATGCTGAGAAGAAGGTTTCCGTTAACGGTACGTTTATTGATGCAGAAACAGATCTTAAGATGTATGACATAATCGGAATTGGTCAGACAAGACTTCTGTTTATTCCGGTTTGCAGTGAGAAGTTCGCATGGTAATGGCTAAGTTGGAATTCATTGATACATTGGTCTCCTATTACAAGGATATGTGGTGGGTCTTTGTATTATGTTTAGCGGTTTTACTTCTTATTCTTCTTGTTTATGTACTTGTTAGAAAGAGTAAGAAGAATAATTCCGGTTCCGGCGATGCTTCCGGCATGTCCGATCATTCCTCTTATATGGAGAACGGAAGATTCCGTATCGATATAGGCAATTGTCAGGGCGTGGGTGAAAGAGAAGAGCAGCAGGATGCGTTTGCTTTTTCTCCGAGTGCGAAGTGGAAGGATAAGGGATTCCTTGCTGTACTCTGTGACGGTATGGGCGGTCTGGATTCCGGTGCTGCGATCTCTAATAAGCTGGTTTCAGATATTATTGCTGAATTCCCGTACTCTTTTGATAAATTGAAGGACGGATGGATCCTGGATTCACTTTCCAATGAGATCTATCAGACATATATGGGCAGAGGTGGTACGACCGTTGTGATCACATTTGTCCAGGACGACAAAATGTGGTTTGCTTCTGTAGGTGACAGTGACCTTTTCCTCTTGAGAAACAATCACATTTATGCGATGAACGTCCGTCAGGAGTATGGAAATCAGTTACTGATGCGTGCTTCTGAAGGAGCTCTTTCCGTGGATCAGGCTTTGATGCATGATGATGCGCCGGCGCTTACTGAGTTTATGGGCGCGCCGCATACTAATCCTGATTATTCGATCACACCGTGGCAGGTTGAAGATAACGATGTTTATCTTCTATGTTCGGATGGAATCAGCGATACGCTGTCTTTTGAAGAGATCCGTAATGCCATGATGCATACTCCTGCCGAGTGTGCGGACCTTCTTGAGAAGGGGATCATGGCGAAGAATAAGAGGTTTCAGGATAACTACACGGCAATTGTTTTTGCGGTGCACAAAATAGGAGGATAATGATATGAGTAAAAAGTTGAAGATTACGTTCTCAATTATTCTCGCTGTTGCGATTCTCGCCTGCGGCGGTATGTCTGTCTTTTCCTACACTCAGTGGGATCAGTCCAAGAAGAACGTAAAGATTGCTGATCAGAATTATCAGGAAACTGAAGCTGAACTTCAGGAAGCAATGATCAGACTTCAGGCCAAGAAAGCCGAACTGGATAAAGCGAAGAATGAGAAGTTCCAGTTCAATGAGAAGGATTATATGGTCCGCTTTACTCCTTCCCAGAATCAGCAGTCTGTAGCCTGCGTTATTTGCTATGATACTGCTACAGGTTCCGGCGGACTCGGTTCCTCTTATGCGTTAGCTTCGACTCTTGATGGCAAAGTTGAGTATTTTGTCACAAATGGTCATGTTGTGGAGGGATATGACCAGCCGGGTTATAAGACAGTCGTTTATCTTGAAAACAGAGAAACGGTTGATGCCGAAGTAGTTTTCTATGAATTTGATTACAACATGGATATGGCGATCCTGAAGGTCGCTGAGCCGGTTGATGCCCGTAAAGCAGCTGTTCTCCGTGATTCGGATACAGTTGAGACAGGTGAGAAGTGTACGGCGATCGGTTATCCGGATAAGTCCCGTGACATTGACCCGAATATGCCTTATGACATTGCCAGCCAGACCGTAACCAGCGGTGTTATTTCGAAGGTTGACGTTGTTCCGAATGGCGTTGGTTACCATACATTCCAGCATGACTCTTTTATTTCCCACGGTAACTCCGGCGGACCTCTGTTCGACGAGAACGGTTATGTAATCGGCATGAACACACTGATCCATAAGAACAGTGAAAATGTTAACTTCGCAATTCATTCCCACTCGATCATGGAGATCCTTGACCAGAATAATATCCCGTATATCACTGATCAGGATATCAAGGACAACATCCAGGATTATATTTCTACAGATGAAGCTGCATTTAACGAGAAGCAGCAGGGTATTATCAGCAATCTGGAATCCGAAGTCTCTGATATTGAGGAAGAGGTTTCCGGTCTTGAGGCAGAAAAAACTGATTTTGCCGAGCGTAAGGACAAGAGACAGGGTGAGGTCGACAACTACCGTTTGATGATGATCATCTTCGGTGCAGCGGCTGCTGTATGTGTGATCGGTCTTCTCCTCGTACTCTTTGTACGTAACGGCGGCGGAGAGCAGGACGATGGCCTGAAATCCTACCTTGTATGTGTTCAGGGCGTATTTGCCGGCAGACGTTATGAGGTAACTAAGCAGACGATGACGATCGGACGTGATCAGAGATCCTGCACGATCGTTTTCCCGGAAGAGACTCCCGGTATCAGCTCGAACCACTGCTCGATCTATTTTGATATGAGAACAAAGACCTTTGTTCTTACGGATAACGGCTCGACATACGGAACATATCTGCGTGACGGACGTAAACTGACAAAGGGCGTTCCGGAGACTCTGGAGCCCGGTTCCACATTCGCACTGGCAGATAAAGCAAATGCATTTATGGTAGTGAGAGAATAATGGATCATTATCTTTACACAAATGTTGGCGGTCATGAACCGAATTGCGATCATGCACAGGTCATTGAACACGATGACCAGGTGCTGATCGTGGTTTGTGACGGCCTGAATGGCCTTCCGAACGGAGAACAGGCTGCACAGATCATATCTGAAAAGGCACTGGGTGCTTTTCTCGAGGGAAAAGCACCGGCTGAGTGTTGCGTTATAGCAAATTCGAAGTTCCGCGAGCTTCAATTCGATAATGTGGAACTCCGTCGTGCCGGCGCGACGATCTGTGCCGTACGGATCCGCGACAACCGCTGTGAATGGGCGAATGTAGGTGACTCGCGTATCTACCACTTTTCCGGCGGAAAACTCGTTCATCATTCTGTGGATGATACGCCGACGTATCGTGCCTTCGAACGCGGTGATTTTCCGTATGAGTCGATCCGAGAGCAGGAGGGACGTACGGGCATGTCAGTATGTATCGGACAGCAGGAAACCGTCGAACCGCATAATGACAGTTTTGATCTTTCTTCCGGTGATGGCATCATCGTTTGTACGGATGGCTTCTGGGAGAATGTATATGAAACCGAGATGCTGATCGATATTCATAAGTCTTTCAACGCGAAGGACTGGGCACAGAAGATGATCCTTCGTGCTGTTCAGAGAAGCCGACTGAGAGGGGATAACCTTACTTTGGTCACTTATATGAAGGTGGCAGGATAATCTTATGGATACGAGTAAGGTTTGTTTCGGATGTTTTGGTGAACACGATGGGAAGGGACCATGTCCCCATTGCGGTTTTGATCTTTTAACTGCGAAGCATCCCTATGTAGCGCTGCCGATCGGTACGATCCTCAACGGACGTTATCTTACCGGCCGCGTGCTGGGTGTCGGCGGTTTTGGCGTTACGTATCTTGCATTTGATATGACGCTTGAGATCAGCGTAGCGGTTAAGGAGTTCCTGCCTTCCGGTATCGCGCTCCGTGATTCCGATCACTACACGATGACAGTTAGTTCGCCGGATGAGCAGACGAAGTTCGATTCCGGCGCAAGTAAATTCCTTGAGGAAGCGCGTCTTCTTGCCAAGCTCCGCGATGTCCCGAATATTGTTACTGTTCACGACTATTTCCGTGAGAATAATACGGCGTACTTTGTTATGGAGTATATCGAAGGCGTCGATCTGATGAAGTATACTCAGCAGAAGGGCGGAAAGCTTTCATTCCAGGAAACTTTGCGTCTTTTGCTCCCGATCATCGAATCTCTTGATCATGTACATGCGCATAATCTTCTGCACAGAGATATCAGTCCGGATAATATTGTCGTTATGAAGAACGGTTCGACCCGTCTTCTGGATTTCGGTGCAGCCCGCCTTGCAATCGATACAGAGAAAAGTAAATCGATTATCTTAAAGCATGGATTTGCACCGGAAGAGCAATACAGAAAACATGGAAATCAGGGCCCCTGGTCGGATGAATATGCTCTTGCGGCAACGATGTACCTGATACTGACCGGAGTTATGCCGCCGGATGCTATTGAACGTGTCCATGAAGATACCATGGTTCCGCCGATCCAGCTGGGCGTTCAGATGCCTCAGTATGCAAGCGATGCGATTATGAAAGCACTGTCGGTTAATGCTTCCGGGCGTTTTGCGGACATGAAGTCTTTCGGCGCCGCACTTTCCGGAACTGCTTCAAGTGCGCCGGCAGCTCCTGTTTCCACGTATCCCGCATCAGCCAATACTGCAGCATCAGCTGCTTCGTCTTCGGGTGTTCCCACGGAACCTCTGCCCACTGCCTCGACCGGATTCGGCAATGAACAGATGGTCGGTGGCAAAACTGTTGCGATGGACCAGTCAAATACGGCTCCGGCATACACACCTCAGAAAGTGCTTTCTCCATCGGTTCTTGCGAATGGTGGCCGTGCGCCGATGACTCAGGGACGGGTTCCTGTTCAGCAGCCTCAGATGCAGGCTCCCCAGATGCGCGGGCCACAGGTTCAGGTTCCTCAGTGGCAGATCCCACAGGCGCAGATCGCTAAACCGCAGAAAGTTAAGAAGAGCATATGGAAGCGCCCGCTGACATATATTGTTGCCGGTTTGATCGCATTAGCAGGAATCGGTACAGCGGTTGGTGTTTATATTGTTAAAAACTACGAGTGGGGAGAGGAAACAACAACAGCTAAGCCTACTACTACTGAGACAGAAGCTCCGACGCTGCCGGATCCGAAGATTTCGTATCAGCAGGATCAGGTACTCTATGAAGATGAGACAAGGCTCTTTTCCCTGTCTGCTCCGAATGAGTTTGTCCTCACAAATGACAATGGCCTTTTCTGCCTTGAAGATTCGGCGAAGAGTCTTTATATCTATACTGACGTCATTTCCGGATATGAGGATATCCGTCTTGATGACCTGACGGACTTCGTTGCTCAAAGCGAAAAAGTGCTGCCCGCATATATGAGCGGCCGTCTCGGATTAACTGACATTGAGCTTTATCCGGATTATCTGTATACGCATGTATTTAATGATGCCTGCGTTCTCGAATACAGCGGATCGGTCAACAAGGGCGGGAAGCGTCTTGATGCTACGATACTTGCAGCAGAGCGAAAAGAGGATAAGGGTATTTTCCTTTATTTCGGGTTCATGCCTGTAGATGATTACGGCATGTATTCCCAGGAAGACTGCGAGATCATTTCTGACATCATGATGAGCGTTCGTGAAAAAACGAGTCATCCGAGTTCGTATGTGTTCTTTGAGCAAGAGGATAAGCCTTCGTTTATTTACGATACAACGTCTATTTCTTCGGTAACTGACGGAAAACTCGGAAACTCTGCAACCCTGGAGCTGGTTACGTTGAATACAACTGATTCGGACAGTAAGATCTTTATCCTTCCTCTTGGATCGCAGAGTTCGATCACGACGGCTTGTACCGCTACCGAACAGGCGCTGGGCTCTGCATATAAGTTCGGAGGTTATACTTCCGTTACACCAACGATCAATACCTCACTTGAGATGCGCATCCGCAATTACACGCTTTCTAAGATCGATGATGGATCAAAGACGCTGAACTGTACGGCATGTGTGATAAATCTCAACGGTAACTATTACTGCGTTGCCGCAATTTGTGGCGATAAAGCGGATCTGGAGAGGATCACTCTTGATTTCACCATGACCGTGAAGACTATGCTGGCGATGTAAAAGAATTACTTACGATAATACCTTTCGAAAAACTCATCACGGAAATCCAGAAGGCGGTCCTCAGCGATCGCCTTTCTTACGTCTTCCATGAGATGCAGAAGGAAGTGGATGTTATGCCAGGAGCAAAGTCTTAATCCAAACATCTCGCCGGCTTTCAGCAGGTGACGGATATATGCACGGCTATAGTTCTGGCATGCGTAACAGGTACATCCTTCCTCGATCGGGCGGAAGTCTTCAGCGCTCTTCTTATCACGGACAATAAGACGTCCATCGTGAGTTAATACCGTACCGTTTCTGCCGATGCGCGTAGGAAGTACGCAGTCAAACATATCGATTCCGCGGATTGCGCCCTCGATCAGATAATCAGGTGTGCCGACGCCCATAAGGTAACGCGGCTTGTCTTCCGGCATGAGAGGAACGGTTTCCTCGAGCATTTCATACATCAGTTCAGCCGGCTCGCCGACAGATAGACCGCCGATTGCATATCCCGGAAGGTCGAAAGAAGTGATCTCTTTCGCGCTCTGCTTACGGAGATCAGCGTAGCAGGAACCCTGAATTATTCCGAAAAGGGCCTGTTCGTCAGGTCTTTCGTGCGCTTTAATGCATCTTTCGAGCCAGCGGGTGGTTCTTTCCAGTGACTGCTTCGCGTATTTGTGCTCGCTTGGCCATGCACAGCACTCATCGAATGCCATGATGATGTCCGATCCGAGATCGTTCTGGATATGCATCGATAGTTCCGGCGTCAGAAGATGCGCGGATCCGTCGATATGGGACTTGAAGTGTACACCTTCCTCTTTAATGTCTTTCGGACGGGCAAGAGAGAAGACCTGGAATCCACCGCTGTCTGTAAGGATAGAGTGTTTCCAGTTCATAAACTTGTGAAGGCCGCCGGCCTTCTTCACGATTTCGTTTCCCGGACGCATCCAGAGATGATAAGTGTTGGAGAGAATGATCCGTGCACCCATGCTTTCCACTTCGTCAGGAGACATACCCTTGATCGTAGCCTGTGTGCCGACAGGCATAAAGACAGGCGTGTCAAAGGACCCGTGCGGTGTATGGACTCTGCCGAGTCTGGCACCGGACTGCTTACAGGTGTGGATATGTTCATAGTACACAGGGTATTTACTCATTCTTGATCCTCCAGAGGACTCTTATTACGAGGCTTTTCAGGGGTGATGAACATAGCATCTCCGAAACTGAAGAAACGGTATTTCTCTGAAACAGCTGTTTTGTAAGCGTTCAGGACATGTTCTTTTCCGGCAAATGCGGAAACAAGCATGATCAATGTGGATTCCGGCAGATGGAAATTCGTGATCAGCCCGTCGATGCAGTTGAACGATACACCGGGGTAGATGAAGATATCCGTCCAGCCGGAACTCGGGTGCATGCCCGGATCCTTGGCTGCAATCGTCTCAAGCGTGCGGCAGCTGGTCGTACCGACTGCAATCACGCGGCGTCCTTCTTTTCTTGCTCTGCGGATGATGGAAGAAGCCTTTTCGTCCATCTCATACCATTCGCTGTGCATATGATGCTCGGAAATATCTTCGACCTTTACCGGACGGAATGTTCCAAGACCGACATGGAGTGTGACCTCGGCGATTTCGACGCCCATATTGCGGAGTGTATCCAGAAGCTCGGGCGTGAAGTGAAGACCTGCGGTCGGAGCGGCGGCAGAACCGGTCTCCCTGGCATAGACGGTCTGATATCTGTTCTGGTCTTCGAGCTGCTCATGAATGTAAGGCGGAAGCGGCATGGTGCCTGCTTCATCCAGGATCTCTTCCCAGATGCCGTTAAAATCGAAGCGGATGATGCGGTTGCCGTCCTCAAGGACCTCTTCGCATTCAGCCTCAAGTTTGCCGGGGAGAAAGGTCATACGTTTTCCGGGTCTGATCTTCTTTCCGGGACGGGCAAGAGTCTCCCAGTGGTTCTCATCGATGCGCTTCAGAAGAAGAAGTTCGATGGCCGTTCCCGTATCGCTTCTCGAACCGAGAAGACGGGCCGGAATGACCTTGGTATTATTGATGACGAGTACGTCGCCCTTCTTAAGAAGGGTCGGCAGATCGGAAAAATGCATATGCGAAACATCACCGGTCGCTCCGTCAAGTGTCATCAGACGTGAACTGGAACGGTCGGACAGAGGATGCTGGGCTATGAGTTCTTCCGGCAGGTCGTAGTAAAAATCACTTGTTTTCATAGCCTAACATTATAATAGCAATTGACGTTCGTGTATAGTAGGTGGTATGATTTTATGAGGTTTCCCCGCGGTTTTGCGCGTTCGGAAATCACTGAAATATCAAAAGAAATGGAGGCATGAGTTATGAAGAAGCCCGTTTTTGTCGGTTCAGCAGTAGCGCTGGTCACACCTTTTAACGAAGGAGGTGTCGATACTAAAAAACTTAAGGCTCTTATTGACTTCCATTTAGCACATAAGACAGATGCGATCC
>CAMYWO010000004.1:0-77721 GCA_947302815.1 uncultured Clostridia bacterium | reverse complement strand
CGGTACCGCAGCCGAAGTTAACGTTCTTTCCGACCTTCGCATCACCGACATAGGTAAGGTGACGTGCACGGGAGTAATCCCCGATGGTCGCATTCTTGACTTCAACATATGCACCGATGGTGACATTATCCTTAAGGATCGTATCCGGACGCAGATGAGAGTAAGGTCCGATACGGCAGTTCTTGCCGACATCACAATCCGAAGCGATCGAGTTGTCGATCGTCGTTCCGTCACCGACTCTTACGTTCTCGAGACGTGTGTTCTCACCGATGACGCACTCATCACCGATCATCGTATTTCCGAGAAGGATCGTTCCCGGAAGGATGAGCGTATCCTTGCCGATCTCGACCGTATCCGCGATCCATGTCGTCTCGGTATCCACGATCTGGACACCCTGCTGCATCAGCTTAAGACAGGTTCTTCTGTTGAGCATCTTGCCGACTTCCTGAAGCTGAACGCGGTCGTTGACACCGCGTGTCTCATCGAAATCCGCAATATATGCGCCGACCTTATGACCGTCACGGATGAGGATCTCGATCGTATCTGTCAGGTAGTATTCCTTCTGCGCATTCTTCGCATCGATACGTCCGAGTGCGGAAAGAAGGAGCGGGGTCTTGAAGCAGTAGATGGAAGAATTGATCTCGTTGATCTTCAGTTCTTCTTCTGTGCAGTCCCGGTGCTCAACGATCTTAACGACGTTTCCTTCCTGATTACGTACGATACGGCCGTATCCCTTCGGATCCGGAGCCAGGCCGGTAATGATGACCGCGCCGTAATCGCCCTGCTCAAACATCTCCAGTGCTTTTGAAATCGTATCGGAAGTAATAAGCGGAGCATCGCCCGGAAGCACGATCGTGCATCCGTTTCTGCCCTCGAGGAAAGGAGCTGCCTGCATTACGGCATGTCCGGTACCGAGCTGCTGCTCCTGGAAAACGAATGCCACGTCCTCACCGAGTACCTCTCTGACCTCTTCCTGTCTGTGTCCGACGATATATACCTGCTCGGTAGCGCCTACCCCGGAAAGTGCCTCCGCGACCCAGCGGATCAGGGGTTTTCCCGCAGCGAGCTGAACGACCTTCGAATGATTGGAATGCATACGCTTCCCTTCACCGGCTGCCATAACAACTGCACAAAGCTCCATATTCTCTTTCTCCTTTAAGGCTTTTTGTTTCAAGTATATGCGCACAAAAACCCCAATGATCCGGCTCGAAAAGAACTTTTGACCATCGGATTTCTGTTAGTATCCTTAACAATGTTATTATAGCCGCTTTTCCGCTTATTTTCTACAATTTCCTTTACTTTTTTGACAGGTGTTATCGAATCGAAATGGATTGTAAATAGATTTTTATATCATTTTCTGCTAATATGGTAAAAATACTTCATCTCCGGAGCGGAATTCGCGAAGCAATGGCGCTTCGGACGCCCACATTATGTGTGGGGAAAGGGAAAGAAAATGATAGCTTTGATTCTTGCTGCCGGATATGCCACGCGCCTCTATCCGCTGACCATCAATACACCGAAGCCGCTTCTTCCGGTCGGCCCGAAGGCGATGATCGATTACATCACCGATGAGATCGAGACCATCCCGGACGTCAATAAGATCGTCGTTGTGACCAACCACCGTTTCGCGGACCACTTCGCTGTATGGGCGAAGGACCGTTCCGAAAAGGATCTTTCTGACGGTAAGATCCTGACTCCGATCGAGGTCATTGATGACGGCACGACGGACGATTCCAATAAGCTCGGCGCTATCGGCGACATCCAGTTCGTCATTGACAAGCTCGCTATTGATGAGGACATGATGATCATCGCCGGCGACAATCTCTTCACCTATAAGCTCAAGGACATGTACAATTTCTTCATGAGCAACAGAAAGGATACTCTCATTTCCGTCACCGTCGAAGATATCGAGCAGTTAAAGAAGCTCGCAGTTGCAACTATCGATGAGAACGGCAAGGTCGTGACTCTGGAAGAGAAGCCGAAGGAGCCGAAGTCCACTGATGCGGTCTATGCGACATACATGTATCTCAAGGAGACAGTCCCCATGATCCGTCAGTACCTCGACGAGGGTAATACTCCGGATGCTCCGGGTCACTTCCCGTCCTGGCTCTACACCAGAAAGGATGTCTATGTTTACCGTGCACCGGGCACATGCATCGACATCGGAACTCCTGAGAACTACAAGGATGTCTGCGATAACTACAAGGAGATCCTGGGACTCTGAGATCAATTGAATCAGGTAAACAAAAAGGCTGACCCGAAGGTCAGCCTTTTTCATGTGTAGAATCAATTTCTCAGTTTTCCTCAGCTTCGTCTTTGACCACATCAGCATCTTCCGTCTTATCCTCGAAGTATCTTTTCAGAGGAATATAGCACAGGAATGCGACCATGGAGATCGTGATTCCCTTAAAGATGTTGAATGGTACAAATGTCATGAGGATAACGTCCAGCTTGGAGTCGATCTTTACCAGGGTATTGGCCTTATCGCACAGATCGATGATGACCGGAAGCGGGAATCCGCACACCTTCTCATAAAGAGGAATGCAGAAGAAATAGTTGACGAAAGACGTTGCGATCGTCAGTGCAACCGTTCCAAAAACCAGAGAGAAGATAACGCCCTTCTTATTCTTCATTCGCAGGTAGATGATGGTAGCGGTAAGAATAAAGATCGAACCGGAAATAAAGTTTGCGACTTCACCGATACCCTCCGTAGTCGACATACCGAGAACAAAGTGGATCAGGTTCTTCAGGAGCTCTACGACCACTCCTGCAATCGGCCCGCAGGCAAACCCTGTAAAGAGTGCGGGAATATCCGAGAAATCGTACTTAAGAAAGCCCGGCATCAGAGGAAGCGGGATCTCAAGCATCATGAGGACTTCCGCAAGAGCAGTCATAACACCTGCAACAGCAATCTTACGGATAAGTGCTTTTCTGGATTCGTTTCGGGATTTGAGATTTGTTGTTACTTCTGACATTTATATCACTCCTTCCATCCGGACTATACCGTCGGCACCGGATTCGCACCGGTTCAGCTCTTCGCTCGCGGGCTCGCATCTTCTCTTGATGCATCACCGCCGGTGGGGAATTACGCCCCGCCCTGAAGTTACGTGTGGATTATAAGACTCGGAATTTCCAGTGTCAATGGTTTTTCGCGGAAAAGTCAGGTTTCATTCTATGTCATAAGAATTCAGTAAAAATGAAACACTACCGTTGCTTTTCCTGAGATATACTGAATCATGTGAAATTATGTAAGGGTGGGATCTTCATATGAAGAGAAACATATTTCCGGCACTTCTACTGATTGCAATGATCGTTTCATCGGTCTTCGGTACGGCCTGTAAAGACAAGAAAACTCTGGATTCATCTTTTACCAGCTGGACTGCGCCTTCGACGACGCAGCCATCCGCTACTTCTGCCACGTCAGAAGAAGCAACGCCGACCCCGGCTCCGACATCAACGCCTACACCCACACCGACTCCTTCTCCGTCACCGACGCCGGTCCCGGAATACATCGAGCCGACGATCACGGGTGGTGCAGTCTGGTACAGCGGTTATGTGGATCCGCGTTCCGTCAGGGCGGAAATCGTGTCGAATCCCGAAGATATCGCCGTCCTCGTAAACAAATACTATGCAAGCCCGGAGACTTATGTACCGGAGCTTGTCCTGGCAAAGTACTCCGCCAGCCAGCAGCTCCGTCCGGAAGCAGCAACCGCATGGGAAGCCATGCACGATGCATGTCTTGCTGACATCGGGCAGGATCTGTATCTCATCTCCGGCTATCGTGACTGGGCCACACAGACATACAGTTTCAATAATGCGATCCCGCGCCGCGGTCTGGATAAGGCCGTATGCAAGAATGCCTACCCCGGAAGATCCGAGCATCCTCTCGGACTGGCACTGGACATCAACATCAAGAGCGACCCGGAGATCCGCGATAATTTCGTCTATACCAAGGCCGGCCAGTGGGTCCTCGAACATGGTCATGAATACGGATTTATCTGGAGATATCCGGCAGATAAAGGACATATCACCGGATACGGTGTAGAAGGCTGGCATTTCCGTTTTATCGGCGTTGAGGTCGCCACGGAAATGTATGAGAAAAACATCTCGACACTGGAAGAATACTACGGCAAAGTCCAGATCCTTCCGGACAGTTATAACGAGTAAAGGACCGACTGCATATGCTGATCAGCCACAATGGTGATTACCAGTTTTTCAATGTCGGAACGAAGATCTATTCCAGTTACTGCGTCACGTATAAGGACAAGGCCGTACTGATCGATCCGGGTCCGCTTTCCGAGAGGGATCTGATCGAGAAGAATCTCGGTAAGGATTTTCTTTTCGCGGTAGACGCGATCTTCCTTACGCATGCGCACGGAGATACCGCCGGGAACGCCGAGTACTTCTCCATGCTCTTCAACTGTCCCGTATACTGTCTGAAAACATCTTTGGAATATCTTAAGCGCGGAGCCTATCCCCGTCCGAGAAAAGACCATCCCTACATTAAGAAAGCAGGTCCCGCCGGAAATGTTGTTCCGAAGCTCCCTGCCTTCGTCCCGTACGAACCCTGTCAAAATGCACTTCCTCTTACCAGAAACATCGTGGAAGAAGTTCTGGGAAAAGAAGTTCAGCTGCTGATGACACCCGGCCACTCGGAAGATTCCGTATCCTTCCGGATCGGGGATATTGCCCTGATCGGAGACGCCGCCCAGTATAACAAGCGCGTTCTGGCGCCGGTATTCGTGGATAATGAGGCGCAGCTCGGAAGAACATGGGAGACACTTATCGGGCTCTCCTGCAAGCAGTATCTGAGCGCTCACGGACGTCCGTTCTCCGCGGAGGAATGGCTGGAAAATCAGTAATAATCTTTTCTGATCCCCTCGATGATCTCATCTCTCATGATCCTTGAAAGACCGATCGCCGTTGTTGAAACTACGACAAGCAGATGCAGGAAGATGACGATCAGCAGATACGGCACATTCAGATATTTCGGGATCCCCGAATCGATAAACAGCACAGAGATCTCCATCGAGACGAACATGATCAGCATAAGAAGAATGATACTCTCGAAGAAATAAATAAGGCTCTCGGAAATGACCATCCGGAAAAGTGTTTTTCTCGACATACCGACAGAAGTAAGAAGGATGTATTCTTTTCTTCGGAATACGATATTACTGATAACAGTCATGATAACGTTAATAAAGCACATGAGGCTCAGCATCGCCACGTATCCGTACATGATGATCTTCACCAGTGAATTGACCGCATGACGGGCACGCACGTTAATACCGGCATCCACGAGCGTATCACTCAGATAGAGATTATTGGAAAGGATCTCCTTCATTTGAGTGACGGCACTGACCGGTTTTCCTGCCTCGAACCGGAACACTTCAAATCCTTCAAGAGAACGCATATGGTAGTAATCCAGACGCGAGAGCGGCACATAGATCTGAACGTAAGACTCATACAATTGCAGGTCATCAGAGAGATCGAGCTCCTGAAGAGGCTTGAGCTTGAAAATGAAGTCCGGATAGTTCTCCTCATTGATGTCCATTCCCATTTCTGTCGGGATCTTATTAAAAGCCTTTCCCTCGTAATACACATTTCCGTTTTCTTCGAAGAGCGTGACATGGTTGTTCATTAGGCAGAGATTCGATCCGTATTCCAGGAAAGGATCCGGATCGATGTCATTTTTGGAGCAGATATCTCTCCAGGAAGCATCGTCAATGAAGACGACCGACATCATAATATAGCTCTCGGAATATGAATCACGCCTCAGATCCGTCCCGACTTCCTGAGAAACAAAATTCCACTCCGATGGCTGAATCTGCGCAGTTGTTGCGTATACCAGCTGTCCGGACCGTACCGTATCCACTGACTGCAACATATAAAACAGTGCCTGATCTTCATCGGTAAAACCACCGGTGCCGGTCGCATGAAGATATCTGATCGTGTTCTCCGATCCTCCCTCATCGATCTGATAGTTCTTCGCGACGGAGTTCACAAGCATATTCGCAAAAAGGATCATAAAGACACTGGCCATGATCGAAATGACCGTCGCCAGATATCTCTTTCTGTAGCGCTGGTAATTCTTCAGGGAGAGTGCTCCGGTAAAGCCGAAGATCCTGGTGGCAAGCGCATGGTACCTCTTCTTATCATGACCCTGCGCATAGCTCTCGTTCGCCCGGACCGCTTCCATCGGAAGGACTTTGGATACCTGGATCACCGGGATCATGACCGCCGCGAAGATCGTAAGAAGGGACAGAACGACCGGGGCAATTATGTTCTGATATCCGATACGGTACTGAAGATCGATATTCTTTACGATAAAGTAGTTCGCTGCGTTACTTCCCATCTCACTCAGTGAACGGAACAGGAAGAAACTGCTGACATGTCCGAGAAGGAGGCCGATTGGGATACCGATGACCGAGTAAATGAATGCCTCCGTTAACATCAGTTCCTTCACCTGCCGTCTTGTGGCGCCGACTGATTTCAGAAGACCGATCGCACGAAGTCTCTCGGAAGAGGAGGATGCGAAAGAGTTATAGATGAGCATAACAGCCAGAAGCACGATCATGCCGATCGTTCCTCCGGAAACGATCGCGATCCTTCTCTGGATGCGTGTATCGTCCGCGGAATTCTCCATTCGGATATAGTCTTTGTTATAAAGACAGTCATCTTCATTCTCGAAGTGATCCTGTGTAAATTGCGTATAAACGGAAGGATCCTTAAACTCGAAGAATGCGTTGACCGCGGATCCGGCCATGACACCGTCCGAGCATGTCAGCATCGTATTTGCGGCAATGTTTCTCCACTTCGAATACTCGGGGACTGTGAAGTATCCTACGATCGTATACTTCTGTTCACCGATCGCAAAGACCTGCTCATCGATAAATCCGGCTTTGTCACGCTGGAGATTCTGAAGGTTCATAACCTTGTGACCGCTGGAATATCGGGCATAATAATCCATATCGATCTCCGATCCGATCTCCAGATTCTCTCTGTCATCGGAAAACATCTCCAGGGAAATGATCACTTCAGAACTGTTCTGCGGAAGCCTTCCCCGGACAATGGAGATATTGCACATCTCCGGGAAATCAGGACTCATGGCTGCCAGAAAGTACTCATACTGATCGATGTATTTGACCACATTGTTAATCGCCGAGTACTCTGTCTGGAATCCCTTCCAGGGATTGAATCCGATCTCCTGGATATAGGCCACTCTCTTGATCCTGTCATCCTTGATCACGTTCTGGAAATCCATGGATGTCATCGAGTAAGCTTCGACATGCCATGTTCCGTAATCGTCATTAGCAAAGCTTTTCAGAATATCGATCGCGCTCTGGTGTGCCGACGAAACGATCGAGAACATCATCGTCGCGATGATGATTCCGATCAGCGTCAGTATCGAACGGCTCCTATTCTTGAATACCGTACGCTTGGCATACTTGCTGACGATATTTGAGGACCGTGTCATTTACGGATCACCTCATCATGCTGGATCCTTCCGTCCTGGATCGTGATGATGCGCTTCGCCTGAAGGGCGACGTTCTCGTCATGGGTGATCAGTACTGTCGTCTGATTGTATTTCTGGTTCGAGTAGCGGAGAAGCTCGACAACTTCCTGACTGTTCTTGGAGTCGAGATTACCTGTCGGCTCATCCGCGAGCAGGATCGTCGGTGCGTTGATCAGCGCGCGGCCAATCGCGACACGCTGCTGCTGTCCGCCGGAGAGCTGGTTCGGGAACGCATCCTTCTTCTCTTTCAGGCCGAGAAGTGAGAGAAGCTCTTCAAGTCTCTCCTTATTCACTCTTCTGTGATCGAGCAGTACCGGCATCGTGATATTCTCCACGACCGACAGTACCGGGATCAGATTGAAGAACTGATAGACCAGTCCGATCTCTCTTCTTCTGAAGATCGCCAGCTGCTCATCGCTCTGCTTGAAAATGTCCTTCCCGTCAACAAGGACGGTACCGGATGTGGGACGGTCTACGCCGCCAAGCATATGAAGAAGCGTTGATTTTCCAGAACCGGATGCGCCGATGATCGCAACGAATTCGCCCTTTTCGATGCTTAAGGAAACATCGTTCAGCGCGGCAACGACGTTCTCGTCCTTACCGTATGTCTTCGTGAGATGTTCCGCTCTCAGTAGTTCCATATCTTTACCTCTTCGTATGGTAGAACCTTACAGTAAACTCCGCACCGTGATCCGGCTCCGTGCGGTTGTTCGCACGGATGGTTCCACTTTGTCTTTCTACGATCATTTTTGTCAGCGCAAGGCCGATACCGATGCTGGTATTCAGGGCAACTTTTCCTCTGTAAAAGCGCTCGAACACGTGCGGGATATCTTCCGGGTCGAAACCTGATCCTGTATCTCGGATAACGATCTCGGTATAGATCGGCGTGTGCTTGACGTTGATCTCGATCATGCCGCCTTCCGGTGTGTGCTCCATACAGTTCTTCAGGATATTGCCGATCGCTTCGCTGGTCCACATCATGTCGCCACGGATGACCGCATCCTCCGGGACGTTGACCTTCAGCGCCACCCCGTTGATATCCAGCGGCACCTCCAGCGGCCGGGATGCCTTTCTAAGCATATCCTTGACGCTGTATTCTTTCTGCTCAAAGAAGACTGTGTCTGCGTCGATCTTACTCATCTTCAGAAGTGTGTTGATCAGCCACTCGATACGGTTCAGGCTCTGCATCATCTCGGCAAGAAGATCAAATCTCTTCTCGTCGGAAAGCTCGGCATCCGAGAACATATCCACGATAATATTCATGGAAGTAAGCGGCGTTCTCAGCTGGTGAGCAATATCAGCGATGGAATCGGAAAGAAACCGTTTATCCGCCAGGAGCTGGGATGCCTGTTCGCGCAGACGGATCACCATCTTATGGATCTCCGAACTCAGGATCGCGACTTCACCTTCCTGATACTCTTCGAACTTCACATCTTCCGCACCGTGCAGGATCTTATCGATACTGTCCGACAGATCCGCGATCCTTCTGTATCTCCGGATGTCCGCGACAAGGCGCACGAGGATCAGTGTCACAGCCGTAATAAGTACAGCGATCACGCTGTTCCTGCCCAGGAAAGAAGCTCCGAAGCAAAGGATCACCGTGATCACGATGTAGATCGCATATTCAGACCGTAATTCCGCGTTTCTCCGAATCATGCTCACTCCCCGGCCTTATAACCGAAGCCGCGGATCGTGCGGATCAGAACCGGCTGTGCCGGATCGTCCTCGATCTTCTCACGGAGACGCTTGATATATACCGTCAGGGTGTTATCGTTTACATATTCTCCGCCCACATCCCAGAGATCCTGAAGGAGCTTGGCGCGGGTAAGAACTACCCCCTGATTATTTGCAAAAAGAAGAAGAAGTCTGTACTCGAGTGCGGAAAGGATGATCTCATCCCCGTTCTTGCTGACGTTGCCGCGGGCCGTGTCGATCTTGACGTTACCGAGCTCCACCACTTCCGAAGACTTGTGGCTTCTTCTCATGACACTCTTGATTCGGGAGAGCATCTCTCTCGGACGGAACGGCTTGCTGATGTAATCATCCGCGCCCATATCCAGACCTGTGACAACACTGTATTCGTCACCGGATGCCGTTACGAAAATAACCGGAATATCCGCCTTCTGCGCCTTGATCGCCGCGCATACCGCATATCCGTTTCCGTCTGTTAAGGAAATATCGATCAGCGCCAGATCGAACGTCTCAGTCTCGATCTTCGTCAGCGCGGTCGTCTGCCCCGGTGCCCAGATCACTTCAAATCCTTCTGATTTCAAGAAAGCAGACAGCGTGGTTACAATACTCGAATCATCTTCTACCAGTAAAATCCGTCCCATAACACAACCTCTTACACAGAATTCTCTTGATACTATTTTACCCTATTATAACAGGTCAATGGGTGACAGATTATACACTTTCCTCTGGAACTGAAGATCCGCTCTTTTTCTTTCTTGTCGCGAAAAGCACTATGAACGCGATAACGATCACGATGGTGACACAGAGGCCTCCCTCCGGACCGAACTTGCCGCCGGTCATATAGTCCTTGGAGAGCTTGGTATAACCGGATGAGAAGATCGTCGCCGCCTGCGGGTTACCACTGACCTCCAAGCCGAAGAGGTTGCCCTGGCAGAAGTTCCAGATCGTGTGCATCGCACAGACTGTATAGATATGTCCCTGACGGAGTGCGATACAGGCGAAGAGCGCTGCGATCAGCATGAGATTAACACAGGCGATTACGGAGAAGCCGGCATTCATTCCATGCATGAGGGAGAAGCACAGTGACGAGAAGAAAACTCCGAACGGGATACCGAATCTTCCGGCAACACGCGGCAGCATATAGCCTCTCATCATGATCTCTTCCGTCGCGCCCTGCGGGATCCACATCAGAAGATACAGGAAGAACAGCGGCGCCGTATCCGTTGTCAGTGCAAAGCCCTTAAAGGAGACCTGTCCGGTCATGAACATGACCACATAGACAGAGGAGATCAGGATAAATCCGAACAGAAGTCCTCTGAGGTAATTCTTCCACGGCGCCCTGTATTTACGGGACAGCGCGGACGGAACAGGCGTCCAGGTGTGAACACTTCGGTCTTCCCCGGCAAGTTCTTTTCGAGAAGCAAAGCCCAGCGCGGAAAGACGGTTTCTCTCAAGCAGTTTCACGATCAGGATGTAGCATCCGATGATGCACCAGTAGCCGATTCCCATGAAGAAGATAAACCAGCGGTTCTCCATAAATCCGGCGAACAGCGATGCCGACTCGGAGACCGCATCCTTCACCTTATCAAGTCCTGCAAGATCCCTGAACATGCGCAGGAATTTTACAGATTCGGAAGTCTTCATGTAGGAGATGATCGCGGGGATCATGGCAAGTGTCTGGAACAAAGAAAGCAGTGCCAGCGGGAGGACCGCATGTCCGAACAGGAAGCCTGCCGGCGATTTTCTCTTCATCGGGAAGAAACCGAATACTTTTGCTTTCGGGCGGGACACATAGTCTGTTTCCTGTTTCTTTGCGCGTTCCATCGCCTTGCGGATCTGCTTATCCGACTTGGATTCGACTGCGACGGTAAACGTTTCCGTCGTAAGAAGATAGCGGGAAACGAGAAGGCAGATCAACGCCATAAGCACAGAGGACAGAACACATACCAGTACCGGCAGGAACTTCGCCGTATTCATCAGGCAGTCACCGATACCGAAGAAGTGTCCGTAGATCGGGATGTAATTGTTGATGGGATTCGAAGTGGTCGGCTGCATGCATGTCACGCAGGCAATCAGTACGATCAGGAAGATCGGCAGGAAGGCCGTCTGCGCCGATACGATGGACTGGCTCATGCAGGAGATCATGATCGTGATAGCCGACATCATTATGATCAGTGACAGAGAGAGTGCGAGGACTCCGAAGAATCCGCCCACGGATCTCGGGAAGAATATGATCATGCAGACTGCGCTCGGAATCAGCGCATGAAGTGCCACGCCGAGGAAGTTGCCGAGCACGATCGTGCCACGCGACATCGGGGTCATCAGGAGCGCTGCAAAAGTGCCTCTTTCCTTCTCACCGGCGATCGCATTCATCGCGATCAGCATACAGGTGTACATGATCACTACGAAGAACAGAAGCGGTGCGACCATTCTCGAGATACGGTCCCGGATGATGCCCTTATGCGCGTCCTTTTCAATAAACTGCGTATAGACCTGCGGCTGTTCATGCATCGGAAGATTTACACCCAGCTGCTCAGCCAGATACGAGTAGTATCCTTCCTCCAGCTCGCCTTCAATAAAGTCATCCTTCATCTCAACATATTCGAGACGGTCCGTCGAAACAAAGGTCAGGATCTCCGGCTTCTCATCCACTTTTTTCCTGAGGCATTTCTCGTCGAAATCCTCCGGGAAAACGAGCGTCATAAACGCATCGTATTTCTTCATCCATTTATCGAAAGTGAATACATCGAAGACGGCATCCGTCTCTTTATCCTCAATTCCCGCCCAGAAATAGAGATCTCTTTCTTCCGCATAAGCTTTCCAGGAATCCGGTGCATTGACGACAACGATATTCTGCGGGAGACCTTCATACTCATAGTCATCTTTCTGATAGTACTCTTTGATCAGGCTGAAGAGATAGGCAATCACAACCACAACGAACGCCACGCATGCCAGGAGTGTAATCACGGATGCCTGTGACTTCATAGTGTGGTTTTTCCCGAAAGTTTTCCGGATCAATGCCTTCAGCGAGCGGTTCACTTTTATCCCTCCCGGTGATGTTCTGAATAAGTTTTGAAGAATGCTTCTTCAAAGTTTCTGCTTCCTGTTTTCTCGGTCAGGGCCTGTGCGGATCCCTGATCTACGATCCGTCCGTCGACCAGGATCGCGATCTCATCGCAGAGCTGCTCGGCAACGGAGAAAATATGTGTCGACAGAAGAACACAGCAGCCCTTCTGACGGAGTTCGAGAAGATAGTCCATAACCTGTCTGGAAGTAAGGATATCCAAGCCGTTTGTCGGTTCGTCGAAGATGATCACCTCCGGCTCATGGATCAGAGAGATCACGATCGAGACCTTCTGCTTCATACCGGTCGACAGTTCCGCGATCTTCTTATCCGCAAAAGGCGCGATTCCGAATCTGGCAAAACTGGCCTGCTTACGGCTCTCGATCTGTTCCTTCGGAATGTCATACAGTTCACTGAAAAAGCTGTATAACTGGTTCGGTGTGGACAGCGGATCCATCTTGATCTCCGTTGTCAGAAAACCGATCTTCTTTCTGATGTCCTGCGCGGATGACTGTGTATCCAGGCCGCAGATCGAGATGATCCCCGACGTGGGAAGAAGCAGCGTGGATATCATCTGCATAAGCGTGGTCTTACCGGCGCCGTTCGGTCCGAGAAGTCCGAAGATCGTGCCCTTCTCTACCTTAAAGCTGACGTCGTTGACGACCATATCACGCTTGTTATAACGCTTACTTACGTGATTTACCGAAATCATTTTCTCCTCCTTCTGCAATATGGATCATGCCGTCCTTACTCTTAAGACATATGATGAAGAGCTCAGCGGCAAAGACCAGGTTCACGAGTGTGACCAGAAGTATTGTCCACCAGGAATAGGTTCCCAGGAAGATCTCACGGATCACCATGACCGAATTATGTACAGGGATCAGGTATTCGACCACCTCCGCAGAGGACGGACGGAACATGTTCCCGAAGAATTCAAAGATAAGAAGTACGAGAGGTACCTGCAGGTTCATAATGACATCCTGCATACGGCGGACCTTGAATGTGATCCCGAAGCAGAGCATCGCCATCATGACTGCGGCGGAGATAAGAAGAATAAAGAATGCCAGAAGCTGCGTCGGCGTCAGGAACAGACCGAACGGCAGAAGTGAATATGCACTGTTGCTCCGGTTCAGCCACGAGGAAATAAACAGCAGGAAGTATGTGATCAGCGCACTGGCCAAACCCACGATCACGACCATAAGTGCTTTTCCGATAAGAAGGGAATGCTTGGAGATCGGAGTAAGATATACCTTTGTCAGGAATCCGCTCTGTCTTGCGGAAGCCAGAGTCTCTGCCGTCAGCGAATAGATGCAGTAATACATCAGAAGGATCATCATCGTCGGGATCGTACGTGCCGCTCCCTGGTTTGCGACGTAGCGGTTGTTCGTAACAAACGTAAACGGGTTAAACTGGTCCGTGACCCAGCGGTCACCGCCGCCCGCTTCGAGATACGGCTGTCCGAGATGCTCGAGAAGATATGAAGAATAACCTTCTCCGATGTCGGCCTTGAACTGTTCCGCCTGCAGATAGGAGGTATAGTCTCCCTTATAATCGATCTCAACGATCATATTGAGATTTCTGGTATTCTGCCCCAGCGACAGACGGGAATAGTAATCTCTTACACAGGAATCAAAATCTACGATATTCCAGTTTTCGGAAGCCATGAAAAATACGGCGACACCCTCTCTGCTTCTCACGGCATCCCCGTCAAATTCGACCAGGTCCTCCGCCTCTTCCAGTGTGAGATAAGTAAACGAATAGAAAGAAGATGCGGAATTCGACTCAACATAGTCGACAAAGGATTGCGGTGCATTGACCAGAGTGACCGGACGGCTCGTAAGGGATCCGGTCGACAGATAGTTCATCAGCATCGGGAACAGGTTGATCGCGGCCAGAAGGAGAAGCGCAGGCAGCAGAAAGACTTTCAGCGTCTTCTGCCAGTTGCTGATGATCTTGCTCATCTCCCATTTTAAAATCGTGATCGTGTGCCGCATAAGAAACCTCTGGATCAGGTATTACTTGATTTCATTATAGAAACAAGACCCTGCCATAGGGTAAAGCAAAGTTTCAGTTTTTGTTAACATTCTTTGAACAGGTCCTTTCCTTTTCATGGCATATTATGGATATGTCTTGAGTCGCAAAGGAGCTCAACGACAGGCATGGTAACGCTTCCCGGCCGGTTGTCCATGTGCAGGATCGTGATGGCCGTGTGTTCCATCCGGACGATCGCGCAAAGATACGGGAACGGAAGATTTAAGATACGCGATAACATCGCCGTGCCTGATCCTCCATGCGCGAAAAGAACTACCGTATGCTCTTTATCATCTTCTCTTGCGCAGCGGTAATAGAGGCCTTCTCTCTCATATCCGAGAGTTGCCATCCACTTGTCGGTCTCACGGGCGATCATGGTGACATCCTCTGTCGCCGCGTTCTCTTTAAAGAAAGGGTGTTCCTGCCAGTTCGGATCCGTCAGATCCTCACCGCGCTTAGACATCTCATCCGTCTCATCCCACGGATTGCCCGTCGTATAAAGATCCATTCCGTATCCGAAACGGATCTCCTGCATGAAAGGAAGTATATGCACCGGCGTGATTCCCGACCGGTCGGAGAAAGCCTGTGCTGTTTCAACTGCGCGGCCTAAAGAGGAAGAATAGATCTTCTCGATCCCTTCTCCCATCAGTCTCTCTGCCGCAACAGCAGCCTGCTTTTTACCGAGTTCCGTCAGACAGTCCTTCACATAATCAGGATCGCCATGGCGTACTAAAATGATTCGCATATTACCTCCATGCAGATCAGTATAGTAAAAAAGGATTTTTCCACACGGTCTCAGACAGTTTGCTCGCGCAAATCCGCCGCGCGGAAGAAATCCCCCTTTACTTTTCTACCCCCGGAACAGTTCCGGATTAATTACTTGACCAGTTCCTCTGTCTCCTGTGCAATCGCCAGTTCCTCGTTGGTCGGGATGATCGCAACAGTAACCTTGGAATCATCAGAAGAAATAACAGCTTCGGAACGAACGCCGTTGTTCTTGGCAGGATCGATCTTTACGCCCATGAACTCGAGGCCTTCGCAAGCAGCTGCACGGATGTAGTCAGTGTTCTCGCCGATACCTGCAGTAAATGCGATCACGTCAACACCGCCCATAGCAGCAGCGTAGGAACCGATGATCTTTCTTGCCTGATACTCGAACATCTCGAGAGCCAGTGTCGCACGCTCGTTACCTTCGCGGGAAGCCTTCTCCAGATCTCTGAAGTCGGAAGAAACACCGGACAGACCCTCAACACCGGATTTCTTATTCATGAGGACATCGATGTCATCCGGGCTCAGGTTCTCGTTCGTCATCAGGAACGGAACGATCGCCGGGTCGATATCACCGCAGCGGGTACCCATGCAGATACCTGCAAGAGGTGTAAGACCCATGGATGTATCTACGCACTTGCCGTGGTCAACAGCTGCGAAAGAGGAGCCGTTACCGAGGTGGCATGTGATGATCTTGATGTCGTTATAATCCTTGCCGAGGAACTCAGCCGCACGGCGGGAAACATAACGGTGGGAAGTACCATGGAAACCATAACGGCGGATGGAATACTTCTCTGTCAGCTCATAAGGCAGTGCGTAGGTATACGCCTTCGGCGGCATGGTCATATGGAAAGCGGTATCGAATACGGCAACTTGCGGTGTGCCCTCAGGAAGTACGGACTCGCATGCCTCGATACCTGTGAGGTTTGCCGGGTTGTGCAGAGGTCCCAGAGGGAAGCACTCACGGATAACACGCTTAACGTCATCGTTAACGATAACAGACTTGCTGTAGTACTTACCGCCGTGGAGTACGCGGTGGCCGACAGCCTTGATCTCGCCGATATCGGAAAGAACACCATGATCCTTGTCAACGAGAGCGTCGAGGATCATCTTAACAGCAACCTTATGATCCGGCATCGGATCTGTGCATACGAAATCTTCCTTGCCCGGGGTCTTGTATGTCAGCTTGCCGTCGATACCGATACGCTCGGCATTACCCTTGGCAAGAACGTCACCGGTGGATGTTTCAAAGAGCTGGAACTTGCAGGAAGAACTTCCGCAGTTGATAACTAAAATCTTCATTCATTTTCTCCTTCGATACTGTTATTTCAAAAGTAAAGCGGGGCAGTCTCCTGTCCCGCTTCTATTTGACTTAAGAATTCTGAGCCTGTACAGCTGTGATAGCGATTACGCCAACGATATCCTTCGCGGAGCATCCACGGGAGAGGTCGTTGACCGGCTTTGCGATACCCTGGCACATCGGGCCGTAAGCTTCTGCCTTGCCCAGTCTCTGAACCAGCTTATATCCGATGTTACCTGCATCGAGGTCCGGGAAGATAAGAACGTTTGCCTTACCTGCAACCTTGCTGTCCGGAGCCTTGGAAGCGCCGATGGACGGAACCATCGCAGCGTCAGCCTGGAGCTCACCGTCGATAGCGAACTGCGGATATTCTTCCTTAGCGATCTTGGTAGCCTCAACGACCTTGGTAACGTCGTCGTGCTTCGCGGAACCCATGGAAGAGTGGGAAAGAAGAGCAACTACCGGCTCTTTGCCGACGAGCTGCTTGAAGGAAGCGGCAGAAGAACCTGCGATAGCAGCGAGCTCTTCCGGATTCGGGTTCTGAACGAGACCGCAGTCACCGAATACGAATACACCGTCTTCACCGTACTCGCAGTCCGGAACGACCATTACGAAGAAAGCGGAAACGAGCTTGGTGCCCGGAGCTGTCTTGATGATCTGAAGGGACGGACGGAGTGTATTGGCTGTGGAGTGGCAGGCACCGGAAACGATTCCGTCACCGTCGCCCATCTTTACCATCATGCATGCATAGTACATATAGTCACCGAGGAGAGTCTTCTCAGCTTCTTCCGGTGTCATACCCTTTGCCTTACGGAGCTCATAGAAGCCGTTAATGTACTCCTGTGTCTTCTCGTATGTGTGCGGGTTAATGATTGTTGCTTTGGAAATATCAAGTCCTTCGCTGTTCGCCTTAACTTCCTCATCTGTACCGATGATGATCAGGTTCGCAATGTCCTCAGCGAGGATCTCAGCGGCCGCCTCAAAAGTTCTTCTGTCCATGGACTCAGGAAGAATGACGGTCTTCTTGTTGCTCTTTGCTTTTGCTTTAATTTCGTCAATAAATGCCATAAATCAATCGCCTGCCTTTATTCATTATTTTACATAATCACGCCTAAATATTATACTCTCGCCTCACACGCTTGGCAACGTCACCGGGGCGAAAAAAGAAGTGCTTTTCTACGCGAAAAGCACTTCCTTTTCATCATTTATTCATCGATCTGTGAAAGCAGATAATTCAGCATCTTTTCTTCGAAATCCCTGCTGACCGGCGCAACCCTCGGATCGGAAACAGTCAGCGCCCGCAGGCCTTCCTGCGCATACCGGCGTGCCAGTTCCCTGTCCTCCAGGATGTAGAAGGCATAATATGCCAGTCTTCTTCGTCCGTTACCGTCCATGTCCGCATCGATATTCTTCTTCGAGTGCTCGTAATATCTCCTCGCAAGCACCGGGTCCTTCTGACGGAACGAATAGTAGGCAAACAGCTCTGAATCCAGATAGAAATGGCCGGCATCCGTAAGCATTCCCGTCCCGAGCCTTACCATCGTGTTTACACACTCCGCCATCGCCATAAGATCGTTTTTCATTTCCGCGACGCCATAGAAAGTGATCATATAGCTGAGTTTTTCCGCAACAGAAGCACTCCCGTAAGAGGGATAGTCGAAAGGTCGTAATACGAGATCATCCGGAGATTTTGCAACTGCCATCGACATCGTCATCTCTTTCCTCTTTTCGGCAAGACCGTTCTTGCTGAAAGCGCCCTTCATCCCATAATAAGCTGACGAGGTAAAGACACAGCCGCTGCCAGCGAGCAATCCGCAGATAAACTCCATAAGAAGCGTGTCATCGAAAAGATAGTGCTTTGCAGCGGTCAGGAAAAGAAATAACCCCATCGTAGCAATGGCCATGACCGTATATAAGATGATTGGAAAAACATCGGTCCTCCGGATCTTCGTCGCCGGATAAGTCATCGTCACCATAGGATAAAACTGATTCAGCCGGGAGACCGTAAACTTCATCTTTCCGGGTTTTACGGGATCGTAGAGATCCTTGTCCCAGCGGATAAAGATCCCGGCGACGCGCACACAGAACGCGCCTCTGATATGGTAATAGATATAGTCGAAAAGCGCGCGGATCCATCCGGTCAGGTATTGTCCCAGGATCAGCGCAGGAATAAACACCAGCATGCCCATAATTTATTCACCCGTTTTCCTTTGCGACAGGATGCCCTGTCATTCGTTTGCCAACGAGTTCATTATATCAGTCAGGATGGGCCTGCGCCATAGATCACCGTGCTTCCGGAACGGATGACGATCTTATCTGCCGATTGTCTCGAATAATCGTCCGAGAGGTTGAAGTCGGACCAGTCCTGATGATGGATCGAGAACTGGACGACAAGCTTGTCTCCGCTTCCGAGTTTTGCGGATCCGAAAGAACTGATCGTACAGATCGTATCGGCCCCGGTCTTCGCCGGTTCTACTTTTCCGAATTCTCCCTTAACACTGTTAATTGCCTCGTAATTTCCGCCCTTTCGGCTTACCGCCGAGTGGTAGCAGTCGAAGGCCAGTGAGCCGGATTTCTCATTCGTAAAGTAGTATTCGATCGCAAGAGAAGCCAGGTCGATCGAATCGGATCCCGTGTTCTCGATGGTCATATTTCCGGCAATCGCGTTACCTGTTCCGCTCATGCTGTACTCGATGGTTACATTCACTTTTCCATTTCCGGAAGGCGCCGTGGGCGTAGTCGGGGCAGGAGGTGTGGGTCCCTGTGTCGTGTCCGGAGAAGTCGGTGTCGGGGTCACATTTCCGGAACCGTCCGGTACCTCGCCATATACCAGCACGCCGCCCTCGAAGAGGGATACCTTCGCAGAAGAAGCCGCATCCTGCGGAAGTCCCGTGATACGGAACTGCACTTCTTTCTTATACTCTTCCTGACCGCCCGGGTAGCAGGAATATTCCTTGAAAACGACCTGTACGCATGCATTGCTTCCATCTGCATCCAGGATCTGAAGCGATGCGACATCCTGTCCGTACGAAGAAGATACCGACAGATCCGATGCTTTCTTTCCCGACGGGAGCGTGAAGTAGTAGCGCAGTTCGAGGTCCTTCGGAGCTCTTGCCGGCCAGCCGGTCATGTTGTAGGTCAGTGCTTTTATCTCGAGAAAATCACTTCCGCCCGCATTGACGGTCGCATCCACACGGTACTCTTCGCCCACGTCTTCCCCTGCACCAAAACCGGTCAGTGTCTGGCCGTGGTAGCGCGTATAAAGCTTGGCAAGAAGGCCGGTAAATCCGGCATTGTAGTCGCAGGCCACTTCGTTCGTGTTGTAATTGCTGACCTCATCGGTGTATCCGTCCGAGGCGTCCGGTCCGCCGACAAGTGCGCCGCAGAGTACGTGTCTTCCGGTACCGGGCTCATTCATATTGTCACAGTAGGAACCCTGCGCCGTACGGTGGTGCGGGTTCACCGGATAGTTCTCACCGAAGCCGATCTGGAATGATCTTCCCGTATCTCCCAGAGCATATCCCGCCTGGGCAACAGCGAAGTTCCAGTAAGTATCTTTCTTCGCGGAAGGGCATGCATCGCTCTCACTGTAGACAGAGGCAACGAAAGCCGTGGTCGTCGCATAGCGGAGAGAACCCCAGCTGTCGAGCCAGGCCAGTCCCTTCGGAGTGTAGGTGATGCGCTCTCCGGCAGAGGTTCCGGTCGTCCAGAAGTCCAGGTGCTTTTCGACCGCCTGAGTATACGTCTTCTCCCCGGTCTCCTGTGCAAGAAGGACTGCCGCACCGATGTGCACATCGTCCCAGCACAGCGACCAGTTGAAGTCCTGATTCGCCTTCGGATAGTACTCTTTTGCCTTGGCCAGATAGGAAGAATCTCCCGTCGCGCGGTAGAGCCACACGCCTGCCCAGCTGAGTTCATCGTAGTATCCGCTCCATGAATTATAGAAACCGTTTGCCGCCGTGTATCCGGCATCGCTCTTATACTTGTCCGCAAAGGCATAGAGGGACTTTGCGTGTGTCAGGCACTGCTCACTGAATGCCGGATCCACATCCTTAAAAAGGATGCTGCAGACCGCAAGAGAAGCCGCGGTTTCCGCCGTAACTGCGGAGCCCGGATTCTGCGCGTCCACACGGTAAGCCGGACGGGACATCTGGTACTCGACACACTCGGCAGGTCCCCACCATCCGTGATCGGCATTTCCGTCGCCGACCTGGTAGTAGTAGACCTCATCAGACGGATGGCACTTGATAAAGTATTCATTCGCCCAGCGGATATTTCCGAGCGCATACTCGAGCTGTTTGCTCTCTTCGTATGCATCCTTATCTTCGTAGACAGACCATCCGAGGATGGAGGCCGTGTAGGCCATCGGGAGATTGAACTTAACGTTATCGCCGGCATCGAACCAGCCTCCGGTAAGATCTACTCCCGCGTCGGAACCGTCCTTCAGCGCAGAATCCCCGCGCCAGTTGCAGCGTGTATCTTCCGGAAGATCACCGGATCTCTGAAGCTCGTAGAAAAGAAGTGACTTCTGGAGAGCCTCGCCGTAGTTATACTTTCCGGTTCCCTCGATACCTTCATATCCGGTGCCCTTGATGGTTCCGTATTCCTTTTTCCCCACCGGTCTGTCGGTAACATCTCCGCTTTCGGAAGGCTCGGCCGTCCCGCTTTCTGAGGTCTCCGAAGACGGGGCTTCTGTATCGGAGGAGCTTCCGTTCTGCTCCTCGGAAGAGTCATTTACCGGCTCAATCGAGCTCTCCTGAGAGAGCGGAGTCTCCTCGCTCTTCCTGCTCTTAAAAGTGCTTTTCCACGCGATTACAATGCCGCCGATCACAAGTGCGACAGCAAGAAAAATGCCGCATAATACGGCAATCTTTGCTTTACTCTTCATGTCCTTCAATTTCATTCAGATCGAGCTCCTGTGTAGATACTTTGGTGTAGTGAAGTATGTCATCCATACGCAGACTCTGCGAATACGTTACGAAAGTGAACGCCTGTCCGGCGCGTCCGGCACGGCCCGTTCTTCCGATACGGTGCAGATAGTACTCATTTTCATTCGGCACTTCAAAATTGAAGACCGTGTCGATATCGGAAACATCGATACCGCGGGCCGCAACATCCGTCGCCACGAGAATGTTGAACTTGCCTCTTCTGAAGTCATCCATGATGCGGTTTCTCGCACCCTGACCGATATCTCCGTGGAGACACTCCGCCTTGTAACCGAGGCGCTTGATGCCCTCCGTCACGACGCGTACGCGTGTCTTCGTATTGCAGAATGCCATGACGCGGCTGCACCGGTATTTCTCCATGATCTTTCCGAAGGCTTCCATCTTCTCCCGCTCTTCGAGATGCAGGATGTACTGGCTGATCTTCGGCATGTCCTCTTCTTTCGGCGCGACCTCGATCTCATCGGCACCATCCATGTATTCCCATGTGATGTTCATGACTTCTCTGCTCATCGTCGCGGAGAACATCGCGATCTGCTTATCCGAAGGAGTAAGCTTCATGATCTTTCTTATGTCCTTGATGAAACCCATGTCGAGCATCTTATCCGCCTCATCAAGAACGAGCGTGTAGATGTCGGAGATGTTGATGTTCTTGTGCTGCACATGATCCAGAAGACGGCCCGGCGTCGCGACCACGATCTGCGGTTTTTTCTTCAGCATCTGGACCTGCTTATCCATCTTCTGTCCGCCGATGATTCCGCAGATCTTTAATCCCTTGATAAAAGCACCTAAGCCTCTAAGTTCCGTGCAGATCTGAAGTGCCAGTTCTCTTGTCGGGCAGAGGATCAGGGCCTGCACGAAGTCGGCATCCATATTCAGGTATTCCAGGATCGGTATACCGAAGGCGAAAGTCTTGCCGGTGCCGGTCGGTGCTTTTGCAATGACACAGCGGTTATCCATAAGGAGGGGGATCGCCTGTTTCTGGACGGAAGTAGGAGTCTTCATGCCCATTTTGTCCAGGGCGCGCATAACCTCCTCGGACAGATCCATCTGATCAAATGATGTATATTCCAATTGTTAACCCTCGATTTCTGTTTCCTTCTTCTGAGGTACGAAGTATACGACGTCATAGAGCTCGGAACGGCGCTTCTTCGACTCGAAAAGGTTATTATACGTAAGGACGTTGTACTCATTTAAGATACCTGTCGCATCCGGTACATCCGTTACTGTATCGTATCTGTTTCCCTGATTGTCATAGACACCCATCGATGTCAGGATCGGATACTGGTCGTAGGCATCCGCGATCAGGAGATTGTATGCGGGAAGATCCATTCCCGTGTTCTGGAGAAGGAGTGTGGAGAGATAGTTCAGGCTGATGCTCTCGATCTCGCACTCCGGGATATCATAGTTCGCCCAGATGAAGAAATCCGTCTTATACAGATTCTGCATCTCTTCACCGTTCAGGTCGACGATCTCTTTTCCGAGAAGTGTCTCATAGAATCCGTTGATCATGCTCGGCAGATGGTCGCCGAAGAAGCAGATGATGACCGGATCATCCACCTCGCTGAAGTAAGCGATCAGATCACGGAGCGCAAGGTCACTCTGTCTTGCTAAAGACAGGTACTGCTCCGTCTCCGGGAACTTGTCCGGATAATCGATAAGACGTACGTCCTGATCGAAGTTCGGATCGTTGCTGGTATAAGAACCGTGATTCTGCATCGTAACGTTGAACAGGAACAGCGGGTGCTTCGGGTCTCTTTCTTCGTACAGCTGGATCAGCTTCTTGTAGGAAGTGCGGTCAGAGATATACGAGCGGAGATATTCGGAATCATCACCGAAATCATCGATCGAGACGAAGCGGTCAAATGCCATACTCGTATAAACCTCCGGGCGGTTCCATCCGCTGGCCAGATACGGGTGAACGGCAATCGTCTGATAGCCCTGGCTCTTGAGGAAACGCGGAAGCGATCCCGTGGAATTTCCGATGTACTGCTGATAAGGAATACTTCCGGTCGGGAAGAACGCCATCGGGTTGCCTGTCAGGAATTCGAATTCCGAGTTCGCCGTACCGCCGCCGTACACGGAAACACAGAGATCACCGTGGATCACATTGTCTCTCGTGTAAAGTGAATCCATGTAAGGATGCATCGGAAGATTCGTATCAAAAGATCCGACGGTCGACATATCCGAGTAGGACTCATTCATGATCGCGATGATCGTCGGCTTCTCACCCTCCTGAAGGACACGGTCGCCGCAGGCCTCACGGATCGTCTGCTTCTCATTGTAATCCGCGATAACATCGTTCGGCAGGATATAGTGTGCTTCTTTGTTTTCGATCTTCTCTCCGATCCGCTGAACACGGGAAACGCTGTAATTATCGGGCTTCTCAACCGCCAGATGCTGGGCATTCATGGTCAGCGCCACGATCATACCGTTCTTGCTGAAGTTCTGCGCGGGGTTACTTGCGTTATTTACTACACCCATCTTCTCCATCAGGCTGAAGTTGGAATTCTGATAACGTCTGGTATCGATCAGTGTCAGCGCAAGGAAGATCACAAGGATCGCACAGACACCGCCGATGTACGCGCGGTTTCTCTTAAGCTGGATCTTATACTTGCACTTAGAAACGAGCAGGATCGAGAAAATAAACAGAAGCGTCGCGATGATCAATATCGGCGACAGTTCGATGTGATAGTTATCGGATACATTCATCGCCGTCTTAAGGGTAACAACATCCCAGAGCTGAACCGGCTCACCACGCCACAGGAGCTTGAAATAGTTAAAGATCGCAACAGCGAACAGAAGGCAGTTCACGAGGATCGTCGTCAGACGGAAGCGGTTGAAGATGATCAGCAGCAGGACATAGATCACCAGGTAGTAGATGTAGTTGACGATATATGCCGGCGGGGATTTCTTCAGGACGGAGTTGCCGTTCAGAAGCTCAACGATCGTAAACATCAGCACCGGCATGAGGTGCATGACGGTGATCAGAAGATGCTCTCTTTCCTTCTCGTAAAGGTCAAAGTGCAGAAGTGCGACCAGACCGCAGATCAGGATCAGAAGGATACTGACGATCATGGCGACATAATTCATGCGGGAATAGCGGATCTGCGTATTGCACTGCAGATGGGCACCCGCCGGAATGCCCGGATAATTTACATCATTCAGTTCGTCGGGAACATTCGAGGAAACCCATACAGAGGGTACTTCTTCACCGATCGTATCCACGGTTTCCAGGAACATGATGTATGTATTCTGCATCACCAGATCCTTGCGGATACGGAAACGCAGGTATTCGTTGTCCTTGATATTCTGGAGCGGGACCTTCTCTTCATAGACGATCTTGCCATCCGCCTTCATCAGCTTGAAGTGGAGACTTCCCTGCGGCGCAAGAACGTTTCCGGATTCTCTGTTCGTCGCCATACGGATCTCGATATAGTCGACGTGTATCTGCTGCGGCTCAAAGGCCTGGATCAGCGGGGATCCGCCGTTCAATTTTCCGGAAGGCTGCGCACCCTGTCCCAGACAGGATACGGTGATCCTCGATGCAAACATGGATGACTTGAAAAAGACGATAAAGAGCATCACGAGCATTACCGCGATGACGATCGTCCAGCGCACTTTATTTCTTGTGAAGCTTACCGCTTTTTTCGTAAACTTGATCAAGTTCTTCTCCCGCACCGGCAGTCTCGGGGCGCCAATGCCCATATCTGCCCTATTGTATTTGTACGTTACCTATTATAAGGCGTTTTTCTTTTCTTTCAATGGAATGCCCCTTGTAAGATTGCACAGTTTTCCTTCTTTAAAATGTTATTCGTTACATTTTTATCGTTTTTCGATAAAAAATGCTTGCATATCGATAACGTCCATGCTATTATGATGACATGAAAGGATCCTCGGAAATCTTCCTCCCGCAAATCCGGCCGGATGCGGGAGACGACATAAATACTTACGGAGGTAAAGAAAATGGACTCTAAATCTAAACCCGGTTATTCCCTATGGCTGAACCTGACACTGGCAGCTTCCGCCGTATTCTTCTTCTGCTGTCTCCTCGGAGACATCTTCGGATACTCATTCTGCAAGTACTGCTGGCGCGGCGGTCTCTTTAACGAAGGATATCTTCCGTTCCTTTCTTTTCTCGAGAATGAAGACGTAAGATTCATCGTTTTCCTCACTTGTTTCTATCTGTCGACCGGCATCGCTTACATCATCATCTACAGCGTAGTCAATCTTCTTCTGAACCTGAAGAAAGGGATCGTCTTTGAGAAGGCGAACACCCGCTACATGTCCGTGATCTCGATCTGCTGTTTCCTCATCTGCGTGATCTGCATCATCGGTGCCTGCGCTTCCTACGCGCTCTTCCTGGTCTCGCTGATCGGCCTGTTCGTAGGACTTATCGTCCAGTGTGTCAGACTCGTCATGGATAAGGCCATCGATATGCGCACTGAGCTCGATCTGACTGTATAAGGAGGTGCGGATTATGTCTATCATTGTTAATCTCGATGTTATGATGGCTAAGCGGAAGATCTCCGCAGGTGACCTCGCCGCCAAGATCGGCATCACCCCGGCCAACCTCTCTATCCTGAAGAACCAGAAAGCAAAGGCTGTGCGGTTTTCCACCCTGAACGATATCTGTCAGGCACTTGACTGCCAGCCGGGTGACATTCTGGAATACAGAGAAGACGAGTAATAATCTTTCATCCGGTACGGTGGCGGACCAGCGTTAAGGTCCGCCGGCCGGGTGCTTTTTCCAAAGGAGAAACTGAAAAATGAATACGAACACGAAGCGGGCAGAGCTCCTCAAGAAGCTCTGCCTTGGGTTAAGTTACGCTTTTTCCTACGCATACATATGTTTTTTCACCATATATACCGACAGTCATCTGGCGATCACGGTCTTCCTGACACTGCTTTCCTGCGGCGCCATCCTCTGGCTGGAGCTGACCATGCGGCAGCAGCAGGATCTGGGGAAGTTCACCCCGTCGAAGCTCCAGCTCGGTGAGACACGTTTCTGGGAAGTGATCCTCCTCCTTCTTTCCATCAGCACCTTAAGCGGGCAGATGCAGGAATTGAGCCTTCTTTTTATCCACATGGTCGTCATCTATATGGTGCTCACCGGAACCGGTCATCTTCTCTCCGACCGTTCTTCCTGCCTGATCCCCGCCGATCTTTTCAACGGCTGTGTGCGGCTTCCGTTCATGAACTTCTTTTCCCGTATTCCCACGATCGGCGAGTGTATCCACCCCTCCGGTGAGACCGTAGAAGTCATCCTCCCCGACGGATCGACGGTCGCGGGAACGAAGGCAAAAAAGAAGCCCGGCTATTCCGCCGCGATCCTTCTGGTCCTGGTCGTGATCGCCGGCTTCTTCTTCGCCGCCGTCGGCAACCTCGCTTCGGTCGACAGTCATTTCAGTGATGCGATACTCTCTCTTGAACACACATTCGACAATATTTCCATCTCCGATTCTCTGGGAAGATTTATCATGAGCCTTCCGGTCGGCGCCTTTCTCTTCGGCCTTTTCCAGGGAAGTGTCCGGAAGGATATTTCGAAGGAAAAGCACTTCTGCGAGAAGCTGGTCTCTTTTTCTACCAGGCTCCGCTTCATGCCGGATGCGGTCCTCACGGCCGTACTTTTCCTCTTCGGTGTGCTTTACGTGGCATTCTTCATCTCGCAGGCCAGTTACATGTTCAGTGCTTTTGCCGGAGTACTGCCGGAAGCATTTACCGCATCGGAATATGCGGTCAGCGGATTCTATGAACTGATCAATGTCGTGCTTATTAACTTCGCACTCCTTGCGACCGTCCGCATTTTCGGCTCTCATGAGAACAGGATCCTGCGTATTTTCAGTACGGTCCTCATGGTCGAGAGCATGATCTTTGCGACGATCTCCGCATCGAAGATCATCCTTTACATGTCACGCTTCGGGTATACCTACTCAAGAACTCTCGGTCTCTGGGGGACGTCCGTTGTCTTCGCCGGTGCGATCCTGGCTGTCATCTATCTGACAAAGAAAAAGCAGACCTTTGCACCGTGGATGTGGTACTCCGCGGGAAGCTATGTTGTGATGGCTTTTATCACCTGGTGTTTCGTTTAATTATTCAGCTGACAGATGTGCTCCATTTTGGCAGAGACGGCACGGATCTTCTTGCAGCGGTCGCTGTTCCAGATCTTCTTCCATGATCCGGTCAGGATGTTCCCCAGCGGCTCCTCAGAAATCCAGTTTCTGCAAGGCACGACATTTCCGGATGGTGTGATCGCCATATTGCTGAGGCATGCGCCGCAGGAAGGCGCCACCAGTTCCAGTTCCCGGAGTTTTTCCGCGGCGATCCATCCCGGTGATGTGAAGCTGATCTCCATCTTATTGGCGTATGCATATCCGGCCGCTTCTTTCAGAATTTCATACAGTTCATCCTCCGAAAGGAGCGTCTCCAGAGAAGGCCCTTCCTTCGCGTTTTCTTTCCGGATCAGACCGGAGCAGGTAACATACCGGATGCCCAGTCCGTGAAGGAATTCGAGCGTCTTCTTATAGTCCCTGTTCGACTTGCAAAGAGGCGTATTGATGCTGAGATTGATCCCCGATGCCAGCGCATTTTTTATTCCTTCAACGGTCTTGCCGTAATGAGGTGCGCCGGCAAGTTCATCGTGGATCTCTTTATCGCAGGAATATAATGTGATCTGCATGCTGTCGAGATCGGATTCTTTGAGCGCGGCGCAGTATTCCGGAGTCAGTCTTACGCCATCGGTAATAAGTCGTGTGACGAACCATCTGGCTTCTAAAAGCAGCTCCGGAAGATCTTCGCGCATGGTCGGCTCTCCACCGGTAAATGTCACCTGGGAGATCTTCTCTTCCCGGAGTAGCGAAAGGATCTTCTTCCAGTCTTCTGTAGAAAGCTCTTCTTCCCCGGTGATCTCCTGTTCCGCCGCATAACAGTGGATGCACTTCTGACCGAAGTCCTCCTGTCCGTCTTTTTTCATGGCGGAGACCATCAGATCCATACGGTGCGGCGCCGTCATAAAACGCGCGTACCTTCCCAGTTCGAGCGGCTTTCTGCTCGACTGGATCTCTCTTCCCTGCACGATATCTTCGAAGACGGAGATCATGTTCTCGAGGTCCTCAAGAAGGATCTTATCTTCCACGCGCGGATAGACTTTCTTCGTATTTCTGATCGTCTTTTCGATGATGCCTTCGAGTTCTTTTCCCGTCATCGGACCATCGCCGAAATCGTTGACGCTCTTGATGTATTCCGACAGCAGGATCGCCCACGATTCATTGATCGGAAGGATATCCTGTCCGTTGATAATGACCAGCGAATCCGCATTCTTGGTACGCATGTATTTCGGCGGTACCAGATGGATACGGATCACTCCCGGTCCGTCCGGATTCCAGGTCGTGTGAAGGATCGTATCCCAGTTCTTCTTTTCATACCGCTTAACCCTGCTCATATATCCACCCGGCTCAATTCTTCTCGAATACAAATGCGCGTGGCAGGAGTTCTTCGAGCGTGCATGTGACGGTCTTTCCGTTTTCCTCCGTCACGACTTGAAAAGCACTGATATCCACGTGTTCGGAAAGCACCTGACGGCACACGCCGCACGGGTAGCACGGATCTTTCGGATCCTCTCCGGAAGGTGCACCACAGATAGCGATCGCCGTGAATTCTTTCTCGCCTTCGCTGATCGCTTTGGCCAGTGCAACACGCTCCGCGCAGAGGCTCGGGGACATCACGGAGGACTCGATATTGCAGCCTCTGTAGATCTTCCCGTCCTTCGTCAGAAGTGCCGCTCCCACAGTAAAAGAAGAGAACGGAGCATACGCATTTTTCCTCGCTTCTTTGGCTTCACTTAACAGCTTTTTCGTATCCATTTTCCGGGTCCTTTACTTCACCAGACGGCTCGTTCCGAGCCGGTCTGCGCCGGCTTCGATCATGGCCTTCGCGTCCGCGAAATCCTTGATGCCGCCGGCCGCCTTCACCTTTACTTCCGGTGCGGAATACTGGCGCAGGAGACGCACATCTTCCACGGTCGCACCGCCGGTACTAAAACCGGTCGATGTCTTGATAAAGTCCGCCTTCGCCCTGCTTACCAGTTCGCACATCTTGATCTTCTCTTCTTCCGTCAGCTGGCACGTCTCGATGATGACCTTGAGGATCACGTTTTCACATGCTTCACGCATCGCCAGAAGCTCCAGATAAATACGGTCGAAATTGCCGTTTTTCACATCACAGAGATTCACGACCATGTCGATCTCCTGCGCGCCCAGACGGATCGCTTCCTTTGCTTCAAAAACCTTCGTTGCCGAGGTCGAGTATCCGTTCGGAAAACCGATCACCGTGCATACTGGAAGTCTTCCTTTCAGGAACTGCACCGCGTCATCCACATAGCACGGCGGAATACATACACTAGCCGTTCCGGCTTCGAGTGCCGCCTTACAGAGCGCCCTGATCTCAGGCAGAGTGGATGTTGTGCGAAGCAGCGTATGGTCTACTTTTTTAAGGATCTTTTTTTCTTCTTCCGTGTATTCTTTCATATGCTTTCCTCTCTTCTTTTCCGTTGTCTCTTCTTACTTCATTCTTATCTCTTTCCAGAAGGATTCGCCGTCCAGATTGGATGTATTGATCCCGAAGAAATCGCCGATCGTTTTTGCGATATCCGCAAAGCTGTGTCTTGTTCCGAGATCCGTGCCCGGACGGACTCTCTCACCATAGGCGAGGAACGGAACATTCTCTCGGGAATGGTCGGTCGAAGGTGTCGACGGATCGCATCCGTGATCCGCGGTGATCATGAGGATATCTTCCTTCTGCATACGCGACAGGATCTCCGGCAGACGGTCATCAAAATACGTCAGTGCCTCGGCGTATCCGTGCACATCATTCCTGTGTCCATAGAGCATGTCGAAGTCCACGAGATTGACGAAGATCAATCCCTCTTTCTGCATATCCATCGCGCCGAGTGTCTGCTCGATCCCGTCCGCATTTCCGGAAGTCCGGACCGTCATTCCGACGCCTCGTCCGGCGAAGATATCGTAGATCTTTCCGACACCGTAGACCGGGATCTTTGCTTCAGTAAGATCGTCCAGAAGAGTCGGTCTCGGTGGAAGCAGTGAATAGTCATGACGGTTCGGTGTCCTCTCGAAGTTCGGGTACTCTCCGACAAAAGGTCTGGCAATGACCCGTCCGACACCGTGCTTTCCGGTAAGGATCTTTCTTGCGATCTCACAGTAGCGGTACAGTTCTTTTACCGGAACGATCTCTTCGTGCGCCGCGATCTGGAAGACACTGTCCGCCGAAGTATAGACGATCAGGTCACCTGTCTTTACGTGTTCCTGTCCAAAATCACGGATGACTTCAGTGCCGGAATACGGCTTGTTGCAGAGCGTTTTTCTTCCGGTCTGCTTCTCGAATTCTTCGATCACTTCTGCCGGGAATCCGTCAGGATATGTCGGCAGCGGTTCCGGTGAGATCAGACCTGCGATCTCCCAGTGACCGATGGTCGTATCCTTGCCCATCGAAGCTTCTTCAATTCTTGCCCAGGCGCCGACGCCCTTCCCGTCCGGCTCATCGTACGGAAGCGCATCCTTGATGCACCCCATGCCGATCCGTCTCATATTTGCTATGGAAAAAGCACTGTCCTTCGAGCATGCGCCCAGTGTATGCGACCCTTCGTCGCCGAATGCCGCCGCATCCTTTGCGCCGCCGATTCCGCAACTGTCCAGAACGATCAGGATGACTCTCTTACCCATATTTATGCCTCTTTCACTTTTTGTTTACTAAAACCACTTCTTATTATATCGTATATATGAACGAAAACGAGTGTTTCGGGAGGAATTACCATGCGCAAGAATCTGGCCGGACGTCCGATCATCATGATCTCTCTGGACGCGATCTCCGACAATGACATCAACTACCTTCTCACTCTTCCGAATTTCCGGAAACTGGCTTCCTTAGGGCTTCTTCACAGAAAGGTCGAGTCGATCTTCATCTCGAACACCTACCCCGTCCACACCAGTATCTCCACCGGAGTTATGCCCGGAGAGCACGGACTCTTCGATAACGTCATCTACGATCCGTTCAAGAACACGGAGAAATGGCGCGCACATAAGAAGCTCATCAAGGTGAAAACTCTTCCCGAGAGGGCAAGAGAAAAGGGCCTGGTCTCCTGTGCCATGATGTACCCCTGTACACCGGGCGAGAAGATCCGTTACCACCTCGCCGAGGTCCCCGGCACCGAGAGCATGATCTTCCGCGGATTCAAGTTCGTCCACTACAGTTCGACATTCCGTCTCTGCCCGAAGTTCTTCCGTTACATGAAGAAGTGCAAGTCCTTTAACTACTTCGGCATCGACACATTTATCGCCTATACCTCACGCGACCTGATCGCAAAGGAGAAGGCTGATTTCTATATGCTGCACCTGCAGGATACCGACCATCAGAAGCACCACTCCGGCATCGATTCAGATGATGTGAAGAAATCGATCGAGTACGATGACAAGCTCCTCGGCACGATCCTTCAGGGCATCGAAGAAGCCGAGAGAAAAGCCGGCGGCGATCCCGAGAAGGGCATCCGTCATTTCGATATCCTGATCTTCAGTGACCATGCCTGCATGAACATTAAGGAAAACATCCTGCCGAATGACCTTCTGAAAGAGCACGGCATCTCCTTTGAGAATGCCTGGTTCCAGACCGTAAACGGCGCGTGCTTCCTCCACATCTCCGAAACGATCAGTAAGGAAGACCGTGCAAAGCTGGATGCATTTATTGAAGAATTCCTTGCGTTGCCGGGAGTAAAGAGAAAGCTCACGGATGAAGAGATGAAAGAGAGCGGCGCGATCGGCGCAGGCTTTACCATGGGCTTCACGCCTTACCCGGGCACCACATTCGGCGCCATGAAGAAGGGCCAGCACGGATACACGCTCGACAATGACAACTACAAGATCTTCTATCTCGAGATCGGTCCCGGCCTCATCCGAGACGATCAGAAAGGCACCGAGACCGAAGGCGGCTGCATCCTGGAAGTAGGCAAGAAGGCGATCAATCTAGTAGAGACGGCTCTCCCCTCCACTAGAGTCCCGAGATAAAAAGCGAAATTTAAAAGCCCGATAAGAAATATCGCAGGCGCGATTCCGCAGACGCGAAGCGGCGAGGACCAGCGCCAAGTTTTTCTTTCGGGCTTTACTTATTCTCAGTTTATCTTTGGACTCTGCCGGAGCCGTCTCCGCGCATCAGGGTCTCGACTTCCTTGACTGATACACGGTTAAAGTCGCCGGGGATCGAGTGCTTCAGGCAGCTCGCTGCTACTGCGAATTCAAGTGCTTCTGTATCCTGTTCAAAGGACTTCAGGCCATAGATCAGTCCCGCGGAGAAAGAGTCGCCGCCGCCAACGCGGTCAACGATATCGCGGATCTCATATTTCTTGCTTACATAGAAGATCGTTCCGTTGTTGATGCATGCCGCCCATCCGTTATGGTCCGCACTGTGGCTCTCACGCAGTGTGATCGCGACCTTGCTGACATTCGGGTATTTCGTGAGAAGCAGGCTTGTCAGTTTCTCGTATTTACCGGTATCGAGGGAGCCGCCTTCGACATCCACGTCAAGCTCGAGTCCCAGAGACTTCTGACAGTCCTCCTCATTTCCGATCACAACATCGGTATACTTCGTAAGCTCCGACATCACGGTCTTCGCATCCACGCCGTACTTCCAGAGGTTCTTTCTGAAATTCAGGTCAAGAGATACCGTGATCCCTCTCTTCTTTGCTTCTTTTACCGCATCGAGCGACAGGTCGGCCGCACTTTTGCTGATCGCCGGTGTGATCCCCGAGATATGGAACCAGTCTACATCGGTAAAAGCACTTTCCCAGTCGATGTCGCCGGGCTTGGCTTCCGCCATGGTGGACCCGGCACGGTCGTAGACGACTTTGCTCGGACGCTGGTTCGCTCCGGTCTCGAGATAGTAGATACCCATTCTTCCCGGTGCACGGAGGATCTTGTCCGTACTTACACCGAAGCTTCTGAGTTCAGCGATGCAGGCATCTCCGATCGGATTGTCCGGAAGGACACTTAAGAACTCGGATGGCATATTGAAATTAGAAAGAGAAACCGCCACATTGGCTTCTCCGCCACCGAAGGTCGCCTCGAATTCCGGACTCTGGAAGAATCGCTCATTCCCCCTCGTTTTCAGTCTCAGCATGATCTCGCCCATTGTCAGTACTTTTGCCATGGAAAACCTCCTTATTGTCTTGCAGCGCGGATCTTGTCCACGGCTTCTTTACTCAGCTCGGAAATCGTTTCAAATCTCTGCTCACGGATATCCTTCGAAGTACATACGAAGCTTCCGCCGATCGCGACGATGCAGCGCTCGGAAGCAAACTCGGCGATGTTATCGAGGTTCACGCCTCCGGTCGGAAGGAACCGCATATCACGGAAAACTCCGGAGAGCGTACGGATCGCCTTGATCCCGCCAAAGAGGTTGGCCGGGAAGAACTTGACGACTTGAAGTCCCAGGGCACGCGCACCCATGATCTCCGACGGAGTCACGCAGCCGGGTACTGTTGCAATATCTTTTTCCAGACACCATCTGACAACTTCCTCAGAAAAACCGGGAGAAACGATGAATTCCGCACCGGCTTCGGCAGCATCCTGCGCCTGATTTACATCCAGGACCGTTCCGGCACCGACAAGCATCTCCGGAACTTCATTTTTCACTTTTGCGATCGCGTCCTTCGCGCAAGCGGTACGGAAGGTGATCTCCATCATACCGATCCCGCCGGCAAGCAGTGCTTTTGCCGTCGGAACGGCATCTTCTATATTCTCGATTACGACAACCGGGACCAGTCCCGTTTCTTCCATCCTCTGAAGGATCATCTGATTATTCATGAGATCTCCTCCCTCCGGCAAATCCGTTTGCCAATGTTTAATATTTTATCATTATATTCTCAAAAAAACGATGTAGACTTTACCCTCTTTCTGTTATCATGGTATTGGATGACAAATTATAATTAATGTAAAAAGAGGAAGCACATATGGCCACTTTGATCAGCAATAATTTCATGCTTAAGAACCCTACCGCGGAGCGTCTGTATTATGACTACGCGAAGAACTGTCCGATCATCGATTATCACTGCCATCTCGATGCGCAGGATATTGCCGATGATGTCACCTTTGAAAATATCACTCAGCTGTGGCTCTCCGGCGATCACTATAAGTGGAGACTGATGCGCTCTGCCGGTATTGAAGAACGGTACATCACCGGAGACGCAAGTGATTATGAGAAATTCATGGCCTGGGCCAGCGTAATCGAGAGTGCGGTCGGTAACCCGATGTACCACTGGGCCAGCCTTGAGCTGTACCGCTATTTTGATATCAAGGAACCGCTTACACTGGATAATGCCGATCAGGTATGGAATGCCTGCAATGCGAAGATCCAGAGCGGGATGTTCAGCGCACGCCAGCTCCTCAACCGTTCGAATGTCGAGCTGATCTGCACGACCGATGACCCGATCGACGATCTTGCCGCACACCGCGCCATCGCCGAGGACTTCTCTATCAACACCGTTGTACTTCCGACATTCCGTCCGGACCGTATCATGGATATCGAGAAGATCGGCTACATGGATTATCTGCGCGCACTCTCCGGTCCGAGCCACATGGTCAGCAGCTGGATCGACCTGAAGATCCTTCTTACTTCCCGTATCGATCACTTCGCGAACCACGGCTGCCGTCTGGCTGACCACGCGATGGAAAGATTTGCGTTCATCCCCACATCCGACAGTGAGGCGGAGCGTGTTTTCCATAAGAAGCTTCTGGATCCGGATACACCGCTTACGGATGAAGAGGTCATCATCTATAAGAGCGCACTTCTTCTGTTCTTCGCCACAGAGTATCACGCCCGCGGCTGGACGATGCAGATTCACTTCGGCTGCCGCCGTGACAATAACGCCCGTCAGTTCCGCACACTC
Source organism: uncultured Clostridia bacterium (assembly GCA_947302815.1). Taxonomy (GTDB): domain Bacteria; phylum Bacillota; class Clostridia; order Saccharofermentanales; family Saccharofermentanaceae; genus Scatonaster. The sequence goes on along the minus strand of CAMYWO010000004.1, from coordinate 42,459 downwards.
GGCGCGAACACCGGTTTTGACACGATCGGCGGTGACAGTAACTTTGTTGCTCCGATGGCAGAATTCATGAGTCTTCTTGAGGATCACGAGATCCTTCCGAGAATTATCCTTTACAGCCTGAACCCGAATCACGATCCGATCATCGACACTCTGATCGGCTGTTTCCAGAACGGTAATGAAGCCATGTGGGTCCAGCACGGTGCTGCATGGTGGTTCAACGATAATGCACAGGGGATCAAGAATCATCTCCGTTCGCTTGCCGCCCAGAGTTATCTTCCGGGATTCATCGGCATGCTGACCGACTCGAGATCCTTCCTGTCCTACACACGTCACGAGTATTTCCGCAGGATCCTCTGCGATTACCTCGGAGGTCTTGTCGAGAGCGGCGAGTTCATGAAGAACATGGATATCTTAGGTTCCATTGTTCAGGATATCTGCTACAACAACGCCAGAAAGATCTTCATCCCGGAGGAGTAATACCCTCATTTCCTAAAACCTGATAAAACAGAAAAAGAACTGTCATCGTAGAAAGCCCCATCCACGTTGGCAGTTCTTGTTCTGAAAAAAATGAAAAAGACGGTCTCAGATAATGTGGGAGAACATTATCATCTGATCAGCTTTCATTGTTCGGATCGATGCTCAAGAGAGGAGCGTATCGATCTCAGCGGTAACGGTCTCGATCTGATCATTGTGTTCCTTAACCGAAGAAGTCGCTGACTGAGCCTTACCGAGATAAGAAGCAACACTAAAGAAAATAACCATCGAAAGAATAACGATGATAGCGATAACCAATACCATTTCGACTAATGTGAAACCCTTTTTTGTCTTACGAATTTTAAGCATACCCCTCAACCTCCTGATGCCTAATGGTTATTCACAGTTCATTCACATTTATGACACAATTATACTCTGCGTTTTTTCCGAATGCAATCGTTTTTTACAAAAATATCAGGCTAAATTGGACTTTTTTGTGGAAATTTTGTATTTTTTTGCAAATTGCAGGAGAATAATAAGGAAATATTTCCGGAAACTGAACGAAGAGTATGGGAGACTGCAAGCATGAGTATCTGCCCTATGTAATTAAATCATCTGAATTCGAAGGTGCATGGAAAGAATACATGGATGCCTACAGCGCCTGCCGTCCGGATGATTTTCTCAATGAAATGCAGGATGAACTGAACCGCAGAGTCGCGAATGCTTCGTGATCCGGAAAGATCCGCAGAAGATCAGTAGTAAAGCCGGATAGCCGCCTCAGCCATACGCGCGCCAAGAGCACTCTTCTTCTGCGGGTGCAGGTCAAACGGGTCCGAAAGATCCTTCGCCGATACGACAGCACAGTTCTCTACATCGGCAGCCGCTTTCCGCTGCATGGCCTGGATCTGCGCCCAGCCCGAAGGTGCCCGGCCCGTGACCGGATCTTCGTAATCGCACATCTCAACGACGATGACCGGAAGTTCCTGTCCGTACAGTGCGCGCCAGTTGCCGATCATGGCGCGGAATTTCTCATCGTACCTTTCGGGAGCGTCGGAGTTCGACTCGCCCTGATACCACCAGATCCCACGGAAAGTATAGTCCTTGAGCGGACGGACGGATGCTTTGTACAGTGACGTCGGAACCTCCTGTCCCATCATAAAGAACGGTACCGGATCCCCGGATGCATGTCCGCGGAACAGTTTCCATGTGCCCGCGATCGCTACTTCTTCATTCTCTGTGCGGAGATAGTACGGGTGCTCGGCGACAAATCCGCCTTCTCCGGTCTCGAGGATCAGACGCACGGTGATCAGGTTCTTTCCCTTGTGAAGGATCGATCCGTCAAAGCTGTACTTTCTCGGCGGATAGCGGTACTCGGTACGTCCCGCCGGAACGCCGTTGATGTATGTCCGGTCGGCATCGATCAGGTCGCCCAGATATAGAAAAGCACTTTCGCCGGGCTCTTCTCTCAGCTCGAATTCTTTATAGAACCACACGACACCCGTGTGCGCGGTTCCCTCACTTTTCAGGAGCATGCCCGGTACGGTAAAGTCTTCCGCACCCTCCGGGATCTGCGAGATATACTTCGACTCATCCGGTTCATCCAGCGCCGAGCGCCAGGAATTGATCCCCTGTTCTCTCTTCTGCAGGTATGTAAGAAGCGCATCCTTTTCCATGAACGGCTTCATCTGTTCTTCGTAATTGCCGAAGCCGGAAAGAAGTCCGGACGGCATCCAGGACTCGATCGTAGAACCGCCCTGTGCACCCAGGACCAGTCCGATCGGGATCTTCTTACTGTCATAGATCCTCTTCGCTGTGTAAAAGCCCGTGGCACTCAGCTCACCTAGCTTTCCGGGAACCGCGGGTACCCACGGATTATCGGGGAGCTCCGCAATCTGATCTTCCGACATGTTGTACTGCGGAGTCACTCTGTATTGACGGATAAAAGGATAGTCGGACGCTTCCACCTCATCGCGGGAGACATCCAGTGTGCGGGATACGGGAAGTTCCATGTTCGACTGACCGCTCAGGTAGAAGACATCACCGAAACAGATGTCCCGGATCTCCACCTGCGTGCTTCCGCTGATCTTCATGGAAAGCCCTGTGGATACGGGATGCGGCGGAATATGGATCAGGAATCTGCCATTCTCAACGGGAGCGCTGTACTCATTTTCTTCCAGAAAAACCGAGACTTCAGACGCCTGGTCCTCCTGCCCGAAAACCGCGCAGGTACAGTCTCTCTGAAGTACCATTCCATCTCTGAAGATCGCCGCCGGCTTCAACATTTCTTCCTGTCCTTTCCATAATATCCGAACCGGCACAAGTGCTTTTGCCGGAAAAGATATGCATGTATCTATAAAGTAGCATACTCTATGTGTCATTTCTATGGACAAACGAGCGAAGATACTAGACTTTTTCCACTTGTTTTTTATATTATCTCCATCTAATATATTGAGGAACAGGAGCGTCGTATATGGATCAGACCATGACAAAACCTACTTCTGAAAATGCTTCTCCCTCCTTTATTTCAAGGCTGGGAGATGTTATGCTGCTCAATTTCTGTTTTCTGATCACCTGTCTTCCGGTCGTTACGATCGGTGCCGCGGCAACCGCTCTCTACTTCTCGATCTATAAGCGCCATGCGGATCACTCGGACACTCCGGTTGCCGACTTCTTCCGCTCTTTTAAGAAGAACCTCCGTCAGGGCATCATCCTGACCGTGTTCCTTCTGATCTACATGGGCGGCGCATGGTTTTTCCTTTATTACTCGCTTTTCGGCATAAACGGGAAAGGCTCTCCCGGATGGTGTCTTCCGGTCGCCGTCGCTCTCGTCATTCCGACATTTTTCATCGCGATGTTCATCTTCCCGTATCTTGCCCGCTTCAAAAACACTTGTCCGGGAACGATCTTCCACAGTTTTACGTTTTCCATGATGTATCTGGGACATACGGTCACCATGTGGCTGATCGTGCTTGTGTCTCTGGCACTGATGATCCTGTTCCCGCCGCTGGTGATGTTCGTACCGTACATCTGCTGCAACCTCTGCAGGAAGCTCTGCGAGCCGGACTTCAATTATGCGATCCTTCTTCAGGATAAGCGTGATCATCCGGAAAGATATCCGAGCGATACGCCGGATAAGAAATCCGAAGCCGCCGAAGACGAGGACGAGGAAGATGATGAGGAAGACGACGATGATGAAGAGTCTGACGGGGAAGACGAGTATGAGGATTCCGATGAAGACGAAGAATACGAAGATGACGAAGAAGATTATGAAGAAGACGATGAGTCAGATGGAAACGAGGTAGAAACATGAGATTTTTAACTGCACTGGATGCTGCGCAGGCGGCCACAACTACCGAAACGATGGATAAGACCACAGCCATAATGTGCGGCATTGGTTTGATCGTAGCAATTGCGGGTATCATCACTTTCTTCATCCTGGCATTCCGGGATGTCGCCCGCGAATATAAGAAGGATGACGGCGCGCACATGCTCTCGAAAAAAGTCCTGATACGCTCCACGATCTTCATTATCGCAGCACTTCTGTGCCTGCTCCTTTTCAATTTCTGCAACAACTACAAGACTTACTATATGGGCGAATGCCGGCTGACAGAACTGATCTTCGCCTGCTTTGTATCCGTTTTCAGTTACTGGGGCTGGATCCTCCTGGTCCCGTGGCTTTTGAACCTGTTCCGCAAGACCAGTCTCCTGCGGACAAGAGACCGATAATCCTGCACGAGAAAGAGGTAATATATTATGAAAATGGTTATCCGCTGGTGGCCGCATGGCGATGACACCGTAACACTCAGTCAGATCCGTCAGATCCCGGGCGTATCCGGTGTTGCAACGATGATCTCTGATATTCCGGCAGGCGAGGTCTGGCCGAAGGAACAGATCTTCGCGCTGCGTGACGAAGTCCATGCCGCAGGACTCGAGATGGAAGTCATCGAGAGCGTCAATATCCACGAAGATATCAAGAAGGGACTGCCTTCGAGAGACAAGTATATCGAGAACTACATCACGACCATGAAGAACCTCCACGAGGGCGGAGTTAAGTGCATCTGCTACAACTTCATGCCGGTCATGGACTGGTTCAGAAGCCAGCTTGATTACCCGCTCAGTGACGGAAGCTTCGCGATGGCCTATGACCATGCTTATGCGCAGTCTCTCGATCTGGAGAAGATCATCCACTCGATGATGGACGGATCCCGCGACATGACCCTTCCCGGATGGGAGCCGGAAAGATTCCCGGCAATGGCCAGGGACATCGAGTTCTACCATAACGTTTCCGCGGAAGAATACTTCCAGAACATTTCCTATTTCCTCAATGCGATCATGCCGTATGCCGAGGAATACGATATTGATTTCGGCGTGCACCCGGACGATCCGCCGTGGCCGCTGTTCGGCCTGAAGAAGGTCGTCTGCTCCGCAGAGTCGATCCGCACATACCTGTCTCTCAACGACAGTAAGCGGAACGGTCTTACACTCTGCACCGGAAGCCTCGGCGCCAACCTTGAGAACGATGTTCCGGCAATGGCAGCGGAATTTGCCGCGATGGGCAGGATCCCGTTCGTGCATCTTAGGAACGTCAAGCACACCACCGAGAAGGATTTCCACGAGAGTGCGCATCTGTCTTCCGAAGGTGACCTTGATATGTACGCGATCATCTCCGAGCTCCAGAAGAACGGATTTGACGGATATATCCGTCCGGATCACGGACGCCGCATCTGGGACGAGAAGTGCCGTCCGGGTTATGGTCTTTACGACCGCGCACTCGGCGCATCCTACATCCAGGGTCTCTGGGAAGCCGTCAGGAAGAGCCGCGGCTGATCCATTTTGAAAAGTACTTTTACTCATCAGGAGGCGTAATATGCTCTCTCTTTCAATGACACGTGACAGTCTGAAGAATAAAGAAGAATGGAAGAACAGGAATATCGTTCTTCCTTCTTTTGATATCGATAAGGTGAAAAAGGCGACTTCGGAAAACCCGACCTGGCTTCACTTCGGCGCCGGAAATATCTTCCGCGGATTCATCGCGAGACTTTCCCAGGATCTTCTGAACCAGGGGCTCTCCGATACAGGCATCATCGCCGCGGATACCTTTGACTATGAGATCATCGACAGGATCTATAAGCCCTACGATGACCTGACACTGATGGTCGATCTGAAGCCGGATGGAAGCACCGGATATGAGATCATCGGCAGCATCGTGGAATCGAGAAAAGCCGATCCCGCCGACTCGGAAGAGATGACCCGTCTTTACGAGATCGCCGGATCTTCATCTCTTCAGCTCATCAGTTTCACGATCACGGAGAAAGGCTACGCGCTCTATAACATGAAGGGCGAGCTCCTTCCGGTCGTTAAGTCGGATATGGAAAAGGGTCCTTCCTCCGCACATCATGCCATGAGTATCGTATGTGCCCTCCTGTGGGAGAGGTTCAATAAAGGTGCTTTTCCATTGGCGCTGGCCTCGATGGACAACTGCAGCCAGAACGGCGCGAAGCTCAAGAGCAGCGTGCTCGAGATCGCACAGGCCTGGGAAAAGAACGGCTTTGTGTCTTCCGAGTTCATCTCTTATCTCAACGACAGTTCCCGCATCGCCTTCCCGTGGAGCATGATCGATAAGATCACTCCCCGTCCGGACACTTCTGTTGAGCAGAAGATCGTGGAAATGGGAATATCCGGCATGAGTCCTTTTACCACGGCAAAGGGCACCTTCATCGCGCCTTTCGTAAATGCGGAAGTTCCGCAGTACCTCGTCATCGAGGACACGTTCCCGAACGGCCGTCCGCTCCTGGAGAAAGCCGGCGTCTACATGACCGACCGCGACACTGTCAACAAGGCAGAGAGAATGAAGGTCACCACCTGTCTGAACCCGCTTCACACCGCACTGGCTGTTTACGGCTGCGTGCTCGGATATACACGTATCTCCGAAGAGATGAAGGATCCGCAGCTGGTTTCCCTCATCAGAAAGATCGGCTATCAGGAAGGACTTCCGGTCGTAACTGACCCTAAGATCCTTGACCCGAAGGCATTCATCTCCGAGGTCATCGACGAGAGACTTCCGAACCCGTTCATTCCGGACGCTCCGCAGCGTATCGCAACAGATACGAGTCTTAAAGTCCCGATCCGTTTCGGCGAGACGATCAAGTCGTATATCGCGGATCCTTCGCTGGATGCCGGATCTCTGACATATATCCCGCTCGCACTGGCAGGATGGCTCCGTTACCTTCTGGGACTCGATGATAAGGGAGAACCGATCGAGCTCAGCTCTGACCCGCTTCTGCCCTCACTTCAGGAGCAGCTCAAGAACGTGAAGTTCGGCGAGCCCGGAAGCGTGAAGGGAAATCTTACGGAACTTCTTTCCAATGATTCCGTCTTCGGGGCAGACCTTGTCGCATGCGGTCTTTCCGGGAAGATCGAGGGCTATCTTTCCGAACTGATCGAGGGCCCGGGTGCCGTAAGACATACACTTATCAAGTATCTCGGCTGATCTTCTCCCAACTTGCATACTAGTGGGAAACATTATATATTTATTGATGTTGACGCCAGTACAAGGAGACGGAGAAGATGAACGTTCCAGAGAAAAGACCCGGTGAGACGAACCGGGAATACGCTTTCCGCACCATATCCGAGAACATTATCAGCCTGGATATCGAACCGGGCAGCATGATCGGTGAGCAGGAGATCGCAAACGAGCTCGGCCTGTCCAGAACACCTGTTCATGAGGCTTTTCTCGAGTTGTCTAAGTCCAGGATCCTCAACATCCTGCCGCAGAAGGGCTGTCTCGTCTCCATGATCGACTCCGACCTGATCCGTGAATCGCGTTTCCTGCGCATCACTGTCGAGACAGCACTGGTTGAGGACGCCTGCGAACTGGCCAAAGAATCCGATCTGAAAGAACTGGAAGACAATCTGGCGCTTCAGGAGTTCTACCTGTCGAAGGATGTCGACCGTATCCTCTCTCTCGATAACGAATTCCATAAGACGATCTACCGCATCTGTAATGCGATGCAGTGCTATTACATGGTCAGCCTGATGAGCATCCACTTCGACCGCGTACGAAGCCTGAGCCTTCACTCTGTTAAGGACCTGACGATCGTATCCGACCACCGGGCGATCTTCGACGCGATCAAGAAAAAGAACCCGAAGGCCGCCAGAGCCGCTTTCCAGAAGCATATGGCGCGCTTTGACCTCGACTGGAACATCATCACGCAGGAATACAAGCAGTACATCTCTGACGGAAGCAAATGAACCATCTGACGGAGCAAAACAAAGATCTGTGGGAATACCTGAAGGCCGCGGTCAAGCCGGTCGTTCTTTACGGTACCGGAAACGGCGCTGATAAGATCCTCGACCAGCTCGAGGCAAGGAACATCCCCGTATCCGGCATATTCGCGAGCAGCGGCTTTGTGCGCGACAGATCCTTCCGCGGCTTTAAGGTCGAGTCTTATGAGGCGCTGAAAGCACGCTTCCCCGACATGATCGTGCTCCTTTGTTTCGGGTCTTCCCTCCCTGAAGTCATTGCCAATATCGACCGGATCGCAGAAGAATGCGAGATCTACGCTCCGGACGTCCCCGTTTACGGGAAAAACCTCTTCGATTCCGCGTTCTATGACACACATAAGGACGAAATTGCTGAGGTCCGGAGCTTTCTGGAAGATGACCTTTCCAGAAAGACCTTTGATGCGGTCATTTCCTATAAATTGACAGGCGTCTATATGTCGCTCCGCCCCGTAGAATCAGCGTTAGAGGAGATCTCTTCACTCATATCCCTTCCGGAAAACGCATCTTATATCGACCTCGGCGCATATAACGGAGATACCGTTGCTCTTTATACGAAACTCTTCCCGCAGATCCGGAAAATCGTGGCAGTCGAACCCGACGCAAGGAACTTCCGAAAGCTCACTGAGACCACTTCTTCCCTCTTCGGTACGACCGGCAGTGCTTCTGACTCCGCGGATCCCGGGAAAATATCAATTTCCTGCATCCGTGCACTCGTCTCCGACCATGACGGGACCGCATTTATTCCGAAAAACAGGGGCCGCGGTGTGCATGAGACCGCAGATGAGGTCAAAGGCGAAAACCTTACGGCCGTATCGCTTGTAACACTGTTATCGGACCTTCCGGCAGACCTGATCAAGTTCGATATAGAGGGTAACGAGAAGGCCTCGCTCGAAGGCGGGGAAAATATCATTCTTCGGGATAGGCCATCTCTGATCGTATCCTGTTATCACCGGAGTGAAGACCTGTTTTCACTCCCTCTTCTCATCAAGAAGATGGTGCCCGAATACCGCGTCTACATGCGTCATCACCCGCATCTTCTCTGCTGGGATACGGAGTTTATTTTCACGCTCTGAGAGAATAGGACTCTTATTTTGCGTTTTTCTCCCTGTTGTATTGCATATTTTATCTGTAGAATATAATTAGGTCGGGTCTGTTCTTAGCGGGCCCGGGATGGGAGAAGGAATATATGGCTAAGAACTGTCCGGGGTGCGGTGCCCCGTTAGAGTATGATCCGAGCTTTGATGCCCTGGTCTGCGGCACCTGCGGAAATATCGTCGATCCGAAATCATTGCCGGATGCCGACGATTTCTACATAAATCTCGATTCTGGTGAACCTGTCGATCTGGAGGACACGCTCGAAGAAGAAGAGCTTTCCGGCGAGACCTATGACTGTCACATCTATACTTGCAGCCAGTGCGGCGGTGAAGTCATCGTCTCCGGAACCGAAGCCTCCACGAAGTGCATGTACTGCGGCTCCACAGCGGTAGTCTTTAACCGCATCGCGCAGGAGCGCCGTCCGGACTATATCGTACCCTTTAAGATCACGAAGGAAGAAGCACTGGCCAACGTAAAAAAGAAGCTCATGTCCGGCCTTTTCGTTCCGCGGTTCTTTAAGAAAGCGGAACCCACGGTCATCCGAGGCATCTATGTCCCTTACTTCCTCTTCGACGGATGGTATACAGATACCCAGCGTTTCGAGGTCGGAAACACCACGAAGATAGTTGACGGCGAATGTGATTTTGAGGATCTTCCGGTCGAGGCGTGTAAATCACTTGCAGACCAGACCTCCGCGCAGCTCGATCCGTTCTACCTCAATGAGAAGGTTCCGTTCGAGACCTCTTATCTCATGGGATTCTACTCAAACGTGCAGGATCTTGAGCTTCGGGCCGCGAAAGGCTCGGCACAAGGCAAGGCCCGCTCCATGTTTGACGCGGAGATCTTAAGACAGCTCCACTCCATGCGAAGCACCAAGCGTGTAACTTCCGTGCCGAAGTCGGAGCTCAAGTATTCTTCCTACGCCATGCTTCCGGTCTGGTTTATCTCCGTTGAGAAAAAGGGAACTCCGTATACATTCCTCGTAAACGGTCAGACGGGAAAAGTCGTAGGTACCGTTCCATGGAACCGTGTTCTGGCAGGTATTATGCTCGCCACATTCTTTATTGCGATGGCAGGACTTGCGACCTGGTTCTTCATTCAGTCGGGGATCCTTCCGGCCGCACTCGGACTCGAGAGCAAGGTCGGCTCAAAGTATGCCTCTTCGAGAAGGGATCCGGTAGATACCTATGAGATCCTTGGCGGAATGTCTATCATAAGTGCCGCCGGCGGTCTTTTCTGGTACGGATTCGGCAAGTTTAAGAAGGTCGTCACGAATCTCAATCTCTCGAGATCCGTTGTTACTTTTATCTTTTCGAAAAAGAGACAGGGGGAAGCCAAATGATTATTGTAATTATGTGTTATGTAGCTTCAATCGTTGCGTCTGCCGGCCTGGCCTTCCTCTTCGTCGCCAATATCCTTCAGAAATCCAACAGCTTTGGTTCCGAAGGACAGGACCCTGCCTGCATGAAGAGATTCAAGTTTCTCGACGTGGATCAAAAGCCGAAGATGTAAGAGTGCTTTTCAGCAGGAACCGGGCTGTTCCTGCTGCGGTATAATGTAATTAAGATTCGTTATTTTGGGGGGGGGAAGCGGATATGGCTAAGAATTGTCCGGGGTGCGGTGCCCCGATGGAATACGATCCGGGGTTTGATTCTCTGGTCTGTACGTCGTGCGGCAACATTATCGACCCGAAGACGCTTCCGGATGCGGACAGTTTCTATTACGAAAACCCGGATGCCGATGAGGCACCGGAAGACATCAAGAACACGCTCTCCGAGTTCGAAGAACTGACCGGTGAGATGTATGACCGTCACGTCTATAAATGCAGCCAGTGTGGCGGTGAGGTCCTTGTGTCCGGTACCGAAATCTCCACAAGATGCATTTACTGCGGATCGACATCCGTCGTATTCTCCAGGATCTCGAAGGAGAACCGGCCGGATAAGATCGTGCCTTTCTCCATCACGAAAGAAGAAGCCATCGAGACTGTAAAGAAAAACATCCTTTCCGGTGCTTTTATGCCGAAGGGATTTAAGAAGATCGATCCGGAGCTTGTACGCGGCATCTATATCCCGTACTTTACCTATGACGGAGCGATCTCCGACACGCAGCATCACAAGATCGGACTTTCGGAGAAGTCTTATGTGTTCGACGGAAGTGCCGAGTTTGAGAATCTCCTGGTCGAGTGCTGTACTGCCCTAGATGACCGCTCCACGGCGCTGCTCGAACCATATAATGTAAAAGCCGCCGTTGACTTTGACACATCGTATCTCATGGGTTTCTACTCGAATATTCAGGATGTTACTCCGAAAAAAGCAAAGGGCACTGCCGAACTGAAAGCGAAGACGATCTTCAATGCCCAGATGCGTAAGATCACGAAAAACAGCACAGTAAAGAATGTATCTTCGCTTCCGAAGCTGGAACTGGAGCGCACGGGATATATTCTCCTTCCCGCCTGGTTCATCACAATCACTTCAAATAACACGCCCTATACTTTCCTCGTAAATGGCCAGTCCGGCCGCTGCACCGGTACCGCTCCCTGGAGCAAGGTAAAGGTCTTTGGAACGATCGCGGCAGCGACAGCCGCACTATGGGCACTGCTCTTTACATTGCTTACGAAGGTCGAAGTGCCTCATATCAATAAAATCACGGATATAGAGAAAGCGGATTATATCATTATAAGAGGCGGACCTCAGATCGCTGCGGGACTTATCGCTCTAGCGGCCGGCATCACTCTGACTATCGCGATCGGGAAGTTCAGGCGTCTGATCCGGAAACTGAAGCGTACCGGCTCCGTATCGACCCTTATTTTCGCCAAGAGAAGACAGGGAGGTGTCAAATGATTCAGATCCTGTATACAATCATGAACTTAGATATTGGTGATGATATCAGAAACAAATGGCACTCAAAAATGCTCGAGGATTCTCTCTTTGATCTGCGGGTATTTGCCGCAATCATCACAATGACACTTTGTGTTCTTGCTCTTGCCGTCGTCATGCTTGTCGTAGCAAAGATCCTTGAAAAGAAGAATGATTACGGTGATGAGGATGAGATGCAGATGAGGAATGATAAGTCATCCTACAACTCCATCAATGCCAAAGTGTACTCGGAACTTGCCTCCGGCTCCATCAACTGTATGAAGCATTTCCGGTATGAGGATGTCAGCAAACGGTGATGCGGGGTGAGATCAGATGATCTGAACAGCGCCCACCGGACGGATACGGAGAATATGGCAGCTGCCCTCTCCGAAGACTGCTTCAAGTGTGCTTACATATTCATCTGCTTTCGTCTTCGGAACAAAAGCCTGTATCGTCCCTGCAAAGCCGCCGCCGTGTACTCGGCAGGCGCCATCTTCGCCGAGTACTCTTCTGCTCAGCATCAGCGCCAGCGGGATCGCCTGGGAAGTCGGATCCTTTGCGCTGTAGAGGTTCTGAAGAAGATTCGCGGAAGACTCTCCGGACGCATTCACAAGTTTCAGGAACTTTCCGATATCCCCGTCATCCAGTGCCTGTGCCTCTTCCCGGACACGGGCATTTTCCGACAGGAAATGCGCACTTCGGAGGATCGCGCGGTCACTTATTTCCGTAGAGGATCTCATTTCCGCGATCTTCCCGTAAAACTCATTTTCATCGATTTCGGACAGGTAGTCTTTTCCGAAGAAAGAAGCAACAGCTTTCATCTCACCCGGGATTGCGGAATACTCTGAAGAAAGATCCGCATGGCTCCCCTTTGTATCGGTAATGATAAGAGAAAAGCCTGCTTCTTCCATATTAAATTGATGACCGTCTATCTTTATTTCTTCGGGGTCCCGGAAGTCGATCTCGACCAGGCTTCCTACTGAACTGGCCATCTGATCCATAAGACCGCTGGCCTTGCCGAAATACTTATTCTCTGTAATTCTTCCAAACTTCGCGATCCCGACAGCGCCGGTACTGCCGCCGTTATCACGGCAGTCTATGATCTTTCCGATCAAGACTTCAAAGGCAGCCGAAGAAGACAGTCCGCTTCCGGAAAGGACGTTGGAAGTGATGTAGGCGTCAAAGCCAAAGACTTGAGTCCCCTGTGCGATAAACTGTGCCGCCACTCCGCGGATCAGAGCCTGTGTCGTTTCTTTTTCAGACTCATGCGGTTCCGTATCAGAGATATCCACTTCAATCAGGGGATATCCTTCGGACTGAATCCGGATCACCTTATCTTCTCTTCCGGATACGATGGCGATCGTGTCCAGATCGACTGCAGCCGCAAGGACTCTTCCTCTCTGATGATCGGTGTGGTTTCCGCCGATCTCGGATCTTCCCGGCGCCGAAAAAACCGAGATATCCGGATCCTTCTCCGTAACCTCGGGGAAGACTTTTCCAAACTCTTCCAGTGCGCGGATGTAGCGGTCCTTCTGCATGGTAAGGACGGCAGGTGCTTTTCCATAGAGATCCGAAAAAGCACCATCCAATTCGGATTCATTTATCTTCATCAATATATCTCGGATCTTCATAGTGTACCTCGGTTATCTCGAGTAAATGCCGGTCGTTATCTCTTTGGCATAGGCCTCCTTCAAAGGAAGACCTTCTGTAGCAAGCGCGATCTGCGCCTCTTTCTGATTGTCATAAGGGACTGAAAGGATCGTAAAAGAGATCGGTGAGAGCTCTTTTCCCCCAAGTTCACCCTCCACGAGGAGCGCGTGCGCACGCGGAACGCCGATACTGTTGCCGACACTTCCCGTATTGACCGAATAGCCGTCATGGAGGGATCTTACATACGGACGGTGGCTGTCCGCGCAGATGATGCTGTCATACTTTATCGAGCGGTCCTTCGAATAGAAACCGTCCCTCAGATCGTCATCGGAATCATAGCCCTGATAGAGCCCGGCCAGCGGGCGCCCGTGAACCAGACGGATATTGAGTCCGCTGATCAGAACATGATCTTCCAGAGGGAGCGAATCGAGCCACTTGATTCGTTCTTCCCCGATCTGGTTATAGAAGAAGCTGTTCTCTTTCGCATAGATATCGCCCGGAATATCTCTCCGGAAATAGCTCTTGCAGATCCATTCATCCCAGTTTCCCTTCAGGATGTGGCCGCAGTTCTCCTTTACCCAGTCACAGGTCTCACAGTTGGAAGGTCCTTTTCCGACGGCATCTCCCAAAAACCAGATCTCATCCGGAGATAGTGTCTTGATATGTGCTGCCATTGCTTCTGTCGCAACAATGTTTCCGTGCAGGTCTCCGAGAAAAATGATTCTGCTCATGCTTCTTCTCCTTGATGTCCAAGCTATACGGCAAGTGCCTCCACCCGAAGGCAGAGGCACCTGTCCTTACCTGATTATGATAATACAAATGCTGTAAGAAGTGAAATTCTGTATCGGATCCTTTTACGAAGACACTCTGTCGTATTTGCGGATCAGCAGCACATCGGCCACAAGCAGAAGAACCGGTGCGGATAACATAAGCGGCAGGTTATTATATGAATCTCCGTATGCAATCGCGGCGACGGAAGTGAAGAGGATAATGACCGTAGCTATAACGATACACAAAGCACAAAGAGGTGTGCTTAAGTATTTCTGAAGTTTTCCGATCAGGGCCAGCAGGAATGCCAGACCCAGCCAGACCACCATTATCAGCAGGAAGTAGAAAGCAAATCCACCGGACTTGACCGGTTCGTAGGATCGGATCAATCTCACCTGCGAATCCTTCCACTCCGACTGGTAGGAGCCTATAATTTCGTAGAAACCGCCATTTCTGAAGACTATACCGCTTTCCGTTAAAGCCGTCTGGACCGTGAACAGGACAAATGCTAATACCATAATGAGCATGCTGGAGACGAACTTCACCACAAAGAGTACGGATTTCTTACAGGGAACTCCGAACGTCATCTCTGCCTGTGTTCCAAAGAAGGTCTTGATCAGATTTCCTATATTCAAAACGACCAGGAAGGCCATCAGTATAAAGGCTGCAAAGCTCATGCCTACTTTCAGCTCATACAGACTTATACCATTTTCCATTTCATTAATGAAATCCGACTCGTCTGCCGTCATATCGCTGAAGGGATCCTCTGAATACTCACTGGTCACATATTTGTCGATGATTCTATCGTATTTGACCCATCTGCTCTGCATGTAGATCGACGGGATCATCAGCAGAAGCGGGACGATAATGCCGATGACAAGGAGTCTTTTGAGCTCATCACCAAATGCGGAAAGACCCATTTTCAGATTATTCGGTGCCTTATACTCGGCCATATCACTCATTTTCACTGCCTCCTTCCACAAAACGGAATTCTTCCTTGAAGATGTCATTAATAGTCATGCCGTACTTCGAACGCAGTTCATCCGCTTCTCCCTGAAGATGGACTTTTCCGTTCTTCAGCATAACTACTTCGTCGAGAATCAATTCGATGTCCAGGACAACGTGCGTGCTGATGATGACCGTGTTATCTTCGCCAAAAGAACCGAGGATCGTCTGTACGATAAAATCTCTTGTGGCCGGATCGACCGCCGCCAGAGGCTCGTCAAGAAGGAAGAGCTTCGCTTTTCTGCTTAGGAAAAGGATCAGCTGGACCTGCTCCTTCTGTCCCTTCGAGAGTGAAGCCAGCCGCTGATTCGGCTTGAACTTCAGGCGCTTCATGAGAGAAAGTGCTTTTTCCTCGTCAAAATCCGGGAAGTATTTCTTCATGTGCTTCATGGCGCCGCGGATCGAATGGAATCCGCCCAGAACATAGTGGTCAGGAAGGAAACTTACATAGCTGTTCGTCACTTCTGACGGTTCCAGTCCGTCGATCAGGATCTCTCCGTCATTCTTGGTCAGAAGGCCCATCAGGAGGCGGAATAGTGTCGTCTTTCCTTCTCCGTTCGGTGCGAGGAGACCGACGATCTTCCCGGTTCCGATCGTCAGATCGAGCCCGTCTAAGACCTTCTTCTTCCCGTAGGTACGGGTCAGGTTGCTAATCTTGAGCAGATCATTCATTTCTTTTCACCTCCAATATCCTGAATCAGGGAAACCGCGTCTTCCTGCGATATTCCGAGTTTCTTCATCTCCTGTAGGAATTCTTCTGCTGCGGCCGCAGCATATTCCCGCTTGATCTTCTTCAGCAATTCTTCGTCCGTGGTCACGACACGTCCGCTGGTACGGTTCGTAATGGCAAGTCCTGTATCTTCCAGTTGTGACATCGCTCTCTGCATAGTGTTCGGATTTACTCCTGCCTCCTCGGCCATCTCGCGCACGGAAGGAAGTTTGCCGCCCTTCGGATATGTCCCGTTAAGGATACGGATCACGATCATGTCGTAGATCTGCTGGAAGATCGGCCTGTTCTCTTTAAAAGCCCACGGCATGTCCTTACCTCCTGTCTTGAACAGATCATTTCGGAAAAGAGAGATATCCCTTTCCAAAAACTGTACTACTTGATTAATACAGTAATACGGTTTAAGAGGATTGTCAACACACTTTCAAAAAGAAATCTGCGTCAGTGAAAAAACCAGGGCAGTCTCAAAACAGTTTGCATAATGATTTTCCCGCCGCCCAGACTGCCAAATACGCCAATCGGGCGGCTGATTGTTCCAAATTGATATAAGATTGCTGAAAATGACTGTCTTATATCAATGTTTTTGGGGGGCGGTTGATATAAAAACGAAAAAACAGTGCTTTTATATCAATTTTCAGAGTCTTTATTGATATAAAAGCACTTATCCATGAGGTTTTATATCAACGCCTGTCCTCATTCGGCTTCCAAAATTGATATAAAACTGCTGATTTGGGGCTTCTTATATCAATCAGGTACTGAATTCATTGATATAAAACAGCTAAATTTCATGTTCTTATATCAATATGCTCCTCACACTGAAGTGGTAATCTTTTTGGGGACACAGTTATATTAAATTTCAACAGGAAGCCTGTATATTCAGAACAAAAAAAGGAGCTGATCTCTTTGGTTTGAGACAGCTCCTTAGGTTTCTTTCAGATTCAATTATCAGGATCAAAGGGAACCCGGCTTATATGTAGGAACGATCTCCTGAACATACTTCTTGATGTTCTCGTCATCTTCCTGGCTGTCGAGGTCGAGTTCTTCGATCTTCTTTCTCAGCTTCTCATCGTCCATCTCGATCGGCTGGCCGATGAAGATGAGCTTGTTATCCGTCGTCTGCATGCCTTCCTCATCCATGAGTTTCTCCTCATAGAGCTTCTCACCCGGACGAAGTCCTGTGTAAACGATCTTGATATCGACATCCGGTGTCAGACCGGAAAGCTTGATCAGGTTTCTCGCCATATCATCGATCTTGACCGGATCACCCATGTCGAGAACGAAGATCTCTCCGCCCTTCGCATACTGGGAAGCCTGAAGTACCAGAGATACCGCCTCCGGAATCGTCATGAAGTAACGGATGATGTCCTTATGTGTAACCGTGACCGGACCGCCTTCTTCGATCTGCTTTCTGAAGAGCGGGATAACGGAACCGTTCGAGCCGAGAACGTTACCGAAACGGACTGCAACGAACTTCGTATTTGTCTCCTGGCGGTTCATCATCTGGATGACCATCTCACAGATACGCTTGGAAGCACCCATCAGGTTCGTCGGGTTAACGGCCTTATCGGTAGAGATGAGTACAAAGGTCTCAACGCCGGCCTTGGCAGCTGCTACAGCTGTCTTATATGTACCCATGACGTTGTTCTTGATGGCTTCGTTCGGGCTGTCTTCCATGAGCGGTACATGCTTATGCGCAGCTGCGTGGAATACGATGTTCGGCTTATACTTCTGCATTACGCTCTCGATACGGTGTGTGTTACGTACCGAACCGATCAGGGTAACGAGATTCAGCTTGTTGTGATACTTACGTACCAGTTCCTGCTGGATGTCGTAAGCACCGTTCTCATAGATATCGAAAATGATCAGCTGCTTCGGCTGATGAGCTGCGATCTGACGGCAAAGCTCGGAACCGATGGATCCGCCGCCTCCGGTAACCAGGATCGTCTTGCCCTGGAGCATCGCGAATACTTCGTCGTTATTGATCTCGATCGGGTCTCTGCCCAGAAGGTCAGTAAGCTCAACATCCTTCAGACGGTTTACACTGACTTCACCATTGGCGAGCTGATAAACACCCGGAAGGACACGAACCTTCGCACCGGTTTCCTTACAGATGCTCAGGATGTTCTTTCTGTCTCTCGGAGAAGCTGTCGGCATTGCGAAAATGATGGAACCGATGTTATACTCAGCCGCCTTCTCAACAATCGCATCACGGCCGCCGACGATCGGAATACCATAGAGTTCTCTTCCGATCTTTCCCGGGTTGTCATCGATGATGCAGACCGGACGCTGGTTCTGGTGAGTATCACTCTTAAGCTCACGGATCAGGATAGATCCTGCAGAACCGCCGCCGATGATCATGACATTCTCGATGTTGCCTGCACGGTATTCGTTACTCTTACTGTACTGACTTCTGATATAACGGAGCAGACGGTAGGAGAAGCGGACCATCACATGAAGAACGAAAGCAATAAAGACACCGAAGAAATAGAAAGATCTCGGCTCATCGATCTTCAGCAGGAATTTCGAAAGGATATAGCAGAGAACGATGACGGCATACGCCTTGATCATCGTAAAAGTCTCATCGATACTGACATATGTCCAGATGCTGTGATAAAGCTTAAACACGAGGAAAACCGCGATCGTGATCGCGCACCACAGCGGGATGATTCTCAGATAGGTTGTGAAATACTCGTTCGGAATACTCCGGAAGCGCATATCAAATCGGAGCCACAGTGCAGCAAAAAAGGAAAATACGACTACCAGAATATCAGCAATGATAACTACGATAGAGTGGGTGACCCACTGCATATCAATTTTTTTCTTCGTCTTTTCAGATTTATTCTTTTCCATGTATCCCTCAAACACTCAATCAAGTATCTAATACATATTAAACAGATAATATCATAAATCTTGCGTGCTTTCGAGATATTAATACACATTCCGAACTGTGTCAACACATAATTCTCAAATGTCAAAATAATCCGACTATGATGCATCCTCACGATTCCGCGGATTCTTTCTTCACAGGGAAAGTCAGTGTGATCTTCGTTCCTTTTCCGGGTTCGCTCTCGAGCTTCACCTTGGCACCGTGATGCTGTGCGCCGTGCTTGACGATGGAAAGGCCAAGGCCCGTTCCGCCGATCTCTTTCGAGTGGCTCTTATCTACCCGGTAGAATCTTTCGAAGACTCTCTTCTGATGATGCTGTGGAATGCCGATACCGGAATCCTTTACCGAAAGAGTGACGTCCCCGTTTTCCATTGTAGATACGTCCACATCAACTCTTCCTCCCGGTGTATTATACTTGATGGCGTTATCACAGAGGTTATATACCATCTCGTTGAGAAGTGCATATACACCGGATACCTTGGTGGATCTTCCGGACAGGCTCAGCTTGATCCCCTGCTTGTTGGCCACCGGTCTTAGGGTATCGAGCACCTCGGCGGAAAGATCGTAGATGTCTACATCCTCGAATTCCGGTTCCTCTGTGTTCTCATCAAGACGGGAAAGCTTGATAATGTCTTCGATCAGCGCGATCAGGCGCTGGGATTCCTTATAGATATCCGAGGAGAATTCCTGGACTTTATCCTGCGATACATTTCCCTGGGCCATCAGTTCCGCAAAACCGGAGATCGATGTCAGCGGGGTCTTTAACTCATGGGAAACATTGGCAGAGAATTCACGTCGCATCTGTTCTCTTGACGCAACCTCTTCCTGGATCGTCATCTTCTGCTCCTGGATCTTCTCAATAAGGGGCGTCAGTTCAGGATACTTATTGATCTCCGGATGATCCAGATCAAGGGCATTGATCGGGTTAACGATCTGCTTGGCAATACGGAATGAAAGCACACCCGAGATCGCCAGAACAAGGATCAGCACCCACAGGATCGGC
The DNA here is from genome assembly GCA_947302815.1 of uncultured Clostridia bacterium. Taxonomy (GTDB): domain Bacteria; phylum Bacillota; class Clostridia; order Saccharofermentanales; family Saccharofermentanaceae; genus Scatonaster. The sequence continues at coordinate 22,711 of CAMYWO010000004.1, read as the reverse complement.
CTTACGGCAACGATTGCCTCGCGGATCGCACTGACCGGGCGGCTCAGTCGGAGAATCGTTCCATCCGGGCATTTTCTCGCATAGTACATCATGGATTCACCGGCGCTTTCGGACTTGCGGATCCCTTTTCCTTCTCCGGTCTCGAGCGCTTCGGCCACTTCCGCGCTCTCTTTCTCATTGCCTAAGGGAAGTGTGAATGTATTGTCGTAGAGGACCTCACCATTGGCATCGATCCAAGTGATGCGGTTCGTATCATCCAGTTTCTCGAGATAGGAGACACCTCCGGAGATAAGCCCCTGCTCCGCGTACATCGCTTCCTGCTTCAGCGCATCAAATGTCTCATCCTTCGTCTGCGTGTACTGTATCCCGAAGAACAGCAGCGCGCAGAGCGCGAGAACAGAGATGCCGATCAGAAATGAATTTCGAAAGATGGTCTTGGTCATACATCATTCCTCCAACAAACGATAACCTACTCCACGAACAGTCTGGATCAGATATCCTGCATCCCCCAGTTTGGAACGCAGTGTACGGATATGGACATCGAGGGTCCTGTTTTCTCTCTCCGCACCGAGTCCCCAGACCCGGTCGAGCAGCACTTCTCTGGTCATAACGATGCCACGGTTCTCGGCAAGCAGGCTAAGAAGCGTGAATTCTTTATATGTGAGGGCGATCTTCTCGCCATTGACGGAAGCCTCGCGCTTATCCGGACAGATATAAAGAGGTCCGATCGTATACTCTGAAAGATTCTGCCCTCTGGCGTTTCTTCTGAGAACAGCTCTGACTCTCGCGGTCAGTTCCATGATGCCGAATGGTTTGGAAATATAGTCATCCGCGCCCGCGTCAAGACCAACAACACGGTCGTACTCGGTATTCTTAGCGGTAAGCATAATGACGGGAATGTCTTTGGTCAGCGCGTCTCTCCGGATGCGTCTTAGAATCGAGATGCCGTCCTCGCCCGGAAGCATGATGTCCAGAAGGATCAGTTCCGGAAGCTGTTTCTCCATGGCCGACTGGAAAAGCTCATACACCTCAAAGCCCTCTGCATCATAGCCCTGACTGTTCAGTGCATAGATCACGAGCTTGCGAATGCTTTCATCGTCTTCCAGAAGATAGATCAACTCTCTCACCTCTGCTCAATCTTAACATATCGCGCTCTTCCGCGAATAGCATCCATCCTGATTTAACGTACATTTAACATTGCAATGGCAACGCATTTAACATAACCATTATACATTTATTGTGAGAAAGAGGGTGAATAGATGTCAGTAGCTCAGATAGCAAGCTTATTTACAGGAGTCGCGTTGTTTCTTTTCGGCATGTCACTCATGGGTGACGGTCTGAAGAGAGTATCGGGAAACAAACTCGAACCTATTCTTTTCCGTCTTACAGGCACACCGCTAAAAGGTATCCTTCTGGGTGCCGGCGTCACCGCCGTGATTCAGTCCTCCTCCGCCACTTCCGTCATGGTCGTCGGCTTTGTAAACTCGAAGATGATGAAGGTCAAGCAGGCCATCCCCGTTATTCTCGGCGCCATCCTCGGAACCAGTATCACCGGCTGGGTCATCTGCCTCAGTTATATGGACGGAGCCAAGGGAATCAGCAGCATCTTCTCCACCGCCACTCTGACAGGTATCATTGCCGTCTCCGGCATCGTCCTCCGTATGTTTACTAAGAACCAGCACCGCCGCTACATCGGCGACATTATGCTGGGTTTCGCCGTCCTTATGGTCGGCATGAGCACCATGAGCGGCGCCGTCAGCGGACTGGGTGAACAGGAATGGTTCACCGGTATGCTGACCTCCATGAGTAATCCTTTCTTAGGTATTCTCGCGGGCGTCCTGTTCTCCACGATGCTTCAGTCGGCTTCCGCTGCAGTCGGTATCGTACAGGCCCTCTCCTTCACCGGTGTCATGACCTTCGATTCTTCTCTGCCGCTCCTTATGGGTATCACGATCGGTGCTTCCGTACCGGTTCTTCTTTCCGCACTGGGCGCAACCAGAGACGGCAAAAGAACTGCCGTAAGTTACCTTGCTGCTTCCACCATGGGTGTCATGGTACTCGCTTCGATCTTCTATATCACCGAAGCGATCTTCACTTTCCCGTTCCTCGACAAGATCATGAACCCGATGTCCCTGGCTCTCGTCAACACGATCCTGCGTCTGTCTGTTCTGTGCCTGCTGGCACCGTTTACAGATGTTCTGGAAGCCATTGCTAATCTGGTGGTTCCTGAAAAGCAGGAAGAGAAAGACCGTGCGTTCCGTCTTGAGGAACGATTCCTTGCTCACCCGGCACTGGCAATCGAGCAGATCCGTCTGACGATCAGCGATATGGCCACAAAGACAGAGGAAGCCATCCTGACTTCCATCGGGCTTCTGAATCACTACAGCGATTCCGTATTCTCCCAGGTCCTGGATCTGGAGACTGTCGGAGATCGCTACGAAGACGCGCTCGGTTCTTATCTGGTAAAGCTCACCGGTCAGGAGCTGACCGAGTCCCAGGGCCGTTCGGCATCACTGTACCTGCATACGCTCTCGGATTTCGAGCGTATTTCCGACCATGCCAGAAACCTGGCTCAGAACTTCCAGGAGTGCCATCAGAAGAACATCCACTTCTCGGATGAAGCGATGGACGAACTGAACACCATGATCAAGGCGACCCGTGAGATCCTGCGCCTTACAACAGAGGCATTCATTAACTCTGATCCGGAGAAGGCCAAGAAAGTCGAGCCGCTTGAAGAAGTCATCGATGAACTGTGCGACAAGATGAAGCTCCGTCACGTCGAGAGACTTCAGAAGGGTCAGTGCACGATTACCCAGGGCTTCGTATTCAACGACCTGTCCACGAACTTTGAGCGCGTATCGGATCACTGCTCTAATATCGCAGTCGCCATCATCGAGCTCGAAGCCGAGGACTTCGACACGCATGAGTATCTGGGAAATCTTAAGGAAAAGCAGACTGCGGATTACCAGAAAAACTACGACGAATACTCCAAGCTTTTTAACTTTGACTAATCCCGGAAGTATAAAGATTTGATTAATTCACCTCTGTTTTTGTTGACGGTCATGTATCGTCTCCTCTACTATGGATTCCATAGTACAAAGGAAAAGGCAGAGGTTTTTTATGCTTCAGATCAAGGACATTTCCAAAGAATACATCACCGGGGAACTTCATCAGACCGCGCTCGATCATGTCAGCCTGACTCTGCGTGATAACGAATTCGTCGCCATCTTAGGCCCCAGCGGATCCGGAAAGACGACACTTCTCAATGTCATCGGCGGACTCGACCGGTATGACAGCGGAGATCTGATCATCAACGGCATCTCCACGAAAAAATACAAGCACCGTGACTGGGATTCCTACAGAAACCACACGATCGGATTTGTCTTCCAGAGCTACAACCTGATCCCGCATCAGTCGATCCTCGCAAATGTCGAGCTGGCGCTCACGATCTCGGGTGTCTCCCGAAGCGAAAGAAAAAAGAGAGCGAAGGAAGCGCTCACGAAGGTCGGCCTCGGCGACCAGCTGCATAAGCGCCCGAACCAGATGTCCGGCGGACAGATGCAGCGTGTCGCGATCGCACGTGCCCTCGTCAATAATCCGAGCATTCTCCTGGCCGATGAACCAACAGGTGCTCTCGACACCGAGACGAGCCTTCAGGTCATGGAGCTTCTTAAGGAAGTAGCCAAAGACAGACTGGTCGTCATGGTCACGCATAACCCGGAACTGGCCGAGAACTATGCGACCCGTATCGTTAAACTGAGAGACGGAAAGATCACGTCCGACTCCGATCCTTTTGAAGTCGAAGAGAGTGAACTCGAGGCCCCGAAGCATAAGAAGATGGGCAAGTCCTCGATGTCGTTCCTGACGGCACTTTCCCTGAGTTTCAATAACCTGCGTACAAAGAAAGGAAGAACGTTCCTGACAGCCTTTGCCGGATCGATCGGTATCATCGGCATCGCCCTGATCCTGTCGCTCAGTAACGGCGTAAATAAGTACATCGAAAAAGTGCAGAAGGATACGATGACGTCCTACCCGATCCAGATCGAGGCACAGGCCATGGATCTGGCATCTCTGATCGAGACGAACGATAACGACGGCAGACGTGACGATCTGGACCACGGATTCGATGGTGTCTATGTGGATAATTCCGTTTTCGAAAGAGCATCAAACATCTCCACGAGCATCAAGCACAACAACCTCACGGAGTTCAAGAAATACCTCGACGATCCGAAAAGTGATATCCATAAGTATGTCGGTGAAAACGGTATCATCTACTCCTATTATGTTCCCTTCACCGTCTATTCCTACGATCCGGACGGAAATCTGATCAACCTCGACGGAAGTACTCTCAGAGAAGAACAGAACCGCCGCTCGAATGACGGAGGACTGCTCTCAAATCTCATGGATACACCGTCGATCAAGAACATGTCCGAGATCCTGACCGGATCGGACGGATCCCTTATCAGTTCTACGGTCACGGACTCCTATGACCTGATCTATGGCGAATGGCCGAAAGCATATAACGAGATCATCCTGGTCCTCGATCCGAATAACGAAGTCAATGCAACACGGCTTTATGAGCTGGGTCTCCTTCCGAGAGAAGAATACAGAGAGATCGTAAGAAAGCTCCAGAAATCCGAATCGATCGAATTCTCCGAGACGAAGCTGGACTATGAGAAGATCCTGTCTCACGAGTACTATCTGATCCCTGCCAGCGACTCCTTCATCAAGCAGGAGAGCGGATTCTATAACGAAGTAACCGAGGGTGATTCCGAATTCTCCTCCACACTGGAAAAGGCGATCCCGCTGAAGATCACAGGAATCATCCGCCTGAAGGACGATGCCGACTTCCAGCCGCTCGGCGAGGTCATCGGTTACACAAGAGAGCTTACAGAATACCTGATCAATTACGTGGAAAACAGCCAGCTGATTGCGGATCAGATGGCCTCTCCGGACAACAGCGTCATCAACGGCGCGAAGTTCTCGCCATCCGACGATAAAGCCAAGGTCGAGGATGCCAGAAACTGGCTGACGAAGCTCTCTGCCAAGGAAAAGGCGGAAATGTTCCGTACGATCATGGAAGACTATATGTCTGCAAATCCGGATACGAAATCGGAGATGCTCGATATGACCGACAACGAGATGGCCGCGATGCTCGACCAGTTTATCCTGAATACCGGAAAGGATTCGGATGAGCAGCTCCTGGCGATCTACGACAACTACATCTCTGCCGGAACCTTCGAAGATAACATGAAGGCATTCGGATATGTCGACCGCGAGACGCCGACATCGATCAATATCTACGCCGACAACTTTGAAGGAAAAGAAGGTATCACCGACTGCATCGACAAGTATAACGAGACAGCCACTGAGGAAAACGCCATTGTATACACGGACTACATCGGACTTCTGCTTTCGTCCGTCACCCGTATCGTCAACGTGATCTCCTATGTCCTGATCGCGTTCGTTGCGGTATCGCTGGTCGTCTCCTCGATCATGATCGGAATCATCACCTACATCTCCGTCCTCGAGAGAACGAAGGAGATCGGTATCCTCCGCGCGATCGGCGCATCGAAGAGAAACATCTCGCAGGTATTTAACGCGGAGACATTCATCATCGGACTTCTCGCGGGACTCTTCGGAATCGGCATTGCGCTTCTCCTGCTGATCCCCGGAAACATGCTCATCCGCTCGATCGCAAACTCTTCAGATGTCAGCGCACAGCTTCCGATCGCCGGCGCACTCATACTCATCGCATTGAGTATCGTACTGACCCTGATCGGCGGCCTGATCCCGTCAAAGAAGGCGGCCAAGAAAGATCCTGTTGCCGCACTGCGTACCGAGTAATGCTTATGCCGCAAATGCAAAAGCACCTGTGCCGGATAACCGGTACAGGTGCTTTTCTATTGGCAGTTTTATCTCAGCCCATGGAGATCAGGTGACCGGATCCACAATACGGACAGCAGGCCACAGAACGGACAGGATTCACCTGCAGGCTGGCTCCGCAGCTCTGGCATTTCAGTGAGATGATCTTCGGAGCCTCGGTACGGGCACCCATCAGGTCGTCCGGATCAACTTTCTTCTGGCTGTTGACGTAGTCACGGAAGACTGTCAGCGCCTTCATCTCATTCTCCGTGATTCCATCCGTCGTCTCGGCAATATGGATGAGATCCTCCTTGAACTGATCGAGTTCCTCGGGATCCACACGTCTCAGATATCTTCTGACGTTCGAAAAGCTCGTGCCCTTGTCCGCAAGGATCATGCGGAGCTCTGCCTTATAGTCCGGATTCGTATCCGGATTGGACAGAAGGTTACTGCACATCTCATCGATGACCGCCTGCTCATCCGGGGAAACACCATCCGCCTTCGCGATGTAGTAGCAAAGCGCGATGCGGACCAGTTCGATATACGAAGGGTCCTTGACCGGGGCAAGCTTGGGCTCGGCCACAGGTTCATCCCTATAAGCTTCACGGGTCTTCTTCAGTTCACTGTAAAGATTCGTCTCCGTCGGATAGGTGTATCCTCCTCTGAGGAGCGAATTATAAAGAGAACTCGGTCTATAACTCCACATCTTATTTCTCCTATCATGCACCGCCGGAATACGGCGTTTTTCCTCTTTCTTTTGCGAAAGAATAAATATATGTTCAAAAACTATTATAGTGCTTTTACAGGAGAATAAAAGCGCGGTTTAAACAAGATAGTTATGTGCCTGACGGTCAAACATCTCTCTATAACGTCCATTTTGCTCCATGAGTTCATCATGTGTTCCCTGCTCGATGATCTTTCCGTGCTCGAAAAGATAGATCCTGTCGGCCATGCGGGTCGTCGAGAGACGGTGCGAGATGAAGATGACCGTATTCTCACCGGCATTCTCGATCAGGTTCTTGTTGAGCTTGTACTCAGATACCGGGTCCAGCGCCGAGGACGGTTCGTCAAGGATCGAGACTGCGCGGTCATCGTTTCGGAGGAACACACGGGAGATCGCGATCTTCTGGCCTTCACCTCCGGAGAGGTTCACGCCGGATTCCTCGAATTCGCGGGTCAGAGGCGTCTGTATTCCGTCCGGAAGAGAATCGAGTTTTCTTCCGAAATCGGCCTTTTTCAGCGCCTGGATAACATCCGCTTCATCTTCTTTATTCACCTTTCGGAGAAGGACATTCTCCGCGATCGTCGCCGCATAGATGTTGTAGTCCTGGAAGACCGCACTGATCTTCTTTCTGTATTCACGTGTATTGTACTCGCGGATATCGTGACCGCCGTATGAGATGCTGCCGCCGGTGACATCGTAGAGCCTCATCAGGAGCTTCACGAAGGTCGTCTTACCTGCGCCGTTTTCTCCTACGATTGCAATCTTCTCACCCGGACGGATCTCGATCGAAATATCCTTCAGTGTATCCTCTTTTGTATTCGGATATCGGAAAGACACATGCGAAAGAGAAAGCGTGCCGCTGCCTTTTTCCGGAGTCAGGCCGTCCGCCACTTCGATGTTCGGTTCATACTCCAGAAGCTTGATGAGCTTACTTCCGTATCTTCCGATCACCTGAAAATCGACAAGACAGTAGTTGATCTCGTTAAGATTACGTCTTACATAGTTGGCCGCATTATTTGCCGATGCCACTTCACCGAGCGCGATGGACTTAACGACCAGCGCCAGATAGCCGAGATAGGCAGGGATCGCAAAAAACGAAAAGATGGTGAATACGGAGATCCAGTTCACGAGGGATACCCATGTAAGAGGCGGTCCGTAGATCCTTCCTTCTTCCGCCGCTTCGTCGAGTGCTTCATCGAACTGCAGCCTGAGTGGTCCACGGACATCAGTAAGCTTGCACTCTTTGGCAAACTCCGGCTGATAGAAGACTCGCTTGCTGTAGTCGGCCTTACGAAGCTTCTTTCTATATTCCACCCACCAGGTGTAGTTGATCTTCTCGATTTTAAAGCGGGTCGCAAGATTAACGATAAATCCTGCGATCGGGAAGATCGCAAGGATCGGATCGACGGTCAGGATCATGGCTGCAGCAACAAAGAGTGCAACGGTTCCGCCGATGATCTTACTGACGACCATTACGGCATCCGAAATAAGTTCATCTGCCCGCTGGGATACGACTTCATAGTTATCGTAGTTCTCCGGATCATCGTAAAAGATCAGGTCCTTCAGGCTGTTCTTCTCGGCAAGATCTCTCTGGATGCGTCCGCTGAGCGGGATGAGCTTTGCCTTCGACCACTCGTTGATCAGCTGGTGGATCCACTCGAGGACCACGACCAGGACGAGCGAGATCAGAAGAAGGATCATGATGCTCTTGAATTCCATGTCTCCGGTCAGGCCGTTGATGATCATCTTCAGGATAAAGGTGTCGTTGGCAGCCATACCCGAAAGAAGGAGGACATTCAGGATCATGATCTTCATGATCAGAGGTTTGTCATACTTTCCGGCATATTTCAGAAGATACGAAACGTTCCCGATCATCTCGCGAATCGTGATCTTCTCTTCTTTCAGTTTGTCCTTTCTTCTGGAAAGGTCTTTTCTTTTCGATTTATCTTTACTCATAAAATGCCTCAGCTCCCTTCAGCATTTCTTCCGGCAGGCTGTCCTGATAGTTCTCGGCCTGGAGCATAAACATCTCCTGGTAGTGGCCCTTCTGCTCCATCAGTTCTTCATGTGTGCCGTGCTCTACAACAGAGCCGTCCTTCATCATGAAGATCTTATCTGCCATTCTCGCCGAGGACAGACGGTGGGAGATGAATACCACACCGCGGCCTTCCGACAGGCGCATCATATTGTTGTACATGTTATATTCCGCGAGCGGATCAAGTGCCGAAGACGGCTCATCGAGGATGACCATGTCCGGCTGATGGGCAAAGACTCTCGCGATCGCGATCTTCTGTGCCTGACCTCCGGACGGGATGAATCCCTCTTCATCAAACTCACGGCTGATGATCGTATCCAGACCCTTCACAAGACCCGGGTGGGAACAGTCAAACTGCGCGGATACCAGTGCTTTTTCCGCAAGATCATAATCTTCCTGACCTTTAGGTCTTCTCATCAGAACGTTCTCAACAAGCGGCATCGCAAAGACCTGCAGATCCTGGAACACCGTGCCGAATCTCTTTCTGTAGGCATCGCCGTCGATCTCGCGGATATCGGTTCCGTTAACGAGGATCTTTCCTTCCGTGACCGGATAAAGGCCCATGATCAGCTTGATGAGCGTGGTCTTGCCGGCGCCGTTATAACCGACGATCGCCAGCTTCTCACCCTTGTTCCAGCGGATGCTCACATCGTGGATCGTACCTGTTTTCGCACCCGGATAGGTAAAGGAGACATTCTGAAGCTCGATACTCCGGATCTCGCCGATGTCAGGCTTCTTCTCCTTTGGTTTGCGGTCTGTTTCGAGGAATTCCTCGAGATTCTTAAAGAGCCTGGACTCGTTGCTTAAGTAGATACGGTTCTCGACAGCATGCTTGAGCTGGTCAGTCGAGAAAGCCATCGCAGTGATCATCGCCACGTAACTGGAGATGTCCGTCACGTCGCCGTTCTTGATGCGGAAAGCAACGTAGAAATAAGCAGCGATTCCGGCAAGGACCGAGTAGCTTCCCTTCATAAGGAAGGAATAGAACGCCGACTTCATGCGGTATTTCAGAGACACAGCTCCCATTCTTTCGACGGCCTGCTCCTGCTTGTCGAGCATGATCGAGTTGATGTCGAAAAGACGGATCTCCGATGCGTACTTCTTCTCATAGTAGACACGCTTGACGTAGTCCGCAGTACGCTTATCTCTGGTGATCGCCTTTTCGCGGTCATAGTTGCACTTGCCGTTTTTGTTGCCGAAATAAAGGCTGACGGCCATCGGAATGATCATGAAGATCAGAAGGACCGGGTCGACCATGACCACGATGACCAGCGACATGATCGTCGCACCGACGTTTCCGATATAGACACCTGTCTGGATCGACAGATCGATCGCCTGTTCGGCACAGCGGTCGAGCGCACGTGCATAGCGGTCGTAGAACTCCGGCGACTCGTAGTCCGAGAGTTCCAGAGTGTCTGAGATATCCATCACGCGATGGAAAATATGCCTGTAAACCTCCGGCATCTTGATCTTCCTGTAGGTCTCATACCAACCGCAGATGAAGTGGACACAGACGTGACCGAGGCAGGCGAAGATCAGGAACCAGAACAGCTTGCTGTATGCGATGTTCCGCTCGATGCAGTTGAAGATGTATTTTGTCAGATAAACAAAGAAGAAAACATAGAAGATCTGTTCGATGGAGTTCTTGAAAAGAGTGAACGGAAGCAGAAGCCGGTCGGCATCCCACACCTGCTTCAAAGCATATCGCAGCTGTCTCCATGTATTGTCTCTTTTTTTCTTTTCCATAAAAACAGCATCTCTCCCCTTTGAAATTACGATTTATATTACCACTCTTTTTTCACGAAAAGCACCTGATTATACTGCGCGGACAATCGTTCTTCCGAATATGTAAAAAGCCCCGCAGACCATCTGATCTGCGGGACCTTCCGAATAAGTGCTTTTCAAAAAGAGACTTACAGAAGCGGCGTTCCGTTGTCCTGCGTTCTTTCACTCTTGTTAACATGGATGAACATGTTGTGCAGGAGGTTGACGCTCGTGAGAATCGCTTCGCCCTGATTCAGCTTACGGACATGCTTGATCGCGAAATCGTCGAGGTGCGTCTCTACTGCGTGGATATCATCGTTCAGCATGAGTCTGTGGATGATCATCGAACCGATCTGACCGAAGAGTACCGGAGATACGTCCTTCGGGTTCTGTGTGGTCAGGTAGAGGAAGATACCCTTGCGGCGTCCTTCTCTTGCGAGAAGTGTCAGACCGCCGTGGAATTCCTTCTCGGAATATCTGGACTTGGAATATCTGTGGACCTCATCGATGTAGAATACGAACGGGCAGATATTCTCCTGCGATATAACAAAGTTACTGATCAGGTCAACGACCATGCCGCCGATACCTTCCGCAGCACCGAGCTCGGATGCGTTGATGTAGAGGCTGGCCTTCGGAACCTGAAGGAATCTCTCGACGATGTCGAGGAGATTGTACATGTTCGGGTCATTCGAGAAGAAGGACAGGAATCTCGTATTCGTCATCTGATACTGGATCTTCTGGATCAGGGATGCGTTCGAGTTCGCCTTGAGAGCATCGTAACGGTATCTGAAGTTGTAGTTGTTATCACGGTCCGGCTCGCAGACGGACTCAGCCTGGATCTGCTCCGGAAGGAGTTCAAGGTTGAAGTCGGTATCGTCCTTGGAAACAGAAGCAAGGTTGCTCTGTACTTCATCGATGTTCGCACCGACCTTGGAATAGTATGAATCGTCGCCGATCTTCTTCATGTAGCGCAGAGAAGTGATCGCCTCAGCAAGGACTGCGCCCTGGCTGGAGTTCTCTGTCTCGAAAAGTTTCTCCCACTGGTCCATCGAGATCTTGCTCGGGGAGATCGTCGTATCGACACCCAGTGTCAGCTTGGTAACTTCTTTATTGGTAAAAGCATCTCTGTACTCACCGGTCGGGTCGATGATCAGGACCTTACGTCTGGTATTGATCAGCTTATCCAGGATCGCCAGTGCTGTTGTGGACTTACCACTGTTCGTCGCACCAACGCAGAGAAGGTGACGGTTGAAGAGTGTGCTCGGCTTGAGCGAAACATCTGCAAGCGTTCTGTTCAGGTAATTCGCGAACGCCGGAAGCGGTTCCTCATCTTCACGGGAGAACTCCAGAGACTCCATGAACAGCTTATAGACTTCATCGGTAGCCAGATAGACCTTATCGGTGATGCCGAGGGTATTAAAACCAGCGAGCTCAAACTTCTCGGAATTCGGAGTCATGATGGCGATCGTGTCGATACAGATCGTATGATTATCGCCGGGCTTAAGATCTTCTTCCGGATTCTCATACATCTCGATATTCGAGGATTTGTTCTCAAAAACCTCTCCCAGGAAGACTCCCGCTGTCGATTCAACAACAACAAAGAAGTTGATGGTATTGGGAAGGAAGGATTTGCTGAACTTGCTTCTGTCAGCGAACAAAGCATGGTTATCGATCTGTGCGATACAGTTGCTTCGGAATACCTGTGTTACCTTTCCGATGTAGTAGTCTTGAAGGTTTTTACCCTCATAAAACGATTCAAGTGTCATATATTGTCTCCCAGTCTGTTAGTCAGGTTCAGAACAAACCTGTCCCTCTATTGTACCGCCAGATTGAAAACAAAAATAGTCCTTTATATAAAGAAAATTAAAAAACGTCGAATAAAAAAGCACCTGCCCGATAAGGCAGATGCTCTCTTTTTTCCAGTAAGGTGCCGTATCAAGAAGCTGCATTAGCAACCAGGTTTTGGATCGAAAAGTGCAGTTCACCGTTATAGCTGTAGTAGCTGAGTTCTGCCGGTACACCATCAATATCGGTGTAGACATAACGGTAATTCGCGTCCGCATCTCCATCCGGATAAGTAATTTCATATCCGTTGTTGCGGAATACTTCATCGATATCCTGGCAGGCCTGCTCGCCATCGTAATCCTCGAGCGAAGAAATAATATGTACACGGGTAGTATTATTTACTTCCATTTCGATCGTTGCATCTGTGCAGACACTCGGGATAGTCGGAAGATCGCTTCCGCTCCATGTGTACTCATCCGGCCAGATTCCCTGCTCGTAGCAGCCGTAGAATTTGTCAAAATCGATCTTATACTTTTCCTGACCGCCGGTCTTATCCATTTCTTCCTTGAGCATCGAGAAATAATCATAGAGGGAAACGTCACTCAGTTCGCCACAACTGACGATCTTCAAGCATACAGATGCCAGAGGTTCATTATCCTCAACGATCAGCAGGTCATAGTATCCGGGTGCATATACTTCCTCGTTCAGAGTGAGCTGACCCCAGTACCAGTTAGGATCATTCGGATCCTCAAGAACGGTTCTTTCCACTTCTGCCGGCAGGCTCTTTATATAATCTGCCGTGTAGATCGAAGCATCCTCGTGGTGCGGAACAAGATATGCCTCTGCCTTACCCGAGAATCCCATCTTCGGATAGATCTCGAGGTGGTCCATGTTTTCAAAGACATAACGGATGTTGCTGTAGCGGTAGCGGAGAGCGTTCATCTCGCTGTCACCGCTACTCGGACTTGCAAGAGCCAGCCCCCAGATCGCGTCGCAGGACTCCGGAATGATCTCGATGCAGCCCGGTGTATGCGTAGTCTTGTTAAGGGATGCCTGATCATCTGCGATTCCGGCATTCGCTTTGGATGTTTCCTCTGTAGATTCCTTTGAAGAATCTTTCTTTTCAGTGGTCTCATCCGGTTTCTCTATTGTCTCTTTTTGTTCCTCAGATGTCGATTCTGTTTTCTTGGTTTCTTCTTTCTTCTTCCCGCAAGCGGCCAGTGAGAACGCCATCGCAAGAGTCAGAAGAACTGCTGTAAAACGCTTTGAAGCCATATACAATCCTCCAGTTCAAATGTCAAACTTCTTTAATACTATAACATAGCTGACGTTACACAATTTCTGATTTTGTTCTATGCAAATGCACAAATCTGCATATTTGCCGTGATATGCGTCTTCATAACGGAAAGAGGCTGTCTTATCGTTATGAGACAGCCTCCCCGGGAAACTTTAAGTTAACTTCACTTACATCAGTGTGACCATGTTTCTTCCGTTATGCTTCGATGCGTACATGGCCTTATCCATCCTGTCAAAGACATCCTTGAAGGAGTCACCTGCCTTCAGTGCCGTAACACCAACGGAACATGTGATATGGCAGATCTCCGGGAAGAGATATTCTTCCACACGGCTTCTCAGTTTCTCCGCCATCTTGCATGCTTCTTCCGCATTCTTCTCGCGGCAGATGATAACGAATTCCTCACCGCCCCAGCGGCCGGCCAGTGCTTTTTCCTCGGCGGCAGTATCACTCAGGATCTTGGCGAAATTCTTCAGCGTCAGGTCTCCTGTCGCATGTCCGTAGTTGTCGTTTACCGCCTTGAACTTGTCGAGGTCGAGCATCATGATCGAGACAGGCGCATCACTCTTCTGACGGACCGCGATTGCGTTATTCAGCTGGGTCTCCACCTCACCGTGATTGAATACGCCGGTGAGCGGATCCTTGATCGCTTTCTCCTCGTATGTCTGAAGAGTAGACAGAAGCTCCATGGAGTTGTCATGAATATCCTGAACCATGAATACGAATCTGTAGTCGTCCTCGTTATATGTCTGTGCGCGGCTGAAAATCAGCTTGACCCAGATATAATTGCCTTCCAGATTACGCATCATGCAGTCGTAGGATGACGTACGTCCGGGAGTGAAGTTCTTCTTGAGATACTCCGGATCCGTTCGGCGGAGGAACTGTTCCTGGTCCTCCGGCCAGATCATGTTGACGATCATCATTCTCCAGTCGGAATACTTCAGGTTGTAATTGACGACATCGTCCGAGATCTCCGTAACGTTGATGCTGCTGGTCGTGTCGGCGACCAGATCGATATACATCGAGAACAGATACGAACTCTGGATCGTATTGATCTTCTTCGTCGTCAGAGACTCCTGAAGGGATTCGTTGTCATTGAACTCATCCAGAACGAAGATGTATTTCTTCTCCTTTTCAAACGGATAGATCGTCAGCTGCACAAGATGCGGTTCCTGCTCATCATCGAGATAGAGCTTCAGGCGCCGGCTGTACTTGTCCTTAAAAACACCGGTATTGTCTGCAAAGATCTGATAATCACCCGAAACCTTTTCGTTTGAATCATTGAAGTGGAACCACAGATCCAGAATGAGGTCGTGATAACTGCCTGTCTCCTCCAGGAAACTCTCGAAGATCCCCCGGCGGACGACCGCCTTATATGTATCAATTGAGGAATCAACTACGACCAGTGCATCCACGTGATCTACAAACAAACCGCAAACATCATCAATACTGAAGTCAGTCAATTTCTTATCTTTCATAAACATCTTCCTCGTACACAGATAAAAGTCCTGCCATCTCTTCTCATGAAAACTAAAAAATGTTTGTGTGACAAATTTATTGTAAAACGATGATTCCGAAAATTCATTAACTAATTGAAAACAATACGTTTACTAATTTGCCGAATTAGCTGTATCGTATCTGTCGAAAAGAAAACTCGTGCTCGACTCGTTAAAATGAAAAAAGAACGCAACTATTATGCTGAAAGTTGATATATTCCGAGCCGGCCGTGTAGTAATATTGTTTTTCGGAATAAGAGACAATTAATGACAAAGGTATAAAGGGACATTCTGTGAGTAAGCGAAGCACAATCGTTATCGATGAGAAAACACCGCTTCTGATCCTGGCGGGTCCGATGTTTTTCGAACTATTCCTGAATACGATGCTCAACAACGTGGATACGATCATGTTGAGCCACTATGATGAGTTTGCCGTCGGAGCCGTCGGTAATGCCAATATCATCATGTTCATGATGAATATCTTCTTCAACGTTATCGCCACAGCGACGACAGTCGTCGTTGCGCAGTATCTCGGAGCGAAGCGTCATGACAAGATGAACATGATCTATTCTCTTTCTATCGTCGTCAACCTGGCCGTCGGTTTGATCCTGAGCGGTGCTTTTTGCGCGGCAAATCCTCTGATCATGAACTTCCTTCAGGTATCGCCGGAAATGCGCCACTATTCCATGATGTATCTGTACATCGTCGGTGGCGGCGGATTCCTTACCGCAGTATTTAACGTCATGCTTCAGATCGTCAGATGTAACGGACACACCAAGATCGGTATGCGTGTCACCTTTGCGATCAACATCTTTAATATCATCGGAAACTACATCTTCCTCTACGGACCTCTGTCCTACCTGAATATGGGTGTAGAGGGCGTCGCGATCTCGACTGTTGCGGCAAGATTCATCGCAGTGATTGCGCTGATCGCCTTCTTCTACAAGCAGCAGATCGGACGATTCTCGCTCCGCTACTTAAGACCTTTCCCGACCAAGCTCCTCATGAAGATGATCAAGATCGGTCTTCCTACCGCGGGCGAGAACCTCACATACAACCTCTACCAGACCACGCTTCTCTCCTTCGTTAACGGAATGGGAAATGATGCGGTAAATGCGCGGGCTTACTGTAACACTCTGATCTCGTTTGCGATGATCTTCTCGAATGCGTCCGCAATGTCAACACAGATCATCACGGGCCATCTCGTCGGTGCCGGCAAGCAGGAAGAAGCATATAAACGTGTATTCCGCACGCTGCGGACTTCGATGCCGATCACAATAGCGCTGGCCTCCATAAATGCCATCCTGTGCAGGTACACGCTGCAATTATTTACCGATAACCAGCACATCATCGCGCTCGGGCAGATGATCATGATCGTCGATATCTTCGTCGAGATGGGAAGGTGTCTCAATATGACATTTGTGTGCAGCCTCAAGGCGGCCGGAGCCTACATATTCCCTCTCATCATGGGTATCCTGTGTAACTGGGGTTTAGGCCTGACGACAGGATACGCAGTCGGTGTCGCACTGGGCGTGGGTGTTGCCGGAATCTTCGCCGGAACGGCAACAGACGAGTGTATCCGAGGGCTGATCGTCATGTTCTACTGGTATAAGAAGAAATGGTTCGGTAAGTCCGTCGTCGATAAGAGAGACTTCCTCGACCTTGAAGAAGACAAAAAAGAAGCTGTCCCGGAATCCTGAGACAGCTTCTCTTTCATTTAATGGTTCAACTTTATTATCTGCGCTTGATCAGGACTTCGATCTCTTTACCGATCTGAGAGGTCAACTCGGAATTGTCCTGCTGGACAGCAGTAGTAAATGCCACGAATTTGTCCGCAATACTCTTCTCGAGATCAGGAGTGGAACTGCCGCTTCTCTTCGGCGAATATCTGAAAGCTTCAAACACCTTCGAAGCATCTGCTTTTACTGCATCTGACTTCGCCTGGGAAACCAGTAATTCCGCCTCTTTCGTATAATCCTTGATGAACGCTGTCTGGGCAGCCACTTTCTGATCAATGGCACCCACGATGTCCGATGTAGCGGCAGCCTTCATGACAGCAACCGCTGTAAAGGCAAGGATCACTACGCAGACAACAACGCCCGCCCAGATCGGAAGACCCGGAACCGCCATGAAAAGGCCGCCGAAGATCAGCATCAGGATCAGTCCGACGTAGCTCTGGGTCACCAGCGGAATGTTATAGAATTTCTTCGTAAGGTTTGCCGGCTTAAAGGCTACCCACGCACAGAGCAGCTGTCCGATAAAAGCAGCGGTAATAAAAGCGTATCCGATCCAGAATGCGGTGGAGAAATTACCTCCGGCGCAAGCAAAAACGATTGCATTGAACGCGCCAAGCAGAACGGCCCATGAAATTACATAATACTTAAAGCTATTCATCTCTCACCCCTCCTTACAGCTGTGTTCCGCATTCGAGGCAGAACTTGCCGCCCAGCGGGACATCCGCACCGCAGTTCGGGCACTTATTTACCAGTGGAGTTCCGCACTTCATACAGAACTTTCCTTTCGGCGTCTTCTCGCCGCAGGAAGGACAGAGGATCTCATTTGCATCTAAGATTTCGATCTTGCTTCCGCACTCCAGGCAGAACTTCGCGCCTGCAGGGAGCTTGTTTCCGCACTTGGGGCAATCCACAGTCTGCTCCGGTGCAGCAGGAGCCGTGTTACCGGATGACAAATTGGGATCAAACATATTCCCGACCTGACTACCGATCATGGTGGCAGCCTTAAGACCCACACCGAGTCCGACGATATCGCCCATAGTGGAACCGCCGCCGGAACCACCCATGTTTCCCAGGCCTTCCGCATAAGCTTTCTGAACATCGGCCTGCATAACATCTTTCTGCGTATAGCCCTTCGCACGCATAACTTCCGCTTCGGCAAAGCCTTCTACCTTCAGTGCCTCAGCCTCAGCCTGCGCACCGATGACCTTTCTCTCGGCTTCTCTCTTCGCGACTTCCGTCTCTGTCGTCTGACGCTCCAGCTCGATCTGTCTCTGGGCTGCAGTTACATCCGCCTCGGCAAGTGCCTGTGCAGACTTGACCTCTGCCTCAGCCTTCGCCATACGTACCTGCAGAGATACAGTATGCAGTTCACGGATACGCTTAAAGTTCGGATCGTCTTCCGGAAGAACAACTGTCGTTAAATAGAACTGCGGAATGGTAAGACCATACTCTTCAAATCCGGGCAGGATCTTCTCTTTCAGAACTTCACCCAGCTCGTCGAGATGCTCATCGACTTCCAGGATCGGAATGTTCTTTTCCTTGATCGAAGCGGAAAGGTTGGTCTTAACTGCCATGGAGATCAAAGGTCTGAAAGAATTCTGAAGCGACTGGGTAAACTGGGTTCCGTTCTCTCCCCAGGCGATACCCTTCATCGTACCGACGAGCTTGATCAGGAGCTTAAGCCCATCGGAAACCTTCAGATTCATCTCACCGCTCGCACCGATCTCCATCGGGATACCGTATTCCGGATCCACATAGCGGACCTTCGAATCCGTTCCCCACTTTACGGCCATCTGCACCGTCTGGTTGATGAAATACACTTCACAATGGAACGGAGACTGGTCACCGGTAAGGCGGTTCAGTGCTTTTCCAACCAACGGAAGATTCTGCGTCTCCAGAGTATGTCTTCCGGGACCGAATACATCGAGTGCCTCACCATTCAAGAAGAATACTGCCTGCTGGCTCTCATGAACGATAAGCTGCGACATGATATTAAAATCTTCAGCCGGATGCTTCCAAATAAAGGTGCTGTTATCACCTTCGTACTTAATTACATCAACAATCTGCCCCATAACCCCTCCTGTGAAATATGAAGTAGACGGAAATCTACATCAATTTTGTTTTACTTGTATATTATAGCATCACTTACCCTGCCTTGTACCTAGGGAAATATATAAATAGATCTCTTTTTACCCTCTTTTTCCGCACTAAAAAGGGCCTTAACGGCCCTTGCTGAAAAAGCAAGCGCATTTGTCACATTGATTGATGGTTCGCAGGGTTTTCTGTTTATAAAATCCTACCTCTCATTAAACACATTCTGCGAGCGGTTGTTGATCGTCGCAATCACGCTGTCGAGATCCTTCTGGCCGAGAAGGTATGCGGGGAGTTCCTCGTCCACTATCATCATGATCGAGTTGTCGGACAGGAAGACCGTATCGACATTCTCCAGCGTCTCAAGGAAAATATCCGCGAACTTCAGGTCCGGCGAATAAAGACCCTGAGCGCGCATTGACACCTCATCGCAAAGTACCATCGGAGAAGTCATGAAGCTATATCCATTCCGGTTATTTTCTTTTTGTTTTTCCACCCGATACGAAGCCGCCTCCCGGTTGATCGGAATCGCATCCATCGATTCTTTCTGGATATCTTTGCTGAGCAGGATATCGAGAAGAGCGTATGCGCCATCTTTCACCCCGGAGCCTTCCGTAATTGAAAAAGAACTAGCGATGTTAGCGGACGGGCCGGTTCCGTTTTTCGACGGAAGACCGAAGATTCTAACGTTGTTGCCGAAGTAGTTGTATCGCGCAAGGTTTCCGATTCTATTGATGTTTTCGATAAATACCACATCGAAGATCTTTTCTTCAACTTCATCGGGATCAAGATCATTCAAGTCGAGCTGCTCCGGTGGTGCCGAAGAAACACCCTCCGGAATTTTATCCTTGAAAAAAGCAGCCATCTCACAGAAGTCTTCCTGCTCGATGTTCATCTTCTTATCTTTCACCCACTGATCATAGCTTCTCTGGAAACAGAGATTTAGAAAATGCATGCGGCTGATAAATTCTGTGACAGGCTCGTTGCCGTTACGCTGATCCTCCACATAGGAAATATACTGGTCGTAGGTAAAGCCGGCCTGACCGTCATCCATTTTGGATCCATCCGTAACGATGCCCGCGATCGTGAATGACGTCGGTATAAAGAATGTCTTCCCATCAATCTTCGAGGCATCGATGATTTTTGAATAGTATTTGGAAGCATCGTATGTCTGTCCCTCCAGATACGGTGTCAGATCTGTAAGATACTGACTGTCCAAAAGCTCGATCGAGCTGGCAGCCCCGAGGATAACATCCGGCCCGTTTCCGGAACGGATATCCATGGACAGACTTCCGCTGACCATCGACAAAGCACTATACATCTGCCGATCGCTCGCATCGATATCATCTGTCAGTTCACCGCTCTTCTGATAAGCGTTCTGATCGTAAAGCACCAACTGTACATAGTATTCCGGGTTCTTTTCATTAAAGGTCTTCAGTGCCTCTCCTTCAAAATAGGTAACCGAGTCGCTGAGACTTGCGACGGTTAGAACAGTCTTCCCTGCATTCGGGTTCTTTTCGGCCTTCTCAAGGATATAAACAGGCACGGGATCCGGTAACAAAAATTGACCTTCCATCCTCGGACTGCATCCGAGGATCACCTTGTTTTCGTCACAGGAAAGCACATTTGCCGTCTGGCTCTCATAGCGGTTGATATCGCAGTGATCGAAGTTCAGAACACAGTCCTCATTCGCACCTGTCGGATCATATTCATAAATACCTGTTGCCTTGGTATTGTATCCTTTTCCTTCCCTGGTCGAGGAGATCTTCTGGTTGTCGCTGATCGGTTTCGCATCCGGGACTTTGGTCATCGTTCCTGTTTTCAGATCGAACTTCGCGACCAACGGGGTATTCCCCATGCAATTAATGATGGCCGTACCATTGCCGGCACCATTGATACTATCCACATATCTTATTACGCCGGGACCGAATACTTTATCGAGTTCAACATGATAGAGCGGTTCCCCATCCCTGGAAACAACGATCATCAGCGTCGTGTTTCGCTCTTCGTCATAAGACTGGACACTGCCGACTTCATAACCCTCTATAAAACTCAAACTGAAGAAATATACCCCATCCGGATCGGTCCTGAGCAGATGCGGCTCTTTTATCACCTCTCCGGTATTCGAATCAAATTCACAACTGTATATAAACTCTCTTATCTCGTCGAGGCCCCTCGTATTGGCCGGCGTTATGGTGTCGGGATTAACAACACGGGTTGAAGCAAAATTCTCGAAATATAAGCGGATGCCTTTTTCACCCTCACAGAGACCGAGTGCCTGCGCACCGGTGCCGGGTACGCTGTGCAATACATTCTCGAGATCGACCATCTGGAGAAGATTTCCTTCCATATCGAAGATGCCCATCAAGTAACCCCAACCTTCAGGATACGGGTTCTTTTCGGTAGGTTTATTTTCCACAGAATAAATCATCGCAAACTTGTCGTGGCACATCCACGGTCCTACCGGGGTGACAGAATAAAAGTCATCTAAACTGAGTTTGGGATCTAATTCTAATCTCTTGGTAGTATAGAAGGGATCTGTTTCGAGGACGGTTTTCTTTTTCGCTCCCTTTTTCTTACAGGAAGATGCTGTCAGACAGACTGTAGATAACATCACCGTTGCAAGTGCGAACGCAATGATTCTTTTCCATTTTTCCATAGAAAAACTGTACCACCCATTCCCCTTTCAAAACCAGTTTTTCCATACCCAAATTCATTATAGACAGTGCACTATCTGAAAAGCAATTGCTTCATTGAAAAAGCCGGGATAAAACCACGAATCTTTTTCGAAACATCCCCTGTTATTTCGAAACAAGGATAAGAATCAAGTAAAGCATTCGCTTGCTTTAAGAAAAGCTCCGATGTGATTTGGCATAGTTGTAATATACGTCTTTTTCATAGCCCACCTTTGTTATGGGTTGTATTTTATTATGAAAACTTGTAATTAGCAATGACATGTGTATTTATACATCTTCACAGACATTTATCTTTTACCGTAATTGTGGTCAAACGACATTTTTACACAAAAGAAAAATCCTGAACATCCAATCAGGGACATTCAGGATTTGTCTAGAACCAAATTATTCGATATATTACGTATGAGTATAAGTGCGAACACCCACGCGCTGTTTTTACAATGAACACTTGATCACTGTTCCATCCATAAACGTAACGTCAAGAGACTCTGCAGACCTGACATCTATTCTTCGGATGCAGCGCCTAATATCATCTTTGCCAAGCATCTTTATCAGAGTCCTTCTCTATGGTTTTCCGGAGAAATGAGATCAGCATCAGGATATAGCAGATCGTTTTCGGGAGCATCAGCATACCGAGGATCGGAAGAAGCGACGCGAAAAGTGCAACCGGGATATAGAACAGGAACGACAGTGTTGTATAGATCCAAAACCCTTCGAGATATCTGTCTTCTTTTTTCACTTTGTAGTACAGATACACGATCAGGGCGCCGATCGCCATGAACGGCAGGTTACGAAGGACCGCCCACAGTACCGTTCCTTCTCCTGAGAACCAGTTATTTCCGGGCATCAGGCAGAGCACCACGCGTGCCAGGGCAAGGATCAGTATCGTCACCTCGACGCCTTTCACGCCCCGGTCGTTTTTCTTATACACCGTCTTATAAAGATAGAAAACAAGAATATAGAAGACCGTCATCGTGATGGACGTCACCAGTTTTCCGAGCCCGAGATACCAGGTCAGATCGCTTCCGGAAAAGTAATTCACCACACGCGGAACAAGATGGAATGCATCCCCCGCCCCGAGCACCAAAGCCGCGGTCCCCATCAGGACATCCGCCTTATTTCTATGCCGGATCAGAATCACAATGCCCGTAAATATCGCAAAGACCAGATACAGAATATCGAATGCAGATTCACCGTACTTCATACTACCATCCTCACAAAGCCC